>JAQGMS010000025.1 GCA_028292245.1 Ramlibacter sp.
GGTTCACCGCCGCGATCGCGACCTCTTTCTCCGCATAGGCCGTCGCCAGCAGGCGCACCAGGTGGCGGTGTTCGCGCCGCACGGTCTGCAGCAATTTCATGCCGTCGCGCTCGGGCATCCGGTAGTCGGTCAGGAGCACCGCGAATTCCTGTTCGTGCCGAGCCAACAAATCCAGCGCGTCACTCGCACTGGCGGCCGTGACGATGCTGAACTCATCCCCGAAGTTTCGCGCGAACAGCTTGCGCGACGTGGGCTCGTCGTCCACAAAAAGCACCGCCAGCCCGCCCTGGCCGGAGTCGGGCTGCGACAGCGCTTGCGAGTCCCTCATGCGGTACCGGAGCCGACGCCCCGGTATTCGTTCAGCGCGCGTGCCGATTCGACCGCCAGTGCGCCGATGGGTTCCACCCAGCGCGCCTGGGCCGGCAGGCGCCGGTCCTGCGACATCTGCACGTACACGCCCTTTGCCAGCCGGTGCAGCGCGGCCGCTCCGGCCTCCCCGCTCAGCCCCACCAGCGAATGCAGCAACTCCAGGCAGGCTTCCAGGTCCTGCCGGGCCGCGCTGCTTTCCAGCCGCTCGACGATCCGGGCGATCTCGGGCACGTAGTCGCCAACCAGTTCTTCCAGCATTCCGATGTCCCGATAGCGCTCCAGGCGCTCCAGGTCCAGCAGCCGTACGTCGGTGCGCGGCGCGCTGGGCGGTGGTTCGGCCGCCTCGGCCGGCGCGCGCGACTTGAGCTGCCGCAGTTTCTCGTACAACGAAGCGGCATCCACCGGCTTGGTGATGAAGCCGTCCATGCCGGCCGCGCGCGCGGCGGCCATGACGTCCGCGCCCGAATGGGCGGTGAGCGCGACGATAGGCACTTCGCTCCAGGGCAGCGCGCTGGCGCGAATGGCCTGCGCCGTGTCCAGGCCGCTCATTCCCGGCATGTTGATATCCAGCAACACGGCGTCCCACGCAGCGCCGCCCGCCATCAGCTGATCGATCACCGCCTGGCCGTTGTCCGCTTCGGCCACTTCGACGCCGGCCCGCCGCAGATAGGCGGCCACGGCCTTGCGGTTGTACGTGTTGTCATCGGCCAGCAGCACGCGCTGCCCGGCGAGCTGCGAATGCTCCAGCCGGGCCCGGCCAGCCGGATTTTCCAGGGCCTGGCACAGCGCATGCAACAAGGCCTCCTGCTCGCAGGGCTTGTTCACCAGGCCGTCCATGCCGGCCTTCAAGGTCTTGACGCGCGCCAACGGGCCGGGCTCGCTGGTGTACGCCACGATGCACACGTCACGGTTGCCGGGCGCCTGGCCCGAGCGAATCTGGTCGGCGACGGCGTAGCCGTCCATGCCGGGCATGTCGAGGTCCAGCACGACGAGGTCATAACGGAAATTCGACAGCATGGCCAGGGCCTGGCGGCCATCGGCCGCTTCATCGATCACCGCGTCCACAGGCGCGAGCTTGAGGCGCGTGGCCTTGCGCAGCGCCGCGTCGTCGTCGACGACCAGCAGCCTGCGCCGGACGAACACCGCCTTGGCCTTGGCGATCACTGCCTGCCGGTGGACTTCACGCTCCTGCGCGGTGACCGGTGGAAAGGTCATCGTGAATTGCGTGTATTCGCCCAGCACGGACTCGCAGGCAATGTCCCCGCCGAAAGCGCGCATCACGCGCCTGCAATAGGCCAGGCCCAGACCGGTTCCACCGGATTTGCTGGTGCGGAAAGGCTCGAACAGCCTGCGCTGCAGCTCCGATGCGATGCCCGGGCCGGTATCGCGCACCTTCACCATGCCTTTTTCCACCGTGATGACCAGCCGCGCCTGCGGATAGGCCGGCAGGTAGTACAGCGCGTTCTTGATGAGGTTGAACAGCACGAACAGGTACGCCGTTTCCTCCCCGCGGAACAGGAAGTCGTTCACCACCTCGACGCCGACCCTCGAGCGTTGCTCCTGGCTTTCGTACCCATATTCGAGCACTGCCTTGCCGCACACATCCGCGGCCGAGAGGTAGTCGAATCCCACCGGATTCAGCGGCTTCGCGTTGACCTCGTCGAGGGTCATCGAGATAACCTGCAATCCGCGCTCCACGGCAATATCTCCCTGCGCGAGGTGCCGGTAGAGCGAGTTCACCTCTTCCGGGCTCAACTGCTGGGCTTGAGCCTTGGTGGTTGGCGCGGGCAGCGATTGCCGCATGCTCTCCAGGCTGTGCTTGATCTGGCCCAGCGGGTTGCGCATCTCGTGGGCGATGGAGCCGGCCAGCGAGGCGTAGGCATGCCGCACCTTCTCCGCGGTGGCGCGTTCCAGCGCGAACTTGAAAAGGCTGCCGCCCACTACCACCAGAAGCAGGATGGGGAGCCGGGCCACGTAATCGACTGGCAACTCGGGGTTGGGGTCGGTCAGCACGTACAAGCCGATGGCTCCGCCGAAACCTGCGAGCAGGATCACGATCGTGTTGCGCCAATCCGCGAGGAACACGATCAGGAACGCGGCCAGCAGCGTGTTGCCCACCGCGATCGTTCCGCCGCCGTGCTTCAGCGACGTGAAGACGAACGTGAGGGGCAGCGTGACGATCAGCACCGCGTACGAATAGGCGAAATAGTAGGGCTTCAGGCGCTCGGGCCACCGGTCCTTCAGGAACAGGACGATGCAGATCACCGCGTCGACGAGCCTGAAGGCGAGATCATCGTAGGGGATGGCCGACTTCGTGAAGCGCAGCAGGTAGAACGCGGGAAATCCGACGAAACCCAGCAGGCTCAGATAGCGCAGCAGCAACGGGCCGTGGGCATGGTAGGCGGTGTAGTGTGCGAACAGCCGCTTGACCGGATTCATGATGCTTCAGCCCGTTATTGCTGCTGGGGGACCGCCACGGCCGAACCCGAAAGGGCCTTCGACACCTGCGGTGCACTGCCGCATATCAGCGTGTAGACCTTCTCGCTGCCCGGCAGCGGCACATCCCTGGCGAAGGCAGTGAACGCGAAGCGCCGGTAGAGGCGGCTGAGCACATGGGTGCATGAGGCGTAGAGATTGGCCACACGCGCGTGAGTACACGCATAGGTGAGTGCCAGTGAAAGGCATTGACGCAACGCGTCGACGTCGCTGCGGTGTTCGGGGGCCAGCACCAGCCGCCCCACCTCCCAATCACCCGCAACCAGTCGCGGGGCCGAGGCGCCCAGCTGCTGCAACAATGTGTCCGTCAAAGTCAGCTGGTGTCCCAATGGCACGATACGGATGGTTCCTATGAGCTCCCCGTCCAGGTCGAACGCGAACACAAAACCACACTCGTCTCTTTTTTTTCGATAGCAACGAAATTGGAGCTGGCGCTATTGTGCGCCGACAGGTCGATCTCGTCGCGCAGATGCAGGACGGTTTCGATTTCCGAACGGGACTTGAGGTGGCGCAGCACAACGGTGTCGGCGCCGACCGGGCCGCGGGCCGGGTTCATCAGCCCGAATGACGGGGCTGCCGGTGAATAACTGGCTTGGATGTTCATCAGGACTCCTGGCGGTGCTGGCGGGCCACTTGCTCGAGCAGCTGGCCGGTGAGTGACAAGGTAGTGACGCACACCCGGGATACGAGTTCCCGGTCTTCGTTGGAAATGGCGAAGCGTTCGATCGCTTCTTCCACCTGCTGGATGTGGGCTTCGTCGGCTTCCGCGTGCGAGCCGAAGAAAGTGACATTCTTGCTGGTGAGCTTCAGGTCGGCGCAGATCTTCTTGAGCGGCTCCTGGATGTGCGCATGCGCGCCTTCGGCCCAGAAGCTGTAACCCAGGCGGGCGATCGGGCCGTAACGCAGCGCCACGTAATAGAGATAGCCGATCAGCGCCTCGGTCGCGGGCAGCGGCGCCGCCGTCAGGTCACGCTCCTCGAGCAGGCCGATGCTCTTGAGGTCATGGGTCACCATGCGCTCATGGCCTAGTTCCTCGGCGGCATGGCGGTAGACGAATTTCAAGAGGCCTTCGGGCGCCGGCACGAAGGCCGCAACCGCCTGGTTCATCGAGTTGTGCTTCGAATAATGATAGACCTGCAGCAGCAGGTCGCGCCACAGCGAGGGAGGCACCGGCTCGCCCATGACACGGCGCCAGAACTCGCCCTGCTTGATCCGCGACCATTCGGCCTCGACCGTCGCGCGCAATTCCTGCGTAAACATCGAGCTGGTCTCGCTGTTCGCCGCACCGGGCGCGAGACTCGCATGGGAAACGCTAGCAACGACTTTCATGAAGCACCTGTTAGGAATGTGCCTCTATTGAAGAGCCAAATGGCCTTTCGCGTGCGTTACCCCCTGTCAACATTGACAGGGGTACCGGGCAAATTCAACCTAATTTTCCAGCCAGCAAGGGTCGACTGCCGAACAAAGTACTAACAATCTGTCCTCGGCTGTGGCGATTTCACGCCAGCTTGCCGTGACATTGCTTGTATTTCTTGCCGCTGCCGCAGGGGCACGGGTCGTTGCGGCCGACCCGCGGGAGATCCGCCGCGAGTGAAACCGCTTGCCGCGCAGTGCTTTCGTCGAGCTTGGTTTCCACTTCGCCGGTCTCGGTGGGCGCGGTGTAAGTAACGTTGGCAATGCGTTCGGCGCGGCTCTCGATGTCCTCCGCAGCCTGTTCGAGTTGCTCGCCCGATTGCACCACCACGGTCATCAGGACCTTGGTCACTTCGTTCTTGACGGAATCGAGCAATTGTCCGAACAGCTCGAACGCCTCGCGCTTGTACTCCTGCTTGGGCTGCTTCTGCGCGTAACCGCGCAGGTGGATGCCCTGGCGCAGGTAGTCGAGCGCGGAAAGGTGTTCGCGCCAATGCGTATCGATGCTTTGCAGCAGCACGATGCGCTCGAACTGTGTGAAATTGGCGGACCCGACCTGCTGCACCTTGGCGTCGAACGCTTCGTTGCCCGCCTGGATGACTTTCTCGAGCAAATCCTCGTCGGTGATGCTGCTGGCGGCCTGCACTTCCTTTTGCAAGGCGAGCTGGATGCCCCATTCGTCGGCGAGCACCTTCTCCAGGCCGGGGAGGTCCCACTGCTCCTCCACCGACTCCGCCGGCACGTATTGGTGCGCCAGGTCGGTGAAGCAGCCTTCGCGCAACGAGGCGATCTGCGCGGAAAGGTCCGATGCATCGAGGATGTCGTTGCGCTGCTGGTAGATCACCTTGCGCTGATCGTTCGAGACATCGTCGTATTCGAGCAATTGCTTGCGGATATCGAAGTTGCGCGCTTCGACCTTGCGCTGCGCGCTTTCGATGCTGCGCGTGACGATGCCCGCCTCGATCGCCTCGCCGTCGGGCATTTTCAGGCGTTCCATGATGGCCTTGACGCGCTCGCCGGCGAAGATGCGCATCAGCGGATCGTCCAGGCTGAGGTAGAAGCGCGAAGAGCCAGGGTCGCCCTGGCGCGCGGAGCGGCCACGCAACTGGTTGTCGATGCGCCGCGATTCGTGGCGCTCGGTGGCGATGATGCGCAGGCCGCCCTGGGCCACCACGAACTCATGGTCCTTCGCCCACTGCGCGCGCAACTCGGCGATTTTCTGCTGCTTGGCGGAAGCGTCCATCGCCTCGTCGGCTTCGACGGCCTCGACGGCCTTTTCGACGTTGCCGCCCAGCACGATGTCGGTGCCGCGGCCCGCCATGTTGGTGGCGATGGTGATCATCTTGGGCCGGCCGGCCTGCGCCACGATATCGGCCTCCCGCGCATGCTGCTTGGCGTTGAGCACCTGGTGCGGCAGGCCCTCCTTGTTCAGCAGTTCGTCGATGACTTCCGAATTCTCGATCGAGGTCGTGCCTACCAGCACCGGCTGGCCGCGCTCGTAGCATTCGCGAATGTCCTTGATCGCCGCCTCGTATTTTTCGCGCGTGGTCTTGTACACGCGATCGAGCTGGTCCTGCCGCACGTTGGGCTTGTTCTGCGGGATCACCACCGTCTCCAGGCCGTAGATTTCCTGGAATTCATATGCCTCGGTGTCGGCCGTACCGGTCATGCCGGCGAGCTTCAGATACATCAGGAAATAATTCTGGAAGGTGATCGACGCCATCGTCTGGTTCTCGGGCTCGATCGCCACGCCCTCCTTCGCTTCCACCGCCTGGTGGAGTCCGTCGGACCAGCGCCGTCCGTCCATCATCCGCCCGGTGAATTCGTCGATGATAATGATCTTGCCGTCTTTTTCGATGTAATCGATGTCGCGCTTGAACATCTTGTTGGCCTTCAAGGCCTGGTTGA
>JAQGMS010000027.1 GCA_028292245.1 Ramlibacter sp.
GGGCGTGCGGGCTGCCGGCGCAGGACGGCCGCATCCCGCTGGCCGCCTGGCAGCTGCGCCAGGCCGGCCGCGAGGACGCCGGCGCGGCCTGGGCCTGGATCACGCCCTGCCACTGGCGCGTGGGCACCGACCATGTCGCCATGGGCGATCCGCAGGAGCTGGGGCTCACCGCCACGGATTCGCAGGCCCTGCTGTCGGCGATGCTGCCGTTCTTCCAGGAAGACGGCATCGCGCTCGAATACGACACGCCCACTCGCTGGCTCGCGCGCGGTGACACATTTCGCAATCTCCAAACGGCCTCGCTGGACCGCGTGGTGGGCCGCACCCTCGACCCGTGGATGCCGCGCACGCCGGAGGCCGCGACGCTGCGGCGGCTGCAGCAGGAAATGCAGATGCTGCTCTACACCCATGAGGTGAACGATGAGCGAGCCCGCGCAGGCCTGTTGCCGGTGAATTCCTTCTGGGCCAGCGGCGCCGGTGCCTTGCCGCCTTCGGCTTCTGCCGCGCCGCCGGCTGGCTTGCACGTCGCGACCACCCTGCGCGACGCGGCGCTGCGGGCCGACTGGCGCGCATGGGCCGCGGCTTGGCAAGCGCTCGATTCAAGCGAGTGCGCGCACTTGGTTCAGGAGCAGAGCCACGGGCAACCGGTGATACTGACGCTGTGCGGCGAGCGCAGCGCGCAGACCTGGGCCAGCTCCGCCGGCAATGGCATGTTGCGCCGGCTGAGCGGCCTGTTCGCGCGCAACCAGGCCACCGCGCAGCTCGAAACCCTATGAAAATCACCGCCCGCGAAATTCCGCCGCGCGCCGCCTGGGCGCTGGAGCAGGCCGGCATCCACCCTTTGCTGGCGCGCCTGTACGCGGCGCGCGGTGTGCTCGGCAAGGACGAACTGGACGACGGCCTGGCCCGGCTGCTGCCCTTGGCCGGGATGAAGGGCTTGCCGGAGGCGGCGGTGCTGCTGGCGGACTGCATCGCAGCGGACCGCAAGATCTGCATCGTCGCCGACTACGACTGCGACGGCGCCACCGCCTGCGCCGTCGCCATCCGCGGGCTGCGCCTGCTTGGCGCGAAGAACCTCGACTACCTGGTCCCCGACCGCGTGATCGACGGCTACGGCCTCACGCCGCCGATCGCGCAGCGGGTCAAGCAACGCGGCGCCGACCTGCTGGTGACCGTGGACAACGGCATCGCCAGCGTCGAAGGCGTCGCACAGGCGAACGCGCTGGGGCTGCAGGTGCTGGTCACGGACCATCACCTGCCGGGGCCGCAACTGCCGGATGCCGCCGTGATCGTCAACCCCAACCAGCCGGGCTGCGCGTTCGAAAGCAAGTCGATCGCCGGGGTCGGCGTGATGTTCTACGTGTTACTGGCGCTGCGATCCGAGTTGCGGCAGCGCGGCGTGTTCGATGCGCAGAACCAGCCCAAACTGGATGCTTTGCTGCCGCTGGTGGCGCTGGGAACGGTGGCCGATGTGGTGAAGCTCGACGCCAACAACCGCCGCCTGGTGGCGCAAGGGCTCAAGCGCATCCGCGCCGGTGCCATGCCGTGCGGGCTGGCCGGCCTGTTCACCGCTGCCGCCCGCCAGTCACAGATGGCGACCACCTTCGACTTCGGCTTTGCCCTCGGGCCCCGCATCAACGCCGCCGGGCGCCTGTCGGATATGACGATCGGGATCGAATGCCTGCTCACCGACGATGCCGCGCGCGGCGACGAACTGGCGCGCACGCTGGACACGATCAACCGCGAGCGCCGCGACATCGAAGGCGGCATGCGCGACCAGGCCATGCAGATCGCCGAAGGCCTGTTCGAAGAGGGGCAGGAGCCGCCGGCCGCCATCTGCGTGTTCGATCCCGACTTCCATGAAGGCGTGGTCGGCATCGTCGCTTCGCGGATCAAGGACAAGTTGCACCGGCCGACGTTCGTGTTCGCCTCCAGCCAGGCCGACGGCAAGGCGCATGAACTCAAAGGCTCCGGCCGCTCGATCCCGGGCTTTCACCTGCGCGACGCGCTGGACCTGGTGGCCAAGCGCCACCCCGGCGTGCTGCTGCGCTTCGGTGGCCATGCCATGGCGGCGGGCTGCACCGTGGCGGAGGACCAGCTGGACGTTTTCGAGCAGGCCCTGATCGAGGTGGCGGCCGAATGGCTGGACAAGGCGACGCTGCTGCGCAGGCTCGACACCGACGGGCCGCTGGCGGCCGAATACCGGCGCCCCGACCTGGTCGACACGCTGCATCGCGAAGTCTGGGGCCAGGGGTTCGCGCCGCCGGTGTTCAGCGAGGAGGTCGAGGTGATCTCGCAGCGGCTGGTCGCCGACAAGCACCTGCAGCTCAAGCTGAAGCACCAGGGACAGCCGGTGGACGGCATCTGGTTCGGCCACACCGAGCCGTTGCCGGCCCGGGTGGTGCTGGCATTCCGGCTCGATGCAGACGAATGGCAGGGCGTGCGCCGCGTGCGCTTCCTGGTGGAGGGCGCGGAGTACTAGGGCCGCGCCCCGCCGCCTTACAGCAGGATGTCGCGCGCCGTGAGGACGGTGACCCCGAGCAGCTCGATGGAAAACTCCGGCGCGGTGTCCGCATCGGTGCTGCCGTAGAGCATGTGGGTCGAACTGTCGAAGCGCACCTGGCCCGCGGCACTGAAATCTGCGTCACCGATGAACGTGAAGCGCTGGTTGCCCCTGATCAGCACGTTCGCGTCCATCGCCTGCAGGTCGATCTTGTCCCGTTGCGCGCTGTTGAAGTCGGTGATCACGTCCCAGGTGCCGGGCGCGATGCCGCTGTCGGCCTCGGTCCGGTACACGAACCGGTCCGGGCCGATACCGCCGGTCAACGTGTCGGCGCCGAGCCCGCCCGTCAGGACGCTGCCGGACTGGTTGCCGATGATGATGTTGTCCAGGTCGTTGCCGGTGCCCGAGATCTTGGCCGTTCCGGTCAGCGTCAGGTTTTCCACGTCCGAGGGCAGGGTGAAAGACGCCCTGGCGAGAACCTGGTCGATGCCTTCGCCTCCCAGCTCGACGATCCTGTCCTTGCCGGTGTCGACCACGTAGGTGTCGTTGCCCGCCCCGCCGATCATCAAGTCCGCGCCGCGGCCGCCGTCCAGGATATCGTCCCCGGTGCTGCCCACCAGCGTATCGCCCCTGGCGCCGCCGGTCGTATGCGCCCCGATCGGCGCGGTATCCGACGAAGCAACGCTCTCGGCCGTGCCGCCGCCGTCGGTGTACGACACAACGACATGGATCGGCGCATTGATGTCAGCGCTAGTCAGCGTGTAGGTGCTGGAGTTCGTGCCGACCGGGACATCGCCGTTGCGCAGCCACTGGTAGCTCAGCGTGCCGACCGACTCCGCATCGGTCAGCGACGACGTGACCGCCGTCAGCACCTCGCCTTGCAGCGCGACCCCGGAGATCGACACGCCGCCGCCCGGCAGATCGTTGACGCCCGTGATGTTGATCGTGACTGTTGCGGTGGTGCCGTCGAGCGCCGCCACATCGAACGTGTCCGTGTAAACGTCGCCGGGATAGAACTCGTCATGGGCCGAATAGGCCGTGTAGGCCCAGGCGCCGGCGCTGTCGATCGAGAAGGACCCGTACGAGCCCGACGCATCGGTCTGCGCGGTGAACGCCGCCGAGTAGTCGACATCGGAGATCGTCAGCGTGCCGCTGGTGCTGACGTCCCCGGCCGAGTTGGTCTCAGTCAGGTTTGCCGTACCCCCGGACAAAACGGCCGCGTCGTCCGCCCCGTTGATGACCACCGTGATGGTCTGGCTGGTGCCGTCCTCGGTCGTTACAACGAACGAGTCGGCCAGCGAACCGCCCGCGTTCAGCGCCTCCACGGTGCTGTTGGTGTCATCGAGCGTGTAGGTCCAGGTGCCGCCCGTGGTCATCTGGTAGGTGCCATAGCCGCTGATCGAAACCGATGGGCCATTGGTCGCGGTAAAGGTATCCGCCGCGTTGTCGACATCGCTGTCGCTCAGCGTCGCGCTGGCCGTGGCCGTGCCGGGCGTGCCATTGGACACGCCGCTCGCTTCCGTCACGCTGCCGCTCACCGTGCCGCTGACCACCGCGGCATCGTTGGCGCCGTTGATCGTGATGTCGATGGTCTGGGCGGTTCCGTCCTCGGTGTACACGGTGAAGCTGTCGGTCAGCGTGGCGCCGGCGTTCAGCGCCTCCACGGTGCCGTTGGTGTCATCGAGCGTGAAGGTCCA
>JAQGMS010000030.1 GCA_028292245.1 Ramlibacter sp.
CGTGTAGAGCAAACGGTAGAGCGTGGGCCGGCTCAATTTCACTCGCGCCAGCAATTCGGAGGCGCTGAGCTCGCTGTCGCCTTCGCGGAAGGCGAGCAGGACTTCCAGGGCCCGACCCACCGCCCGCACGCCGGTTGCACTAGAATTGTCCATCCCACGGATTATATGTCCATCAGACGGACAAACGCCCTAGATCGAGATCAGTTCCATGGACCAAGAAACCGCCGACCTCCTCACCCGCACCGGCCCCGGCACGCCGATGGGCAACCTGATGCGCCGCTATTGGGTGCCTGTCCTTTCCTCCAGCGAAATCGCGCAGCCCGACGGCGCGCCGGTGCGCGTGCAGATCCTGGGCGAGAAGCTATTGGCCTTTCGCGACACCGAAGGCCACGCCGCGCTGATCGACGAGTTCTGCTCGCACCGCGGCGCGTCGCTGTTCTTCGGCCGCAACGAGGAATGCGGCATCCGCTGCTCGTACCACGGCCTCAAGTTCGACCGCACCGGCGCCTGCGTGGATGTGCCCTCGGCGCCGCAGGTGGCCGACCGCATGCGCATCAAGGCCTATCCGTGCATCGAGCGCGCCGGGCTGGTGTGGGCCTACATGGGCCCGGCCGGCAAGCAGCCCGAGCCGCCCGAGGTGGAGTGGTGCACCTTGCCCGAGAGCCACGTGTTCATCTCCAAGCGCTGGCAGCAGAGCAACTACCTGCAGGCGATGGAGGGCGGCATCGACACCGCCCACGTTTCCTACGTCCACAAGTACGAGGTGGACATCGACCCGATGCACCGCGGCGTCAAGGCGCTGGACTACATCAAGGCCGACGGCAACGTGATCTTCGACATCGAGAAGAACCCGTTCGGCCTGACGCTGTACGGCCGCCGCAACGGCGACGCCGACAGCTATTACTGGCGCATCACGCAGTGGCTGTTCCCCTGGTTCACGCTGATCCCGCCGTTCGGCGACCATTCGCTCGGCGGCCACGTGTGGGTGCCGATCGACGACGAGAACTGCTGGGCCTGGAGCATCAACTACCGGCCCGACCAGCCCTTGAACGACGAAGAGCGCGAGGAGATGGCTTCGGGCAAGGGCATTCACGTCAAGTACGAGGATGTACAGCCGATCAGCTGGCGGCCGCGCGCCAACAAGGACAACGACTATTTGATGGACCGGGCGGCGCAGAAAGACCGGCGCGCCTACAGCGGCGTGTTCGGCTTTTCCGAGCAGGACGCTTCGCTGCAGGAAAGCATGGGAGCCATCCAGGACCGCACGAAGGAAAAGCTGTTGCCGACCGACAAGGCCATCGTGATGGCGCGGCGCATGCTGGTCGAGGCCGCGCTCGAGCTCGACCAGGGCGTGGAGCCGCCGGCGCTGCACGCGGCGGCGCAGCAGGTGCGCGCGGCCGGTGTATTGCTGCCGCGCGACCAGGACCCCAAGCCCTGGGCCCAGGACAAGATTCAGCAAGTGCGCGGCAAGCCCGTGTATTCGCTCTGACGACACCAATCCAAGCTGTAAGGAGACAAGCGATGCGAGTTCAAAAGAGGAAGGTGCTGGCGTTGGCGGTTGCCGCAGCCACTGGCCTGGGTTTCGCCACGGCCAGCCTGGCGCAGGAATGGTCGCCGACCAAGACGGTGCGCATCATCGTGCCGATCGTCGGCAGTACCAACGACGTGCTGGCGCGCCTGGTGGCGCCGAAGCTGCAGGACGCCATCGGCCAGCCGGTGGTGGTAGAGAACAAGCCCGGCGCGGGCGGCAACATCGGCGCCGACATGGTGGCCAAGGGACCGGCCGACGGCCACACACTGCTGATCGGCTACAACGGGCCGATCGCCATCAACGTGACGCTGTTCGACAAGATGCCCTACGACCCGGTGAAGGACCTGGCGCCCATCACACTGGCCGTGACGTCGCCGCAGTACCTGGTGGTCAACCCGCAGGTGCCGGCGAACAACGTGGCCGAACTGATCGCGCTGGCCAAGGCCCCGGGCAGCAAGCTCTCGTACGCGTCGGTGGCGGTGGGCAGCGCTTCGCACCTCACGATGGAAATGCTCAAGCTCGCGGCGGGCGTGGAGATCACGCACATCCCGTACAAGGGCGCAGCGCCCGCGCTCACCGATCTGGTCGGCGGCCAGGTGCAGACCGCCTTCATGGTGCCGGGCAACGTATTGCAGTTCGCCAAGGAAGGGCGGCTGCGCCTGATCGCCTCGTCGGGCCAGAAGCGCTTTCCCGGCACGCCGAACGTGCCGACGCTGGTGGAGTCGGGCTACCCCGACCTGGTGGCGACTTCGTGGATCGGCTTCCTCGCCGCGGGCGGCACACCGCGGCCCATCATCGACCGCTACAACCGCGAGATCGTGAAGATCCTCAACACGCCGGAGATTCGCGAGAAGCTCACCGGCATGGAGTTCGAAGTGGTGGCCGGCACGCCGGAACAGTTCAGCGGCTGGATCCGCAGCGAGATTCCGCGCTGGGGCAAGGTGATCAAGGCCACCGGCGCCAAGGCCGACTGAGCCCATGGCGCGGCTGCAAGGCAAATCGGCCCTCGTCACCGGCGGTGCGGCGGGCATCGGCGCGGCGCTGGCGCGATTGTTCTGCGCCGAAGGCGCGGCGGTGACGCTGGTGGATCGCGATGTGGACGCCCTGCGCCAAACCTGCAAGGCCATCGCAGCGGAGCTGCCGCAAGCGCGATTGGCGCATTTCGCTGCCGACGTGTCGGACGCCGCGCAGGCGGACAACGCCGTCGCTGCCGCCTTGTCCGCGCACGGCCGGCTCGACGTACTGATCAACAACGCCGCCATGCGCAACAACGCCGCCGTGGCCGATGCAACGCCCGCCGAATGGCAAGCGGTGGTGGCCGTCAACCTGATGGGCACCGCCCACTATTGCCGCGCCGCGCTGCCGGCATTGCGCGCAAGCGGGCGCGGCAGCATCGTCAACGTTTCGTCGTGCTACGCCGTCACCGGCCGCAAGGGCATGGGCCTGTACGACGCCACCAAGGCCGGCATGCTGGCCCTGACGCGCACGCTGGCCCACGAGGAAGCCGCGCACGGCGTGCGTGTGAATGCCGTCTGCCCGGGCTCCACGCTCACCGACTTTCATTTGAACAAGGCCAAGGCCGCCGGCAAGGCCGTGGAGCAATTGCGCGATGAGCGGCAGACCACGTCGCTCCTGGGCCGCTGGGCCGATCCGCAAGAGATCGCATGGCCGATCCTCTGGCTGGCCAGCGACGAAGCTTCGTTCATCACCGGCACCACCTTGATGGTGGACGGCGGCCTGCACACGATGTAGCCGGGCGAGCGAGTCAGGGCAACTCGGCCACGAACCTTTCCGCCTGCGCCAGCATGCCGCGGCGGATCGCGTTGAACACTGTTCGCGGAAACGCCGGCGGCAGCTCCGCCTCCACCCGTTCCAGCGCATCCGGCACCTGCAGCACCAACCCCACCATCGGGTCGAACGCATCGGGCACGCCGCTTTGCAGCGCCAGCGCCTGCCAATGGCGGGTGTGAATCTCGTGCAGGTGGCAGTGCGTGTTCTTGCTGCGCAAGGCCATCGACAGCTTGGCGCGGCGCGGACTGACCTGGTTCGGCCCGTTGCCGATGATCGGCCAGGCCGAAAGCACGTCGTACAGCGGCGTGAGCCGGTAGCCGCCGCCGCGCTCGTGAAAGATCGAGAAGTTCTTGGCGTGGCCGTCGGTGGCGGCCATGAGCCAGAAGGCGAGTTGGGCACGAATGAACGTGAGCTTGTCTTGCGCGGCCCGCGTGCTGGTGTCGAGCACACGCAATACGTCGCGCACGCCCGGGCCGCCATCGGATTCATATTTGCGCGGCCCAGCGACGCCAAGCGCCTGGCAAAAATCCTCCTGCGGCAGCCGGGCCAACCATGCAGGCCTGCCCGGCGGCGACTGCAGCTCGCGGTCGAAGCGCTCCACCACCAGCACCTTGCGCTGCCCGAAGGTGGCGACTTCGCACGGCGCCACGGCAAACCCCAGCAACGCCAGCAGCCGCGCGCAGAGCCACTCGTTTTCGACGGAGGCATGCATGTCGGCCCGCATGTGGCCCACCAGGCCCAATGGCAGCTTGAAGATATGGGTGGTCGGGGTTGCATGCAGCGGCCTGGCCCATCGGCCCGCATGAAAGAGGAGGGCGGTTTTCTCCTGGGCTCCGGCGATGGAGATGCGGAAGTCGTCTTCGCCCTGTTGGCCCAGCACGCGGGCATCGGACACGGCACTGTCGATCGCCCTTTCGACGCCGGCTTCGTCCAGGGGCACGCTTTCGATCCGGTCGAAACCATCCGGTGCCTGATCCAGTGACAGCAGCTGGACCGCGCCCACACAGTCGCGCCCCATGGCTGCCAGCAGGTCGAATGTGTCGACACTGCCTTTTGCGAATTTGTCGGCCATGCGCCTGCGAATGGTGTCGCTGTCGGGCAGCAGGTTGTCGAAGAAGTTGCGCACCACGTCGCCGCGGTGCGGCACGTTGTCGGGGGTGAAAGGCAGCGACAGGGAAAGGCGTCGGCCGGCGGGCGAGGCCGCCCAGCTGCTTTCATACTGGAACCGATGTTCGCCATTGGCCACCGACCAGGCGCCAACACGCTCGCCATTGGTCCATACAGCCAGCATGCTGTCGCGCGGGTTGGTGCGGGGGCGGCGAAACGTGGCCATCGAACTACCAGGTGGGCGTGTATTTGGCCGGCTCATCGGCCACCTTGTGCGGCGCGGGCTCCTGGACCAGCAGCCGGTAACCCATGGCCGATACCATCCGCGCGATCTGGTCGAACGCCGTCACTTCGGGCGCCGCCTCGATGCGCGCGATGCGCTTCTGGCTGACGCCGAGCATCTGTCCCAGCTGCGCCTGCGTCAGCCCGCGCGCCTGGCGCAATGTACGCAGGATGGTGCGCAGCTGTTGGGGAGTGTCAACGGGGTACATTGATACGCCTTTTAAGTAGTTAACGTATTTTACTATTTGAGAATAGTTAAGTCAAATAACTCCTTACAGGTAGTCGAAGTCGCGCGGTGTAAAACGCGTCCATGAAAGCTGTCATCCGCCCCGTCCAACCCCAAGACTTCGATGCCTGGAAAATCCTCTGGGACGGCTACAACGCCTTCTATGAGCGCGCCGGCCCGACGGCGTTGCCCGAGCACATCACGCGCAGCACCTGGCAGCGCTTCTTCGACGCCTACGAGCCGGTGCATTGCCTGGTGGCCGAGGCCGACGGCCAACTGCTGGGCCTGACGCACTACCTGTACCACCGCAGCACCATTCAGATCGGCCCCAACTGCTACCTGCAGGACCTCTTCACCGCCGAAGCCGCACGCGGCAAAGGCGTGGGCCGCGCCCTGATCGAAGCCGTGTACGAGCGCGCCCAGGCCGACGGTTGCGGGCGCGTGTACTGGCCACGCGAGAGACCAACATCACGGCGCAGCGCCTGTACAACCAGGTGGCCGAGGGCGGCGGCGTCATGGTCTACCGCAAGATTCTCCAGACCCTGCAGTAATGACACGGCTTGAATGTGGCAAATTGCCACATATAATCAAGCCATGGCGAAATCCATCCGAATCACCGACGAACTCTACGAGCTGGCCACGCATGAGGCCGCGTTGATGCACCGAAGCCTGGCCCAGCAGGTGGAGCACTGGGTGAAATTGGGCGTCGGCGTCGAGCGGACGGCAGGCGCCACGGTCGACGAGGTACGTTCTGCGGCGCTGCAGTATCGGCATGCGCGAGACGAGGCGGATGTCCGCTCCGGGCGAAGGAGTGCTTCCAGCCTCCACGCCATCCCGGCGGCCGTCGTGAGAAGCGCGCGGGTGGAGTTTCCCAAAGGTGCGTTTGCAACGCGGCGCAAGTCCTGGTGACAAAAAAGACCGAGGCGGTGACGCCACCGGCAACCATCCACAAGCTGCTCGACGCAGGGGGAGACGACCTGGTTCTGGTCGGCGGCCAGGCGCTTGCGTTTTGGGTGGACCGGTACGGCGTGTCGCATCAGAATTTCGACTTGCCCGCCATATCCAACGACGTGGACTTTTTGTCCAGATCCGCGGGCGACAAGGATTCAGTCGTCAGGCTGGCGGCCGCGATGAAAGGCCAAACCGTCTTCCCGAACAAACGAGCCCTGACTGCGCTTGTCGGCCAAGCTGTCCTCGATATTTCCGATGATGAATACATCAACGCGGACGTGATTTTCAAACTCGTTGGACTCGAGGGCGAGACAGTGCGCAAGCGCGCAGTGAAGATCACTCGCGGCAAAGGCCGGCCGGCCTTTCTGGTCATGCATCCGCTCGATGTGCTGCACAGTCGCATGGCCAATTTGTGCAAGTTAAGCGACAAGCAAAATGACAAAGGCCGCATGCAGCTTGCTCTTGCCATCGAGGTTGGCCGGTCATTCCTGCGGGCGCAAGCCCTGGAGATCAACGCGTCCGACACCGCCGCCGGCCGCAGCCCACTGCAGGACTATGTTTCCGCCATCGAGCGCATGGCGGTGGAAGACGCCGGCCGAAAGGTGGCCGCTCGGCACGGCCTGCACGTGGCGGACGCGATCGACCCGCACCTGATCCCGCCGGGCCCGTTCTGGACGAAACGCTGGCCCGGCTTGAGAAAGCTAATGTCGCGAACCTACGCGGAGTCGATACAGCCGCCAACGTAGGGTTCACTTAGACTGCCGCAAAGGGAGAATCTTGCCGTGGCCATATTTCCGCAGGGAAAGACGAGAGTTCGCGAGCGCGCGAATGCCGGCGAAAAGCGCGTGCTGGACGCATTGGCTCGGCATCTGGAAGACGACTACGCCGTCTGGCACAACATTCCCATCATGGGTTCGGGCCATGAGCCGGACTTCGTGATCCTTCATCCGCAGCGGGGTTTGCTGATACTCGAAGTGAAAGGCTGGAAACGGCAAACCATCGTTCAGGCCAACACGATGCTTGTCGAGCTGCGGACCGAAGGCGGCACAGTGAATAACGATCATCCCGTGTCGCAAGCCCGTGGCTACATGATCGACCTGATGCATCAGATTCAGAAGCGCCCTGAGCTGCTGCATTTGGATGGTCCGTATCGCGGCAAGCCGCTGATTCCCTGGGGATGGGGTGCTGTGCTCAGCCACATCAAGGCGGCGGAAGTCTCCGGCGATCACAGCTTCTCGGAGGTGTTCGAGCCGCACAAGGTGATGCTGGCAGATGACTTGGCGGAAGACGTCGACTCGATGGCTTTCCAGCAAAAGCTATGGGGCATGTTCAACGTGAATTGGCAATGCCTGCTGACCCTGCCGCAGATGAACATGGTCAGGGCACTGTTGTTCCCGGAGTTGCGCATGGGCCATCAGCAGTCGTTGCCGCTGGATGACACGCCTTCCAAGCTGGTTGTGCAGGACGTACTGCAGGTGATGGATCTTCAGCAGGAGGCCGTCGCCCGCAACCTGGGCGAGGGCCACAGGTTGATTCACGGACCGGCGGGTTCGGGCAAGACCATGATCCTGATATTTCGCGCGGTGCAGCTTCAAGCCATTGCCCGCGAAGACAAACCCATCCTGGTGCTTTGCTACAACCGCGACCTGGCAGGCCGGATCGAAACCATGTTACGGCTAAAAGGGGTTGGGCCGGCCGTCCAGGTGCGAACTTTCCATAGCTGGGCGTTGGACTTGATCAGAACCTACCAGCTGGCTCCGATCAGCCAGCACTTGGCAGGTGACGACTACGATGCCTTGGCCCGGCTGGCATGTGATGGAATCGCGGCCTCTCGCGTTCCCAAAGGGCAGTACGCCGCCATATTGATTGACGAGGCCCACGACCTTGCGGATGAGTGGCTGGCGGCAGCAGCGCAGATGGTGGATCCGGCCACGAAGTCGTT
This sequence comes from Ramlibacter sp., assembly GCA_028292245.1. GTDB lineage: Bacteria > Pseudomonadota > Gammaproteobacteria > Burkholderiales > Burkholderiaceae_C > Ramlibacter. The sequence continues at coordinate 7,831 of JAQGMS010000030.1, forward strand.
GCTGGTCTTGTATGACGACGCCCAGTCGATCTACCAAAAATCCCGTCGCAAACTCAGTTTTGCAAAGCTGGGTATCGAGGCAAAAGGACGTACCGAAATCCTGAAGATCAACTACCGCAACACCACCGAAGTGCTCGCGCTGGCTATTGAGTGCGCGGAAGGAGTGCTCGAAGACGGCCGGAATGCGACGGACGAAGATATGCCGCTCGTGATTCCCCAGTCAGCCGGCAGGAGCGGGCCTTTGCCGACGTTTCATCGCTTCGACAGCGGTAGGCAGGAAGCGGATCATGTTGTGAAGGCGATATCCGAGTTGGTAGTTCAAGGTCGATCGCCAGGCGACATCGCCGTACTGGCGCGTACTTGGCGGGGCTTGGAAAGCATCAGAGATGCCTTGGAGCGTGCCGGCATCGCCGTCTCCGCAGACAAATCGGCCCGTCGAGCCGCGGATTCGACTCCCTCGGTCAAGTTGACGACGCTTCATAGCAGCAAGGGGCTGGAATTTCCGGTGGTCTTCGTTGTTGCGCTCGAGGAATTGGAAGGCGCTGAGTCCAAGCGGCTGGACGAGCTTCGGCTGCTCTATGTGGGCATGACCCGGGCGACACATCGGTTGGGGCTGACTGCCATGGGAACAACCAAGCTCACGTCTCACGTGGAGCAGGCGCTGGAGCGGGTAAAGCGGGCCTATCACTAGGCCTCGCCATCCAGATTCCGGCGCGTCCTGTTCTTTGGCTACCATTCGGACTGAACGCAAGCGAGAACGACCATGCCCCTGAAATTCGCCGACCGCCTCGACAACGTAGAAACCTCCGCCATCCGCGAGCTCTTCAAGCTGCTGGGCAAGCCCGGCATCATCAGCTTCGCCGGCGGCTTCCCCGATTCCGCCATGTTCGACGTGGCCGGCATCAAGGAAGCCGTCAACACGGCGCTGACCGAAAACCCCGGCGGCATGCTGCAGTACGGCGCCACCGAAGGCTACGAGCCGCTGCGCGAGCAGCTCTCGGCGTACATGGCCACCAAGGGCGTGGCCGTCAGCCAGGACGGCCTGATCGTCACCACCGGCAGCCAGCAGGCGCTGGACCTGCTGGGCAAGACCATGATCAGCCCCGGCGACAAGGTGATCGTGGAGGCGCCCACCTTCCTGGCCACCATCCAGTGCTTTCGGCTCTATGGCGCCGAGCTGATCACCGCGCCGGTGGACGCGAACGGCGTCGACGTCGACCAGCTCGAAAAACTCGTCATCGAACACAAGCCGAAGTTCGTCTACCTGATCCCCACCTTCGGCAACCCCAGCGGCGCCACGCTGAGCCTGGAGCGGCGCAAGCGCGTGCTGGAGATCGCCGTCAACCACCAAGTGCTGATCGTGGAAGACGACCCGTATGGCGAGCTGTACTTCGACGACAAGCCGCCGCCGCCGTCGATCCTGGCGCTGTGCAAGGAGCAGCCCGGGGCGCGCCACCTGGTGGCGCACTGCGGCACCATGAGCAAAGTGCTGAGCCCCGGCTTGCGTGTGGGCTGGCTGATCGCCCAACCCGAGCTGCTGGCCAAGGCCACCATGTGCAAGCAGTTCAGCGACGCGCACACCAGCACATTCGCGCAAGCCACCGCGGCCCAGTACCTGAAAGCCGGAAGAATGCCCGCGACGCTGGCCAACGTGCGCAAGGTGTACGGCGAGCGCGCCAAGGTGATGGGCGAGGC
>JAQGMS010000376.1 GCA_028292245.1 Ramlibacter sp.
GATCAAGGCGGTGGTGAGGTTCAGCGGCATGGGTCTGGCGTCTCTCTTGTTGTAGTCTTCAGCGCAGGCTCAGGCGGCGCGCCGTACGTGCATCGTTCGCTCGGGCGATCCCGGCGGAGCTGCGAACGGCGTCGTCATGATGACTACGCAGCCTCGGCCATCGACAGCGCCGCGTCCATGTCGACGGCGACGATGCGCGACACGCCCTGCTCCTGCATCGTGACGCCGATCAGCTGCTCGGCCATCTCCATCGCGATCTTGTTGTGCGAGATGAACAGGAACTGCGTGCCCTTGAACGACATCTCGTTGACCAGCTTCGCGTAGCGCTCGGTGTTGGCGTCGTCCAGCGGCGCATCCACCTCGTCCAGCAGGCAGAACGGCGCCGGGTTCAGCATGAAGATCGCGAACACCAGCGCGATGGCGGTGAGCGCCTTCTCGCCGCCGGACAGCAGGTGGATGGTGGAGTTCTTCTTGCCCGGGGGCTGGGCCATCACCTGCACGCCGGCGTCCAGGATCTCGTCGCCGGTCATCACCAGCTTGGCGTAGCGCTCGGTGTTGGCGTCGTCCAGCGGCGCGTCCACCTCGTCCAGCAGGCAGAACGGCGCTGGGTTCAACTGGAAGATCGCGAACACCAGCGCGATGGCGGTCAGCGCCTTCTCGCCGCCTGACAGCAGGTGGATGGTCTGGTTCTTCTTGCCGGGCGGCTGCGCCATCACCTGCACGCCGGAGTCGAGGATCTCCTCGCCCGTCATCACCAGCCTGGCGTTGCCGCCGCCGAACAGCTCGGGGAACATCCGGCCGAAATGCTCGTTGACGGTCTGGAAGGTGCTGCCCAGGAGTTCGCGGGTCTCGCCGTCGATCTTCCTGATGGCGTCTTCCAGCGTCGCCATCGCCTCGTTCAGGTCGGCCGACTGGGCGTCCAGGAATTGCTTGCGCTCACGCGCCGTGCTCAGTTCCTCCAGCGCCGCCAGGTTGACGGCGCCCAGCGCCGCCACTTCGCGATGCAGGCGGTCGATCTCCGACTGCAGGCCCGTGAGCCGGACGTTCTTCTCCGCGATCGACTTGCCCACCGCTTCCAGGTCGGCCTGGGCGTCGGCCAGCAGCTGGGTGTACTGCTCCAGGCCCAGGCGCGCGGCCTGTTCCTTCAGCTGCAGGTCGGTGATGCGCTGGCGCAGCGGATCGAGTTCGCGTTCCAGTTGCAGCCGGCGCTCGTCGCTGGCGCGCAGCTTGGCGGTCAGGTCGTCGTATTCGCTGCGCTTGGCGCCCAGCCCCTGCTCGCGTTCCATCTTCACCTGCAGCGCGCTCTGCAGCCCGGCCTGGGCGGCGGCGTCGGTCAGGCGCGTCAGCTCGCTCTGGGCCCGCTCCTGCTCGGCGGCGATGGTCGCTGCCTGCTGCGTCGCCGTCTCGATGGCGCGCTGCAGCTCGCCCCTGCGCGCATCCAGCGCGCGCTGCGAGAAGGTGGCTTCCTGCGCCTGGCGCTCCAGGCTGCGGTGCTGCTCGCGCGCTTCGGCCAGTTTGCGCTCGGCCTCGATCACGCGGTCGTCCAGCTGGGCATGGCGTTCCTGGCTGTCGGCCAGCTGCATGTCCAGCTCCTCGAAGCGGCCCTCGGCGGAGACGCGGCGCTCCTGCAGGTCCTCCAGCAGCGCGTCCACTTCGGCCAGGTCGCTGTTGATCTGCTCGCTGCGCGCGCGGGTCTGTTCGGCCAGCTGCGTCAGGCGCAGCGTTTCCACCTGCAGCTCATGGGCCCGGCCCTGGGTCTCGGTGGCTTCGCGGCGCGCCGTGGTCAGGCGCAGCGAGGCGTCGGTGTAGGCCGCCTCGGCCCGCACCAGCGCCGAACGCGCTTCCTCGGCGATCAGCACCTGGGCGCGCAGCTGCTTCTCGAGGTTCTCGATCTCCTGCTGGCGCGCCAGCAGGCCGGCCTGTTCGGAGTCCTGCGCATAGAAGCTGACGCTGTGCGCGGTGACGGCATGGCCAGCCTTCACGAAGATGGATTCGCCGGGCTGCAGCTTGTCGCGGGCGGCCAGGGCGTCTTCCAGCGTGGCGGCGGTGTAGCAGCCGTGCAGCCAGTCGACCAGCAGCGCCTTCTGGCCGGCATCGTTCAGGCGCAGCAGGTCGGCCAGGCGCGGCAGCGCGGCGCTGGCTTCGGGAGCACCGGCCGCGGGGGCGTGGTAGAAGGCCAGCTTGGCCGGCGGCGCGTCGTTGGCAAAGGCGCGCACGATATCCAGGCGCGACACCTCCAGCGAATTCAGGCGCTCGCGCAGCGCCGCTTCCAGCGCGTTTTCCCAACCCTGCTCGATGTGGATGCGGCTCCACAGGCCCTGCAGCCCGCCGAGGCCATGCCTGGCCAGCCAGGGCTGCAGCTTGCCGTCGGTGCGGACCTTTTCCTGCAGCGCCTTCAGCGCCTCCATGCGGGCCGACAGGTCGGACTGCCGCCCGCTCTGCGTGTTCACGTCCTGCTGCTTGCCGCGCCGGTCCTCGTCCAGCTGCGGCACCTGCTCCTGCAGTTCGTGCAGGCGGGCATCGGCGGTCTCGGCCGCTTCCTGCGCCGCCGCCAGCTGCTGCTGCAGGTTGATGAGCCGCTGTTCGTCCGGCGCCGCCAGCGCATTGCGGTCGGTCACGAGGCGTTCCCGCCGCTGGTTCAGCTGGCGCGACTGCTCTTCGATGTTGCGCTGGTCGGCGGCCAGCACCTGGATCTGCTGCTGCACCTGCGTCACCGCGCCGCGCTGTTCGAGCGAGCGCGCCTGCGCCTGCCGCAGCGCCTCTTCCAGGTCGGGCAACTGCATGCCCTGCTCTTCGACCTGCGCGGCCAGCAGCGTCGCCTGCTCCTCGCCTTCCACGGCGAGCGCGGCCAGGTTCGCGGTTTCGGCCTCGGCGTCTTCCTTGCGCCCGGCCCACTGCGCGGTCTGTTCCTTCAGCTGCACCAGCCGCTGCTCGGCGCGCTGCCGGCCTTCGACCACGAAACGGATCTCGGCTTCCAGCCGGCCCACTTCGGCGCTGGCTTCATAGAGCAGGCCCTGGGCCTGGTTCACCTGGTCGCCGGCCGCGTAGTGGGCCTGGCGCACGGTTTCCAGCTCGCTTTCGATATGGCGCAGGTCGGCCACGCGCGACTCGAGGTCGTTGATGGCCTTGTCGGCTTCGGCCTTGACGCGCCCCTGGTCGACTTCGCTTTCCGAGCGCTTCAGGAACCACAGCTGGTGCTGCTTGAGCGTGACGTCGGCCTGCAGCGCGTTGTAGCGCGCGGCCACCTCGGCCTGCTTCTCCAGCTTGTCGAGGTTGGCGTTGAGCTCGCGCAGGATGTCCTGCACCCGCGTCAGGTTCTCACGCGTGTCGGACAGCCGGTTCTCGGTTTCGCGGCGGCGCTCCTTGTACTTGGAGACGCCGGCGGCTTCCTCGAGGAACAGGCGCAGTTCCTCGGGCTTGGATTCGATGATGCGGCTGATCGTGCCCTGGCCGATGATGGCGTAGGCCCGCGGGCCCAGGCCGGTTCCCAGGAACACGTCCTGCACGTCGCGCCGGCGCACCGGCTGGTTGTTGATGTAGTAGCTGCTGGTGCCGTCGCGCGTGAGCACGCGGCGCACCGCCACCTCGCCGTACTGGCCCCACTGGCCGCCGGCGCGGTGGTCGGAGTTGT
>JAQGMS010000043.1 GCA_028292245.1 Ramlibacter sp.
TTGAAGTCGTCGCTCTCGATTTCGCCGCTCAGCACGCGGGCGAACGCGCCCTCGAACAAGCCGGCCCGCGTGGCGGCGTCGGTTTCGCCCGCGGCCGGCGCCTGCAGTTCGAAGTCGTGCAAGAAGATCGCGTGGGCGTCGTCCGGCGTGCCGATGCGCCAGCTCGATTCACCGATCACCCGCACGCCCATGTGCTCGAGCATCGGCAGGCTGTCCGACAGCACCAGCGGCGCTCCGGGCAGGTAGATCTTCAGCCCCAGGGCACCAGGCGCCGCGCCGGGCGGCTGGTACAGCGCCAGCTCCAGCGGCGCGCCGGTCGATACGGCCGCCAGCTTGCGCACGTCCGGCACGGCATCGCGGGCCGCGACGCGGTCGCGGTAGGCCGCCGGGAACGCCGCGCTCCAGCGCTTGAACAGGGTCAGCCCGGCGCCCTCGCCTTCTTCGTCGACCAGGGCGTCGCGCAGCTCGTCGTCCCAGCGCCGCGCGGCGGCCGCCAGCTGGCGCTCGATGTCCTTGCGCTCATACGCGGGAACTTGCCCGGGCGTGGTCCGCACGGTGAAGTGGATGCGCGCCAGCACGGCGTCGCTCAGCAGAACGTCGAATTCGGCGCTGGTGCCGCCGAACGCGGCCATCAGGATGCGCTGGAACTTGACGCGCAGGTCGGTCGAATAGGCTTCGCGCGGAACGTAGACCAGGCAGGACACGAAGCGGTCGAACGGGTCGCGCCACATGAAAAGGCGCAGCCGTTGCCGCTCGCCCAGCGCGACGATGCCCAGCGCGGTGTCGTACAACTGCTCGTCCGGGATCTGGAACAGGTCGTCACGCGGGTAGGTCTCCAGCACGTGGTCGAGTGCCTTGGCCAGGTGGCCGCCGGCCGGCAAGCCCGCGGCGGCGGCGATGGCCTCCACCTTGCCGCGCAGCAGGGGCGTCTCCGCCACCCGCGCGCTGTACGCCGTCGAAGTGAACAGGCCGATGAAGCGGTGTTCGCCGATCACTTCGCCGGTGGCGTTGTAGCGCTTCACGCCGATGTAGTCGGTGTAGCCGGCGCGATGCACGGTCGATCGCGTGTTGGCCTTGGTGACGACCAGCAGCGGCAGCGGCGCTTTTGCCAGCGCTCGGGCCTGCGCCGGCAAGGCCGCGAAGCTGACCGAAAGCTTTTCCTGCTCGGTATCGCGCAGCAAACCCAGGCCGCTGCCGCGCACCAGCCGAAGCGCGGCTTCGCCCCTTTCGTCGACCAGGTCATGCTGGCGGTAACCCAACAGCGTCATGTGGCCGTCGGCCAGCCATTGCAGGAAGGCCGCGTTCTCCGCCACGAGCGGCCGCGGCAGTGCGGCGGGCGCGCGCTGCAGCTCGGCGATCGCTTCGTGCAGCTTGGCCAGCATCGCGCGCCAGTCGGTCACCGCGGCGCGCACGTCGGCCAGCACCTGCTCGATGCCGGCAGCCAGCGCGTCGCGCTGTTCGGCGTCGATCAGGCGGTCGACCTCGATGTGCATCCACGATTCGCGCGGCGCATCGGGTGACTGGGCCTGTGGCCCGATCGACTCGAGCTTGCCTTTCTTGTCACGCCGCACCGCGAAGATCGGGTGCACGATCAGGTGCAGCGTCAGGCCCTGCCGGTTGATCTCGAGCGACGTGGAATCGACCAGGAAGGGCATGTCGTCGTTGACGATCTGGATCACCGAATGGCGCGACGACCAGCCGTCCTCGGCCTGGGTCGGGCCGAAGATGCGCAGCTTCGGGCGGCCGGGCTCCCGGACTTCGCCCAGTTGCAGGTGCGATAACAGCGCGCCCAGCAGGTCTTCTGGCGTGCGCTCGGCCAGGTCGTCGGCGTCCAGCCGGGCGAAGTACTCGCGCGCGAAACCCTCGATCATCTTGTGCGCGGCCGCGTCCAGGCGCGAGGCGGCAAGGGCCAGGACAGCGTCGACACGGTTGTGCAACGCTTGGGCAGAGGCATTCATCGGGTTGTCCCCTTGGTGTTTGCCCGTACTCTAGGGGCAGCGGGGGGCGAGTGCAAATGCCTTATCGGCGCGGGTCCATGCAAAGATCGCATGCAGGTGCGGCGCCGGGCCGCGAAACGGTCAGCGCGCGGCCAGAAACAGCGCTTGCAGGTCGGAGAGGAAATCGAAGCCGCGCCCGGACGGCCGCACATGGCTCAGGTCGCGCTCGACCAGGCCCTTGCGCTCGGCTTCGTGCAGCGGCTGTTCGATGGCGCTCTGGGGCAGGCCCGTGCGTTCGCGAAACTGAGCCAGCGCAAAGCCCTCGCGCAGCCGCAGCGCGTTGAGCATGAACTCGAACGGCAGCTCGGCCCGGGGCACATCGTCGTCCTGCGACAGCGGGCGGCCGGCCAGCGCGTTGTCCATGTAGAGCTTGGGCTCGCGCAAGCGCACCTGCCGCACGATGCGGTGCGGAAAGCTGATCTTGCTGTGCGCGCCGGCGCCGATGCCGAGGTAGTCGCCGAATTGCCAATAGTTCAGGTTGTGCCAGCACCGGTGCCCGGTCTTGGCATAGGCCGACACTTCGTAGCGGTCCATGCCCGCGCCGCCGGTCATCTCGGTGATGCGGTCCAGCATGGCGTAGGCGGTGTCGTCGTCCGGCACGCGCGGCGGGAACTTGGCGAAATAGGTGTTGGGCTCGATCGTCAGGTGGTACACCGACAAGTGCGGCGGCGCCAGCGACAGCGCCTGCACCAGGTCCTGCTCGAGCTGGACCATCGTCTGCCCCGGCAACGCATACATGAGGTCCAGGTTGAAGGTGTCGAACGCCAGTGCCGCTTCCTCCAGCGCCGCGATGGCCTGGGCGCGGTCATGCACTCGCCCCAGCGCTTGTAGGTGCGCGTCGTTGAAGCTTTGCACGCCCACCGACAGCCGCGTGACGCCGGCCGCACGGAACGCGCGGAACCGGTCCTTTTCGAAAGTGCCGGGGTTGGCCTCCAGCGTGATCTCGCAATCGGGCTCCAGCTTCAGCCGCGCCCGTATGTCGCCGAGCAGCCGGTCGATCCCCTGCGGCGAGAACAGGCTGGGCGTGCCGCCGCCGATGAAGATGCTGTGGATGGTGCGGCCCCAGATGATCGGCAGCGCGGCCTCGAGGTCGGCCACCACGGCATCGAGGTAGCGCTGTTCCGGCATCTCCGCGGCCCGCATCTCGTGCGAGTTGAAATCGCAGTACGGGCACTTCCTGATGCACCAGGGCAAGTGCACATACAGGGACAGCGGCGGCAACGCGCCCAGTTGCAGCGTGCCGGGACGCAGGTAGTGCTGGACGTCCTTGACGGCATGGCCGGCGTCCGCGGCGACGTTGATCGCCAATTTCACAGCCATCTCTCGCGGATCAATTCGAGCATCTGCCGCGCCGCCTTGCCGCGGTGGCTGTTGGCGTTCTTCACTTCCACCGGCAACTGCGCGAAGGTCTTGCCGAATTCGGGGATGTACATCACCGGGTCGAAGCCGAAGCCGTTGCTGCCGGCCGGCTCGCGGGCGATCTCGCCGGCGACGCGGCCCACCGCGATCAGCGGCTCGGGATCGCCGGGCGAACGCACCGCCACCAGCGTGCTGACCAGGGCCGCGCGGCGATCCGGCTGGCCCTGCAGTTGCTCGAGCAGCGCCTTGACGTTGTTGGCGTCGCCCTTTTCGTAGCCGAACTGCATGGCATAGAAAGCGGTGTCGACACCGGGCAGGCCGCCGAACGCATCGACACACAGCCCGGCGTCGTCGGCGAGCGCGGGCAAGCCGCTCTCGCGCGCCGCGTGGCGGGCCTTGGCCAGCGCGTTCTCGACGAAGGTGCGGAACGGCTCTTCGGCCTCGCCGATGCCCAGTTCCGCCTGGCTGACCAGCTCGATGCGAAGCGGCGCGAACATGGCCCGCAACTCGGCGAGCTTGCCCGGGTTGTTGGAGGCGAGGACGATTTTCCCAACCATCCCAAGGACGCGGCCTTCAGGCCGCGTTATCTCCTTGTTGCAATGCCCGGCGTTGCAACTCCACAAGTTCGCCGATGCCCTTTTCGGCCAGCCGCAACAGCTCGTCCATCTCGGCGCGCGTGAAGGCGGCGCCCTCGGCCGTCCCCTGCACTTCGACAAAGTGCCCGGCGCCGGTCATGACCACGTTCATGTCGGTGTCGCAGTTCACGTCCTCGACGTACTCCAGGTCGAGCAGGGGGGCGCCCTCCACGATGCCGACCGACACCGCCGCCACCGGCCCGGTGATCGGCGAGGCGGCGAGCTTGCCACTGGCGATCAGGGTGTTCACGGCGTCCTGCGCCGCGACGAAGGCGCCGGTGATGGCCGCCGTGCGCGTGCCGCCGTCGGCCTGCAGCACATCGCAGTCGATCTGGATCGTGCGTTCGCCCAGCGCTTTCAAGTCGAACACCGCGCGCATCGAACGGCCGATCAGCCGCTGGATTTCCTGGGTGCGGCCGCTTTGCTTGCCGCGCGCGGCTTCGCGGTCGCTGCGCGTGTGGGTCGCGCGAGGCAGCATGCCGTATTCGGCGGTGACCCAGCCTTCGCCGCTTCCGCGTTTGTGCGGCGGCACCTTCTCTTCCACCGACGCAGTACACAGCACCTTGGTGTTGCCGAACTCGATCAGCACCGAGCCCTCGGCGTGGATGGTGAAGCCGCGGGTGATGCGGATGGGACGCAGCTGATCGGCGGCGCGGCCGCCCGTTCTGGTGAAACTCATATGAAATCCAAAGGACGGCGTCGCGAGCGGCGACGTTTTCTTGTTTGCTCAAGTCTTTCGGGCAGCCGAGCGCCGGATGGCCTCGTTGATCTCGGCGATCGAGCGCTCGATGGCGGCGTCGTCGAGGTCCTCGACCATGGTGTCGTGCACGCCCGCCTGGATGGTGGAGGCGAACACACCGTCGCTGATGCTGTCGGTGGAAATGCCGCGGGTGGATTCGAAGGAATCCGGGGTTTCCCATTCCAGCGCGATGACGGTGACGTTGTCGCTGTGGTCGCCGCCGTTGCGCAGCGCCGACTCGACCAGGTCGGGCACGGCTTCGGAAACCGGCTTCACGTTCAATTGGCGCACGATGTCGATGTCGGGCAGGCTGCCCCACAGGCCGTCCGAGCACAGCAGGATCTTGTCGCCCTGCTGCAGCGTGATCGGGCCGGTGACGTCGAACACCGGCTTGGTCGGCGATCCCAGGCAGGTGAACAGGATGTTGCGGTTGATGCGGTCCAGCCGGACCACGCCCGGCGCGTTGGCCTGCTGTTCCAGGTACGAGTGGTCGCGCGTGCGCGTGAGCAACTCGCCGGCGCGCACGACGTACAGGCGCGAATCGCCGCAATGCACCCAGGTGGCGGCGGTGCCCTGCACGATCGCCGCGACCAGCGTCGTGCGCGGCGTATCGAGCATGCCCTTTTCACTGGCGTAGCGGATGATCTGGTGGTGCGCCGCCATCAGCGAGGTGGACAGGAACTCGGTCACGTCCTTGACCACCGGCTTGGCTTCCTTCTGGTACA
>JAQGMS010000056.1 GCA_028292245.1 Ramlibacter sp.
CCCTCCATGATGGAGACGCACGAATTCGTGGTTCCCAGGTCGATGCCGATGATTCTTCCCATGAGTGTTTCTCCTTGCGTGCGGCCCTGCGGCCAATTCAGATTCGATGTGGGTTACTTGTGGATAAGCTGTGGTGTTTCAAGCTTGGCGCGCGCCGTTATTTGGGCGCCGCGACGGTCACCAGCGCCGGGCGCAGCACGCGGTCGGCGATTAGGTAGCCCTTTTGCAAAACGCTCACCACCGTGTTGGCTTCCTGTGCGGATCCAGGGGGCGGCGGCACCACCGAAATGGCCTGGTGCTGGTGCGGGTCGAACTTCGCGCCCGCAGCCGGGTTGATCTCGATCACTTTGTTGCGCTCGAGCGTGCTCTTGAGCTGGCGCAAGGTGGCCTCGGCGCCTTCGGTAATCTGCTGCGGAGTCGCGTCCCGGTGCGCCAGCCCGGCCTCGAGGCTGTCCACCACCGGCAGCAGGCTCTCGGCAAAGCTTTCCACGGCGAACTTGCGCGCCTTGGACATCTCGTCCTCCGCGCGGCGGCGGGTGTTCTGCATTTCGGCCTGGGCCCGCAGGACTTGCTCGGCCAGTTCCGCGTTTTTCGCCTGCAGCGCGGCCAACTCGGCCTGCGCCTGGCTCAAGGCATCGGCGTCATTGGCGGCCTGGGCGGCCTCGCGTTCTTCGGGGCTGGCGTCGATGGGGCCATCCGCCCCGGAGCGGGCCGGATGTTGGGTTGGGTTGTCGGACATTTCGGTCTGGTTCTCGCCGGACATGATTGTTGTGGGTGGGTGTGAAATGAGAGGCTGCGGAGCAGCTTGGGGCCGGGAAGCCCTTTTCAAGGCAGGGAAATAACGATCAGCTAACTATTTGCGCGGCGGTGGATGCGGCCCAGCCCTCGGCCCAACGGTTGAGCGGCTTCAGCTGCCGCATCAGCTCCATGCCCTGTGGCGTCAGGCCGTAGCCGGCCGTGGCCAGCTCGACCAGGCGCGCTTCGCGCAGTTCCTTCAGCCGCGTGTTCAACACCGACGGCGAAATGCCGTCGGCGCTGGCGCGCAGCAGCCGGAAGCTCTGGGCATGGCCATCGCGCAGCTCCCAGAGCAGGCGCAGGGTTCCGCGCCGGCCCAGCAGATCCAGCAGCGCCATCACCGGGCGGCCGGTGCGCGAGCCGCGAACCGGGTGGCCAAGCAGGGGAACAGCTGAAGTCATGGCCGGCGATTCTAGCGCTGCGTGCTGTCCCGGTTGCGACTGACGCTACGAAAACCGTAGCGATACACTGGGCGCGCTACGGAATCCGTAGCGACTCGGAGCAACCATGCCTGACTCTCACCCCGCTTCGCCGCGCATCGAACCGCTGGCGCCGCTCTATGCACCCGACCTGGATGCGCTCTTGGCCCGCATGACCCCGCCCGGTGCGCCTACTATCCTTGCCTTGTTCCGGGTGCTGGCCCACAACCCGGAACTGGCGACGCGTTCCACCGGCTGGGGCGGCTACTTGCTGGGGCGCAAGGCGACGCTGCAGCTGCGCGACCGCGAAGTCGTCATCAACCGCATTTGCGCGCGTTGCGGAGCGCAATACGAATGGGGCGTGCACGTCGCCGCGTTCGGGGAGGCCGCCGGCTTCTCGGCGCAGCAGAATGCGGCGATCGCCGGCTCCGATGCCGACGCCACGGTGCTCACAGTCCGGGACCGGCTGCTGGTCCAGATGGCCGACGAGCTGCATGACACAGCGACGGTGAGCGATGCGCTCTGGCCGGAGCTCGCCGCGCTATGGACGCCGCCGCAGTTGATCGAATTGCTGATGCTGGCCGGCTGGTACCACGCGATCAGCTATGTGTGCAACGCGGCCCGGGTGCCGCTGGAAGACTGGGGTGCGCGCTGGCCGCGACCCGACGGCGCGCCCACCTGAACGGCGGCGCGGTCCATCCCTTGGAAACCGCGTTTCATCGCAATCGCCGTGGCGGCGGCCTTGACTGGCGGCGGGCGGCCCCTTTATCGTCGGCGGATGTCTTTCGCAGTACCTTCCATCGATTCCGGCGCGGCGCCGCGCAGCCCCGGCTTGCGCAGGCTGCTGCCGGGGCGCCGCCAGCTCACCGTCGTGATCTTCGTGGCACTGCTCGCCGCCGCGGCAATCAAGCCGGTGTCGCACACGCCGATTCTCGAGCTGGTCGGCGAAACCGTGTTCGTGGGTCTCATGCTGCTGCTCGCGTTCACGGCGGCCGGCACGTGGCAGCAGTCGCTGATGCCGCGCTGGGTGGCGCAGGTGCTCGCCATTTCCGTCGCTGCGATGCTGTCGCCGCTGATCGTGCAGATGCTGACCTTCGGCGGCGACTTCGCGGCCTTCCTGGGGTCCAAGGGGCATGTGGCCGGCTACGTCATCGTCACGCTGATGGCGCTGATCGTCGGCACGCTGGTCGCGCTGGGTTCGCTCTACAGCGAGCGCGACGCGCAGGTGCGCGCCCAGGCGCTGCAGTTCGCGCTGGAGCGCGAAACGCTGCAGCGCCAGGCCGCCGACGCGCGCCTGCACCTGATGACGGCGCAGATCCAGCCGCACTTCCTGCTCAACACGCTGGCCAATGTGCAGGAGCTGGTCGAAAGCGGGTCGCCACGGGCGGTGCCGGTGTTCCGCAGCCTGATCGACTACCTGCGCGCCGCCGTGCCGCACCTGCAGCAGGGCGACGCGAACCTGGGCGACGAGGAGCGGCTGGTGCGCGCCTACCTCGACCTCATGCAGATGCGGATGCCGGATCGGCTGGCCTGCCTGGTCGATGTCGACCCGTCCTTGCGCAAGCTCCGCTTTCCGCCGATGGCCTTGCTGACCCTGGTCGAGAACGCGATCCGCCACGGCATCGATCCCGCGTGCGAAACCAGCCGGGTGGACGTGGGTGCCCGGCGCGTCGATGCCGACACCGTGCACCTGTGGGTGGCCGACACCGGCGTGGGGATGTCCGAGCACGCCGGGCAGGGTACGGGCCTGGCCAACCTCGAGGCGCGGCTGCGCGCTTCGTTCGGCGAAGACGCACGGCTGGACCTGAGCGAGCAGATCCCCCATGGGCTGCGCGCCGACATTCGGGTGCGCGCACCCGCGTGAGCAGCGGATGACGAGCGCACTCATCGCCGACGACGAGCCTTTGCTGCGGGAGCGGCTGGCCTCGCTGCTGGCCCAGCTCTGGCCGGGACTGCAGGTCACGCACGCGCGCAACGGGCGCGAGGCGGTCGAACTGTTCGACCAGGCGCTGCCGCAGGTGGCTTTCCTGGACGTGCACATGCCCGGTATGAACGGCATCGAGGTGGCGCGCTGCATCGGCCGCCGCGCGCAACTGGTGTTCGTGACGGCGTTCGACAAGTACGCGGTGGAAGCATTCCGCCAGGGCGCCGTCGACTACCTCGTCAAGCCGATCGAGGACCAGCGCCTGGCCGAGACGGTGCAGCGGCTGCGCGAGCGGCTGGGTGCGCCGGTGCAGCCGCCGCCGGAATGGGAGGCGACGCTGGAACACATGGCCGGGCAGTTGCGCGAACGGCTCGCGCCCAAGCCCTGGCTCAAGTGGATCAAGGCCTCGGTCGGCGCCTCGGTGCGCCTGATCCCGGTGGAGCAGGTGATCTACGTGAAGTCCGACAACAAGTACACGATGGTGGTGTGGGAGGGCGGCGAAGCGCTGATCCGCAAGACCATCCGCGAGCTGGCCGACGAGATGGACCCGGAACGCTTCGCGCAGGTGCACCGCTCGGCCATCGTCTGCCTGGACCGGGTGAGCCATTTCACGCATGGCCCGGGGGACTCAGGCGAGGTTCACTTGAAGGGCCGCAGCGAGCGGCTGTCGGTCAGCCGCAGCTACCTGCACCTGTTCCAGCAGATGTAGTGAAGGTTCAGTGCGCGTCGAGCAGTTCGACGTCGAACTTGAGCGTTGCGTTCGGCGGGATCACGCCGCCGGCGCCGCGCGCGCCATAGCCCAATTGCGGCGGAATGATCAGCGTGCGCTTGCCGCCGATCTTCATGCCCGCGACTCCTTCGTCCCAGCCCTTGATCACCATGCCGGCGCCCAGCGAGAAGGCGAACGGGTCCTTGCGGTCGACGCTGGAATCGAACTTCGCGCCTTGCTTGCCGTCGTTGTAGAGCCAGCCGGTGTAGTGCACGTGCACATGCTGGCCGGCCTTGGCTTCGGCGCCGCCGCCGACGGTGGTGTCTTCGTATTGCAGGCCGGAAGGGGTGGTGATCATGGGATGTTCCTTTTCTTGAATGTGAAAGCCGGCCCGCAGGATCAGGCGAGCAGCCCGCGCCGCGCCAGGTCACGCATCAGCGCGGCAGTGCCGTAGGTCCACGGCGCCACCTTGTCGCTGGTGTTGACGCGATTTGCCAGTGTACCGAGCCGCGGCGTCGACACCGTAACGATGTCCCCCACCTCATGCGTGAATCCCTGGCCCGGGCCATGGCGGTCCTGCGTCGGCGCGAACATGGTGCCCAGGAAGAGCACGAAGCCATCCGGGTACTGGTGGTTGGCGCCGATGGCCTGCGCGACCAGGTCGAGCGGATCGCGGCTGATCTTCGACAGCGAACTCGCCCCTTGCATCACGAAGCCGTCCGGGCCGCGCACTTCCATGGCCAGGTCGCAGCGGCGCACGTCGTCGATGCCGAATTGCCCGTCGAACAGGCGGATGAAAGGGCCGATGGCGCAACTCGCGTTGTTGTCCTTGGCCTTGCCCAGCAGCAAGGCGCTGCGGCCCTCGAAGTCGCGCAGGTTGACGTCGTTGCCGAGCGTCGCGCCCACCGTTTCGCCGCGGCTGCTGACGGCCAGCACGATCTCGGGTTCCGGGTTGTTCCAGGTGCTGCCCGGGTGGATGCCGATCTCGGCGCCGGTGCCGACGGCGCTCATCGGCTGCGACTTGGTGAAGATTTCCGCGTCCGGCCCGATGCCCACCTCCAGGTACTGTGACCACGCTCCTTGCGCGACCAGCACGTCCTTGAGCCGCTGGGCCTCGGGCGAGCCCGGGCGGACCGCGGCAAGGTCGTCGCCGATGACGGCCACCACGGCCGCACGCACAGCATCGGCGCGTGCCGCGTCGCCGCGTGCCTGCTCCTCGATCACGCGTTCGAGCATCGAGGAGACGAAAGTGACGCCGGCGGCCTTGATCGCCTGCAGGTCGCAAGGCGCAAGAAACCACGGCTTGGCAGGGTCGAGCGCGTCGAATGCGCTGTTGGCAAGTACGTCGGCGGCCGCAGCCATGCGTTGGCCCGGCCGCGCGCGCACGGTGCCGGCAGGATCGGGCAGCTCCAGCAAATCGCGGCAGGTGGGCGCCAAGTGCGACAGGTCATACACACCGTCGGAGCGCACTTGCACCAGCACCGCACCGAGCCCGGGGAAATTCACGCGCCCGACCAGCAACGCTGCGTCGCCATCGGCGGGCAATGCGGCCGCCAGTTCGAGGAAGGACATCATGCTTTCTTCTTGGCCTGGCTGGCCACCCATTTGGCGGCGAAGGCGGGCAGGTCGTTCAGGCGCTTGAGCAGGTCCAGCCCGGAAGCGGTGACGACGTAGCCGTCGTTGCCGTGGGTGACGAAGCCGGCCTCGCGCATTTCCTTGATGCGCGTATTCAGCGTGTTGGGCGTGATGCCGCCCACACTGTCCTGCAGCAGCCGGAAGGTCTGCGCATGGCCGTCCCGCAACGCCCACAGCACCCGGATCGCGTAACGCGACTCCAGCAGCCCCAGCAACTGGCTGATGGCGGCGTTTTCCTTCGAACTCATACGCGGGGTGCTCCTCGGGGCCCTGTTATTTTTTGCCGGGCGGGGAACGGAGTGTACGCACTTCCTGCTATACAAACAATAGCATCGTCAGAAAACTGCTAGAGATAGACTTTCTTGAGCAGCCGGATCAGCGTCTTTGCTTCGCCGGCGGACAGGCGCGTCGCCACTTCGGCTTCCAGTTCGGCGGCCGTGCGTTCGGCGTCGCGCATGAGTTTCTGGCCGGCGGGCGTGAGGTGCAAGCCCATGGCGCGGCCGTCGCGCGGGTGCGGCTGGCGCGCGATGAGCTCACGCTTTTCCAGGGCGTTGATCATCCCCACCAGGTTGGGCGGCAGGATGCCCAGCGTGGTGCACAGCTGCCGCGAGGTGATGCCCGGGTTGTGCGTGACCAGCGACAGCACCGAGAAGTCGACCGGCCGCAGGTCGTACACGGCCATGCGCTGCAGGAACACCTCGATCACCGCCAGCGCGGCGCGCCGGGCGTTGTAGCCCAGCAGGCCTTCCAGGTAGCTGGCATCGACCTGGTCGACGGCGGGCGCGGCCGGCGTGCGCGTCGCGCTGGAGGCAGCGATTTTCATGCCGGCTCCCCCTCGCCGGGGTCCTTGCGCGTGGCGCCGAGGTAGGTGTCGATCACCCGGGCGTCGCCGGCCAGTTCACGGGCCGAGCCCTGCAACGCGATCTCTCCCATCTCGAGCACGTAGCCGTGGTCTGCAACTTCCAGCGCGGCGCGCGCGTTCTGTTCCACCAGCAGGATGGTGACTCCGGTCTGGCGCAACGCATCGATGGTGCGGAAGATGTCGCGCACCACCAGCGGTGCCAGGCCCAGGCTCGGTTCGTCGAGCATCAACAGGCGCGGGCGGGACATCAGCGCGCGGCCGACGGCCAGCATCTGCCGTTCGCCGCCCGAGAGCGTGCCCGCCAATTGCATGCGCCGCTCCTTCAGACGCGGAAACAGGCCGTAAACCTGTTCCAGCGCGTCGCGCCACTGGCGGTTGCGCAATCGCACCTGGCGCCAGCCGCCGAGCACCAGGTTGTCCTCCACCGGCATGGAGCCGAACAGCTCGCGGCGTTCAGGCACCAGGGCCATTCCGAGCATCACGCGTTCCTCGAGCGCGACGTCGGCGATGTCCTGGCCTTCGAACTGCGCCAGGCCGCGAGCCGGGATCACGCCCATCAGCGCGTTGAGCAGCGTGGACTTGCCCGCGCCATTGGGCCCGATGACGGTGATGACGCTGCCGGGCGCGGCTTCCAGCGTGATGCCGTGCAGCACTTCGGCGCGGCCGTAGCCGGCGCGCAGGCCGTCGATGCGAAGGGTGGGAACCACGGGTGCGTTCATGTGGCCTCAGTGCTCCGTGCCCAGGTACGCGGCGCGCACCTCGGGACTTTGCTGCACCTCGCGCGGCGTGCCTTCCATCAGGCGGGTGCCGAACTCCATCACCACGATGCGGTCCGTGAGGCCCATGACGAATTCCATGTCGTGTTCCACCAGCAGCAGGCTGATGCCTTCGCGTTTGAGCTGGCGCAGCACCTCGGCCAGCGCCTGCTTTTCCTTGTGCCGCAGG
>JAQGMS010000077.1 GCA_028292245.1 Ramlibacter sp.
CGAGTCGGCCGATGAACTGGGCGTGCGGTCCAGCACCGGCTATACGCTTTTCGCGATCCAGACAAATCCCAACCTGACAATGCCCGGGCAGCCTTTGATAATCAGCAACTCCACGGAAAATGCCGTGGCCCAGCGCCCGCAGGAACTGGTCTTGCTCATCAAGGGCTGAGGGCAGGCAACAAGGAAGTACACGATCATGGCCCGCCAGACTGCAGAGAGATCGGACGATGACCATCTCGTCAGGCAGTTCCGCGCCTTCTACGACGAGGTGTCGAAGGCGCACAGCCGTGCACTGGAGATGCGCGAGACCGATCCCGAAGCAGCCTCGCAGGACCTCGAGCGCCACCTGGTCAACCTGATCGAGCTGCAGACGCTCGAATCCAAGCGCGAAGGCAGCCGTTTCGAGCTCGAAAGCATCGCCGACGCCCGTTACCTCAAGGCCGCCCTGGCCGACGAGATGCTGCTGAACATGCCGTGGATCGGCCGCGAAACCTGGACCTCGCATCTGCTGGAAGCGGCGCTTTTCCGCACCAGTGTCGCGGGCGACCGGGTGTTCGAGCGCATCGAGGAAGTGCTGTCGACCCGCGAGCCCTCGCGCCGCGATATCGCCCGCCTGTACCTGTTCGCGCTGGCCCTGGGCTTCCAGGGCAAGTACCGCGGCATGGGCGAGATCGGGCGGCTGGCCGGGCTGCGCGAGGAGCTGTTCCAGTTCGTCTACCAGCGCCCGGCCGAACTGGCGGGCCGCGACCGCGTGCTCTCGGAGCGGCCCTATGCCAGCACCCTCTCGCACATCGCACCGCGCAAGCTGCCGACCTTGAGCCGCTGGACCGTGGGGTTCCTGCTGGGGCTGGTGGCGCTGCTGGCGATCTCGGAGATGCTCTGGGTCTGGCAGTCGTGGCCGGTACGCCAGGTGCTGGCCACCGGCAAGCTGTCCGCGTCGGAGGCGTCCAAGTGAAGCGCAGTTCCAGCCGGAGCCGGCCATGCTGAAGGACAACCTGTTCCTGGCCTCGCTCGCGGTATTGATCCTGCTGGTGGTGGCCGTGCTGGGCCTGGTGCTATGGCTGGCGGTGCGGCGGTCCAGCGCGAAAGGCGCGGCCGACCCGAAGATGGCGCGGTTGCGCTTCGATTCGCTGCGCAACTCCTTCCGCCAGGCGGTCGAACTGATCGAGGCCAACATCGCCTCCCGCTCGCAGCGCTACAGCATCCCGTGGGTGCTGGTTCTCAACGAAGGCGGCGGGCAGTTGCCGATCGAGCAATCCGGCGTGGCCAGTGCCCTGAGCACCGAAGCGGCCATGGCGGCGTCGGCCCAGGGGATTTCCTGGCACTTCTTCGACAAGGGCATCGTGGTCGACATCCAGGGCGCCTACCTGGGTTCGCCCGACGACGAAGACGCCGCCGAGAAGCCGTGGGATGAATTCCTGGGCTTGTGCCGCAAGTACCGGCCCGAGCGGCCGTTCGACTCGGTGGTGATCACGGTGCCGGCCAGCCTGCTGCTGGACGGCAAGCCGGACGCGCGGCTCGAGCTTGGCAAGCTGGCCAAGCTCGCGCACCGGCGGCTGTGGCTGGCGCAGAACCGTTTCGCGATGCGCTTTGCGGTGTACGTGGTGGTGGCCGGTTGCGAGCAGATCGAGGGCTTCGCCCAGTTCGGCCGGCTGGTGCCCGAGTCGGTGCGCGCCAGCATGCTGGGCTGGTCCTCGCCCTACGACCTGTCCACTACCTACCAGTCCCAGTGGGTCGACGAGGCGATCAACGCCGTCGTCAAGACCACCACCGACACCAGCGCCGAGCTGTTCGCGCTGAACGCCGCCACCGAGGACGCCGGCAAGTTCTTCCTGCTGCCGACGCGCATCGAGTCGGTCCGCGCGCAGCTGCAGCTGTATATCGACGAGCTGATGCGCCCGAGCGCCTACCACGAGCCTTTCTTCTTTCGCGGCATCTA
Organism: Ramlibacter sp.; assembly: GCA_028292245.1. Classification (GTDB taxonomy): domain Bacteria; phylum Pseudomonadota; class Gammaproteobacteria; order Burkholderiales; family Burkholderiaceae_C; genus Ramlibacter. Next base: position 1,940 of record JAQGMS010000077.1, read on the forward strand.
CCTCACCGGCGACAGCAGCGAAGCCGCGCAGAAGTCCCTGGGCGCCGAAGGACTGCCGGCCTTGGTCGACGCCACCGAGGAGGCGCCCGCGCAAGGCACCCACGAACTGATGTCGCAGTTGATGCGCGAACCGGCTTTCCTGCGCGACCTGTTCGAAAAGAAGATCTTCCAGGAATACGGCCTGGCCCGTCCGTCGCGCCAGCACCTGACCCGTCCGGCCCTCAGCCGGACCGCGCGCTGGGGCGCGATCGCCGTGCTGGGCATCTGGTCCATCGGCTTGGTCGTCGCCACCGTGCAACTCGATTCCCGGCATACCGAACTGGCCCGCGCCCTGGCGCAGATCCAGGCCGACGCCGATTTCCGCGCGCGGTCGGCCGAGCGTGGCGAAGCCATCCCCTCCGACTGGTATCGGCGCAAGGCGCTGGCCCTGCTGGCCGCCATCGAGAAGTTGGGCACCGACACGGCGTGGACATTCTTCATGCCGGGGTCGTGGAGCACCTTCGACGACGTCGAGGAGCGCGCGGCCGAGCGGATCGAGCGCGAATTCGGCGAGATCGCCATCAACACGCTGCGGCGCGAGCTGTATGCGCGCGCCAGCGAGCTCACGGGCGTGGCGCAGGACAGCAGCACCGGCGAATTGATCATCGGCGGCGAATGCATCGCCCCGGCGATCGGTGGCGGCTTCGAGCTCGGGCGCAAGCTCTCGCTGGCGCCGGAAGACCTGCCGGAATTCTCGGCGGTGCTCCAGTATCTCGGGTCGGTGGAGCAGCTGGACCAAGCGATCCAGGCCATGATCCGGCTGCAAAAACCCAGCCAGACCGAAGCGAGCGACCTGCGCCTGCTGGTCAAGTACACGCTGGGCGCCGAGCTGCCGGGCAACATCTCGCGCAGTCTGCGCTTCTTCCGCGGCAGCCCGACCCCCGGCGGCGGTGCGTCACCGGCGGCCATCAGCGTCGGCCCGGTGCAGCAAGCGGCGCGCTGCACGCTGACGCGCGGCATGAACGCGCTGGACACGCGCATCTTCGCCAACAACGACCTGCTGGCCACCGAGCAACTCCTGTCGCGGCAGACAGCGCGCCTGTTCGCGCCCGATTCGGCGGCCCTGCCCTACACCGCAACCGTGGACGGCTACCGCACGGTGCTGGCAACCATCAAGGAGCAGGAGAACCTGTTCGGGCCGGGCAAGGGTGCCTGGATGCGCCAGCCCACGCTGAACCTCGGCGCCGCCTACGACCGGGTGCTCGCGCGCATCGGGCAGGCGCGCCTGCTCGGGCCCGACGCGGCCGACCAGGTGCGCCAGCGCGCCTATTTCGCGTTCCAGAGATTCGGCACCGAGTTCGCCACGCGGATCGGCTCGGAGTCCACATCGGGCGTGACCTGGGTCGAAAAAGAAGGGCACTTCGCGCTGTCGGCCGATCGTGCGGCATTGCGCGACGCGCTCACCGCGCTGCTCAACCAGTCCTTCATGACGGCGCCGCGCGGGCGCGAGCTGCCCGAATTGCCGGCCCAGGCCACGGTGATCTGGGATGGGCCGCACCTGGACCAGGCGCTGGCGCTGGGCGAGGTGCGCAAGCGCTTCGTCGCCGAAGGCGTGCCGAAGTTTCCGCTGGCGGCGCGCCACAGTGTCGAAGTGTTCGTGGACTCGCAGCTTGCGAGCCTGGTGACCGACTACACGGTCGAAGCCATGACCGTCAGCAACCGGCAGGACGCCACCGGCGTGCCGGACGCCGGCGCGTTTGACGCGGCCCGTGCCAGGCTGGCCAAGGTGCAGTCGCTGCTGGGCGAACTCGGGGCGGGTACTCGCGCCGACAACCTGCGCGCCGTGGTCTCCCACGACTCCATGAACCGGCTGCGGCTGGTCGACGACAACCTGTCGCGCTCCGAGCTCTATTCGATCCGCGGCCGCGATTTCCGCTGGTGGCAAGGGGACAAGTCCCCGCTGTGGCAGGCCTTCGGCGTGCAGGACGGTGCCGCGATGCTCCAATACCTCGGGCAGCAGTTCGGCCGCGCGGAAGCACTGGGGCGGCAAGCCGAGGTCTACATCGGGTCGATGGACCTCACGTCCGCTTCCGGCCAGATGGTGCTGCGCTGGCAGGCCATCAACCGCGACCTGGACCGCTACCGCCTGAAGAACCCCAACAGCAGCCTGGGCGGGCTGGAACAGTTCCTCGTCACGCTCGGCCCGGACCTGGACCGCTTCAACTGCACCGAGAAGCTCGCCGGCAAGTCGCCGGGCAGCCGCCCCGCCGATTACTTTGCCGAGCGTCACCTTCAGATCTACAACGCGCTCGCCGCCCGTTGCAACGAGCTGCGCACGCGCGACCAGCAAGACCAGTGGTCGCAGTTCTCGGGCAGCTTCAACAAGCTGGTGGCCGGGCGCCAGCCTTTCAGCCAGGCCGTCGTGCGCGACACGCCGGCCGCCGACTTCGAGGACGTCGGCCAGATGCTCAAGACCTATGACCGCGTGTCGAAGGCCCTGAAGGAAATGCAACAGAGCGACACGGCGCGCGCGGCGACGCAGGGCGCGCCGGCGCGCCGCTTCGTCGACCAGTTCGAGCGGGTCAAGGCTTTCCTGAACCCGCTCTATCCGACCGAGGAGGGCGCCGCCGCCGGCTACGACGTGATGGCGGAGTTCCGCGCCAATCAGCAGGCCGAGGTCGAGGGCAACAAGGTCATCGACTGGACGCTCGAGATGGGTGGGCAGGTGCTGCGCCTGCGCGATCCGCCCAAGGCCCTGCGTTGGGAACCCGGCTCGCCCGTCACCCTGACCTTGCGGCTGGCCAAGGACTCCCCGGCCAGCCCGGTCATCGACGTGCACCAGAGCGCGATGCAGGTCGACGGCAAGGCCGTGATGTTCCGCTTCACCGACCCGTGGGCGCTGCTCACCATGATCCAGCGCCAGCGCGAGCCCGACGGCGGCGCCCGTGCCGACGGCCGCTCGCAATTGCTGCGGATGGAGTTCCCGCTCTCCGTCGCCTCCGAAGACTCCAAGGCGCCGCCGCTGGAGGCGCGTTCGCGCGTCTACCTGCGGTTGACCCTTTCGCCGGTGGGCAAGAAGACACCGCTGTCCTGGCCCGGCATCTTCCCGGTGCGCGCGCCCGAATGGGCCGGTCCCTGAGCGCAGACGTCCACACGATGCAACGCGAGTCCTTCGCCCCCGACCTCGAACAGATTCTGGCCCCCGTACCCGGCGACGCGCCCTGTGGCCCGTCGGTCCGTTACGACCCGGCTTTCCTGGCGTTGCGCCAGTCGCGCGCGGAAGACGATGCGAGCTTGCCGATGCGGGAGTGGGAGCGGCCGCTGAAAAAAGCCGACTGGCGTGCCGTCGCCAATGACTGCACCGCGCTGCTGGCAAAGAGCAAAGACCTGCAGCTGGCCGCGTGGCTGGGGGACGCCTGGGTGCGCCAGCACCAGATCGAGGGATTCATCGCGGGCGCGCAGCTGCTCGACGGCCTGGTCGAGCGCTACTGGGAAGACCTGCATCCGCAAATCGAGGACGGCGACAGTGAATCGCGGGTTGCGCCGTTCGTCTGGCTGAACGAATCGCTGCCGCTGGTGCTGCGCCTGCAGGTGCCGCTGTTGTTCCTGCCGGACCGCAAACCGGCCAGCCTGAACCTGGCCGACTGGGACCAGATCATCGTCGCCAACGCCGGGCGCGATCATGGCGCCGGGCAGGCGCTGCCCTTCACGCGCGAGCAGCTGGTCGCGCTGGTCGACGCCCGCAACCTGCGCTGGCTGTCGGACATGCAGGAGCGGCTGCAGGTGGCCCAGGAGAAGTGGGACGCGCTTTCGCGCAGCCTGGATGCGCGGCTGGCGCTGGAAGCGCCCAGCCTGGGCAAGGTGGCCGAAACCTTGCGCAAGCTTCAGCGCGCCTGTGTCAGCCTGCTGGACGGGCGCGATCCGCGAGCCGTGGCGGCGCCGGCACCGCCACCGGCCCTGCCGATCGAAGAATACGAGGAGCCTCCGATGCCAGCAGAACCTGCCTCATCTTTCGCCGCGGCGCAGGACGCGCCGCTATCCGCCGGCCCCATCGCGAGCCGTCAGGAGGCCTACCGCATGCTCGAGGTCGCGGCGGCCTACCTGCAACGAACCGAGCCGCACAGCCCGACGCCCTACCTGGTCAAGCGCGCGGTGACCTGGGGCCAGATGTCGCTGGCCGACCTGATGCAGGAAATCCTGCGCGAAGAGGGCGATCTCACGCGCTATTTCTCGCTGCTGGGGCTGACGCCGCCGAGCGAGTGAGATTCCTGCTCCAGTACCGCGCCGAATCCCGGCACCGGCCCACTTAGTCCCAGCAAGTCCAGCATGTTGCGTGCGGTGCACGCCGAAGTCGAAGTGACCGCCAGTCCAAGCTGCCTTTGCGCGGCATCGAGCGCCGGCATCGATTGCATCTGCACACAGGCCGACAACACCACGACGTCGGCATTCGCGGTGTTCAGGCGCCGCACGTCTTCCAGCAGCCGCATCGGGTCGCGCCGTCCCACTTCGAGGTTGTCGGCGATCTCGAAGCACAGGCGATCCACCACTTCGATGCCCTCGTTCTCGATGTAGGCCACCACCTTGTCGGTCAGCGGTTTCATGTACGGCGCCATCAGGGATATCTTGCGCGCCTTCAGTTGCTTGAGGCCGTGGATCAGGGCGCCCGCGGACGTCATGACGCGACTGCGGGCGCCGTTCTGCTCGACGACCCGCGCGAAGTCCTTCTCGACCTCCCGGTGGTAGCCCAGTCCCTGCGCCATGATCGCCACCAGGCAGGCCGTGCTCATGACATCGACGCGCGCATCCGCCAATTCGGCGGCACAGCGCAGGCCTTCCTGGTTCATGGCCGCCAGCTCCTCCGGCGTGACGCGGTGCATGCGCATGCGCGAACTGTGGAAGGCAAAGCGTTCCGGGTACAGCTGCTCGCGCGCCCGCAGCATGGCCGGAATTTCCGTCTCCATCGTGGTGTTCGAACTGGGCACGATCTGGCCGATGCGGATGTACGCCGTCATGCGAAGTCCTTGGCCCGCAGCCACGCCGCGATCTCACGCGCCGCGGCATAGCGACCGGGCTCCTCATCGGGTGTGAGCGGCCGGCCGTGATGGTCGCCACGCACTCGCAGGTGTTGCTTGTCGGTGCTGCCGAGCCAGCCGAAGATTTCCCGGATGCTCTGCGGAAACGTCGTCTGGTCGCCGGTGTATTCCACCAGCAGGGCCGGCAGGTTCACGAAGGGCGCGGTCTTTTCCAGCGCCGCCATCGACGAGATCCCCGACCAGGTGGAAAGCCACGACTGCGGGCTGCACAGGCGCCCGAACCCGACGGCACCGTAGTTGGAGCCGAGCATGTCGGTACCCCATATCGAGCCGGCGGGACGGTCGGACGGGTCCAGGCTCAGGTCCAGGCAGCGCAGGTCGGCGTCGGTGCGCCAGACCGTCATGATGGGTGTGTGGGCGGCGCGCGACTGCAGTTCGCGGCTGGCGCCTGGTGTCTTGAGCGCCTTGCGGGCCTGCTGCCGGGTGGCGATCAGTTCGCGTGCCCGCTCGTCCAGCCGCTGGACGCGCAGACGTTGCGCCGCGCGATAGCGCTCGATGAACTCCGGGGTATAGCGTGCCTGCCCGCCCTCGGCATAGCCGTTGGCCGGATCGAAGGGGTCGAGCGACGCATCGAGCGACAAGGCGTCGCCCTCGACGCTGACCGAGGGGTCGATGCAGCCGAGCAGCAAGCGGCCCTGCCCGGGATGCGGCGCGAGATAAACCATCCCGTCCACCATCGGCATGGTCACGGCGTCCAGTCCCGTGGGCCGGCCCGTGGGCGATTGCGCAAGCCGGTCGGCGGGCGCCAGCCGGGCCTGCTGCACATAGTAGGAATACAGTCCCGAGCCGCCCGAGTTGCCGACCAGCACGATCTTTTCGAAACCACGCCCGCGCAGGTGCTCGAGTCCGGCCGCGACGTCGGCCAGCGCCTGTTCATGCTCCAGCCGCAGGTCGTTGCCCACCGAGCGCGCACCCTGCGCCCAGACCGCGCATCCCGCTTCGACCAATGCCGGCACCAGGTAGTGGCAGCCCAGGAATTCGCGCGGGTGCATCAGGCACACCGCGGTCCGGGGATTGCCGCGGCAATACAGGGTTCCGTTCACGGGCGCGCCGTCGGCGGTGCGAAGCGGCACGTTCGTGGCCTGCGTACCGGCGGGCAGCTGCTGGGGGTACCAGTCGATGCCGAGCGCGGGACGGCGCGGCTTTCTGGTGCCGGGCTCGACGGGGGTTGCTGTCATTTCTTTGCTCCGGTGCGGCTTGCGGCAGCCGCTCGGTATCGCCTGCGCTCGAGATCGAGGCCGTTGAGGAACAGGGCCAGGCCGGTCTCGAAAGCCGAAGCGCCGTCCAGCCGGGAGAAGGTCTTGCTGACGAAATGGGCCGAAGGGTACTGCCGCCGGTCGAGTTCCGCCAGCTTGGAATCGAGGAACCGGGCGTGCTCGCCCGGCCAGCGGTGCGCGGCGGTGGCCTGCGCGTAGCCGGTGATGAACTCATTCAACAAGTGTGCATAGACACCGGTGCGCGCGGCGTCGAATCCCATGTTGCGCACGGCGGAGGTGAACTTCTCGAACAGCAGCACGCCATAGTCGGTTTCGCCGGGCTGTACCGCCTGCACCATGCGGAACTTGTTGTGCGAGAGCACATAGGCCGCGATGCCGGGGTAGCGCGCGTGCGCGTTGTACACGGCCATGCAGATGGCCTCGAGGTCGCGGCGCCAGTGGCCGTCCAGCTCCGGCCAGCTTTCCACCAGTTCACGGTAGAAGGCGTTCATCACCCCCGAGGTCAGCGCGTCGCGGCCCTTGAGGTAGTAGTGGATCAGGCCCGGCGTGACATTCAGTTCGTGCGCGGCGCGCACGATCGACAGTTCGTGCAGGGGAACCTGCCGCGCGAGATTGAGCGCCGTGGCGATGATGGATTCGCGGCTGAACAGGCCCTGGCTGGTGCCGGCCGGACGGCCCGGTCCGCGCGCGGCCTGGACGGCCTGCGCGGCGGGCGCGGTGCGCAAGGCGGCGGCGGGACGCGTCGATCTAGGAGCGGCTGTTTTCTTCATGAGTGCTCTCTTCGGTCGCCAAGGCAGGAGCGGGCCAGCGTCCGCGGTAATCCTCCAGCAGTTCGCGCAGCCGCTCGGGCACGGCGCGCGATTTGCGCTCGGCGTGGTGCACACAGATCACGACCAGGTGGGCGGCCAGGATTTCCTGGCCGGGGCCGTCGGTGAAATGGATGTCCAGCGCAAAGGTGGTGTTGCGCACCTCGCGCACGCGCACCGTCATGTCGAACACCTGCTCGGGGTACAGCGAACGCTTGAAATCGAAGGACAGGGCGCGCAACGGCGTATTGAGATCCAGCGCGCGCAGCTGCTCCTGCAAGGGAGGGCCCAGCAGCGCGCCCAGGAACATCTGGAAGGCGGAGATCGCATACTCGGAAAAGACCGGCGTATAGACCACGCCCGCCGGGTCGCATTCGCCCCACTTGACGCGGCGCCGCACCACCACCGGCCGCTCGCTGACGAGTTCCTCGCTGAGAAACGGGTTCATCCGGGGGCTCATGGAGCAGCTGTCTCGCTGACCAGCCGCAACTCGTGGCGATCATAGGCGGCGATGCGGCCGCGAAAGCCACCGCACAGCGCGCTGTTCCACAGGGCCGGCCCCAGGCCCAGTTCCTTGCGCACGAATCGCAGCTCATGCGGCGCTTCGATTTTCAGGTAGCCGTTGCCCAGCGCGCTCACCACGCAGCCCGGCGTGGCGCTCGCGCACCTGGCCAGCGCCGCGAACTCCGGGAGTTCGAGCACGAAGACGGTGACGGTCACGCGGTCTCCTTCGGGTGCGCCAGGCGCTGGAGGGCGGTCATACAGGGACCGCCCGACGCGGCGCCGGCAGCGCGCCATTGGCGATCATCTCGCCCTTGGCCCGCCACACGCTTTCGATCTTCCGCAGCTTGCCCTCGCCGGCCGCCAGGCCGCGCGTTTCCTCTTCGATCGCCGCCTGCATCGTCAGTTGGGCATCGCTCGCATCCAGCGGCTTGAGTTCGCGCAGCGGCAGCGTGATCTCGACAAAGTAGCCGTTGGGGTCGCGGAAATAAAGCGATTCGATCACTTCATGCTCGATCTGGAACAGGATCGGGATCTGCCGCTCCTCCAGCCGCTGCCGCCAGCGCATCAGCTCTTCGCGCGAGCCAGCCAGCCATGCAGTGTGGATCGCGTCGCTGTCGTACCTGGGCCGGTGCACCAGGTGGTCCGGCTGCTCGTCTCCCAGGTAGTAGAAGAACGCGATCGTGCTGCCGTTGCCGCTGTCGAAGAAGAAATGCAGGAAGTCCGGGTGATCGGCCGGGCCCCAGCCGCGCGCCGAGATCGCGTGCACCAGCGGCAGGCCCAGGATGTCGCGGTAGAACTCCACCGTCTCCTTGAGCTTCCAGGTCGGCCGGGCGCTGTGATGCACGCCGTGCAGCTGCGGCGCGGATTGTTGGGACGGGGTCTCAGGCATGGTGCATTCCTTCCTTGCGATCGGGCGGACCGGCCGCCTGCAGCTTGGCGCGGATGTCCGCGCGCATCACGGCCTTGTCGAGTTTGCCGACCTTGGTCAGCGGCAGCGCGTCGGCAAGCTCGACGCGTTCGGGCCATTTGAACCGGGCCAGGCCCAGCTTGCGCAGATGCTCCCCCAGCGATGCCACGCTGGGCGCGGCCTGGCCGTGCCGCACCACGACATAGATGCAGATGCGTTCGCCCAGCACCTCGTCGGGCATGCCGACCACGGCGCAGCCGGCGACACTCGGGTGCGTGGACACCGCGTTCTCCACCTCTTCGCAATTGACCTTCTCGTGGCCGCGATCCACCAGGTCCTTGGTGCGCCCGGCGAAAGCGTAGTAGACCTTGCCCTCGATCTCGCGCCGCAGCATCAGGTCGCCGGTCTTGTAGAAGCCGTCCGGCGTGAACGCCTCGGCGTTGCGCTCAGGCGCGTCGTAGTAGCCGCTGATGGTGTAGGGGCCCCGGCACTGCATTTCGCCGACCTCGCCCAGGCCGACTTCGCGGGTGCCGCCGGGCTCGACGAGGCGCACCTCGTCCAGTGGCGACAGCGGCACGCCGGCGGTCCAGTCCAAAGCCTCCCGGGGCGCGTCCAGCGGCGGATACATGTTCATGCCCTCGGACATGCCGAACATGCCGATGGCGGGCTTGCCGTATTTCTCGCGCGCCAGCCTGGCGGCGTCCGGCGTCCAGTACATGCGCACGCTGTCCGCCCCGGCCAGTCCCTGGTCGATCATCGCGTCGAAGCGCGGGATCAGCGCGCGGATGAAGCCGGCCCAGGTCGGGCGGGCCAGGCGGAACACCTCGCCCCAGGCTTGGGGCGTCATGTCGGTGGGAACGGCATAGGCCGCGCCCGTGAGCAACGTGGGCAGCCACATGCAGCCCATGGCCGCGTTGTGCATCATCGGCATCGGCATGAACATCACGTCGTCCGGCGTGAAGCCGAGGAGCTCGGCGCCGCGGCGCGCATTGAGGAGGTATTCGTTCTGCATGCGCGGGATCACCTTGGGAACGCCCGACGTACCGCCAGAAAGCTGGAACACCGCCACCTGGAACGGGTCGCGCGCGATGGCGCGCACCGCGCCGCGCGCCGCGCCCGGGTCCTGGCCCGCGACCAGATCCTCGAAGCGGGCCACGCCGTCTTGGGGGCGACCGCGCAGCGAAATGATGTGGCGCATCTCGGGCAGGCCCTGCCGCATCGACAGCGCGAAGGACGGCAAGTCGAATTTCTCATCGTCTCCTTGCACGATGTGCACCCGCGCCGCGGTGTGCCGGCCGAGATACGAGATTTCGCTCTCGCGGTGGCCGGCCAGCGTGCACACGGGAATCAGCCCGGCCTTCAGGCAACCGAGCACCGCCAGGATGAGTTGGGGCGAATTGGCGGACTGGAACAGCACGCGGTCCAGCGGCCGCAGGCCCAGGCCGACCAGCGCGGCGGCGAACCTGTCGGTGATCTCGTCAAGCTGCGCGTAGCTGATGTTGCCTTCCGCGCTGTACAGGGCGACGCGCCCGCGGTGCCGCTCGAACGAAGCCACCAGCGCCTCGACCAGGCTTACTTGGCCCAGCTCGCCGGCGGCGACGTAACGGGCGAGCCGGTCCGCCGGCGCGTAGGTCACGCCGGGCAGGGGCTCACGAACGCCGAGCGACGTATTCATGTGCCTCCATAGGCGACGTTCACCACGCCGTCGACCACGGTCACCGGGTAGGTCTTGAGCGCAACGGAACACGGCGACGCGCAGGGCTCGCCGGTGGTCACGTCGAAGCAGCCGTTGTGCCAGCTGCACTCCACCACCTTGCCGCGCAGCGTGCCGTCTTCGGACAGCGAAGCCGCGCCGTGGGTGCAGGCGTCGTCCGTCGCGTAGATTTCGCCTTCGACCTTGTAGAGCGCGATCACCGTGCCGTCCGGCAGGAATTCAGCGCGCATCTCGCCCTCGGCGATGTCGCCGGCGTCGCACAGGGCCACTGTCTCTGCCATGGAATTCATGCGCGATAGGCGTCGGTCTGCAGCAGCTTGCTGCCGGCCCATCCCCAATAGATTCGGTGGGCCTTGATCAGGCCGTTCTCGATCTGCATCACCTCGGCCATGTCGGTCTGGTCGCCGGCCGGCGTCAGCCGCGGGTATTCCCAGATCATCGTGCGCCCGTCCGTGAAGAAGCTCTGGCGGTAGCGGTCCTTCAGTGCCGGCGTAGTGCGGATGATGATGCCGAAGAAGTTGCGCAGGGCCTCGCGGCCCTCCACCACGCCGCGCTCGGTCTTGAGCAGCACGTTGACCAGCGGGCTTTCGAGCGTCGCGTCCGGCGCATACAGCGCGAGCACCGCTTCGAGGTCCTTGGTGGCGAAGGCGTGGGCCCAGGCCTGGTAGATGCGTTCCGCGGCTTCATGGCCGGAAGAAGGGTTCGAGTTCATGTTGCTTTCGGATTGATGAAGGGAATGCGGCGCCGGCCTGGACTCAGCGCCAGCGTGAAAACGCGGCGGGCAACATCAGCTGGCCTTCCAGCGCCGCGATGGCGCCGTCGTGCCGGATGTCGCTCAGCGCGCCGCTTGCGCCGGACCAGCGCTGGTCGCGCTCGTCCAGCGAAGCGCTGCGAACCACGAACAAGGCTTCGCGCAGCGAACCTGCGCCTTCGAAGGTACGCGCCTTCAGCTTGGCGACGATCTCGAAATGCCGTTCCAGCGCTGCGCCCAACTGGTCCGCCAGCCGCTCGGCCCCGGCTGCAAGCGGCGCCGCCCGCAAGATGATGCGGTCGTAGACGCCGCCGGAGCGCGCCGGGTTGCCTTCGGCCAGATCGCCCGTCATCACCTGCGAATGCTGGTGTTCCAGCAACGGCGTCACCTTGGCGAAGAAGCGGCCCATCAGCGGGTTGGCGGCCAATTGGGCGCGGGCGGCGGCGCGCGCCTGGCGGCTTTCGTAGCGCCACAGGTGGTGTACCCGGTTGAGCTCCCCGCTTTCGCTGAACCAGAATCCGCGCAGGTGCGGGGCGAGCAGTTCCAGCACACCTTCGCCGGCGGCGAAGCCGGCCAGGTACTCGGGAAGCTTGCCAGGGTGCAGGCGATAGCTGCGCGATTCGATGATCATTGGCGGGCGCCGGGCGGCGGCGGGTCGGCGGGGCCGGCGCGGCCGTCCATGCGCACGCCCCATTGCCTCCAGAAGGCGCGGATCTGGCCCTCGTCTTCCATCGGCAGCTCGGCGCTGTCGAGGGCGCCCTTGGAGACGTCGTTCCAGCCGGCCTCCTTGATGTTGCGGTAGCCGCGCTGGCAGCGCTCCAGCGCCTCGATGTCGTCCGGGGTCGCCAGCCCGCCGGGGCCCAGGAATTCCAGGAAATTGCGCAGCCGGATCTTGCGCAGCCAGGCGCTTTCGTCCTTCGGCGCAACGGCCCACGAGCTCACGCTCATCCGGCCGGGCTCGTCCGGGTACATGGTGCGGATCACCAGGCCGGCCGCATCCACGATCACCAGGTTCGGGAAGACCACCAGGTTGCGGTTCATGTGCGAGATCCGGCGTGCGCGCTCTTCGCCCAGGCGGGACTGCAGCTTGCCGTAGATGCCATCCATCTCCGCGCGCGACTGCTCGCCCCAGGCCGGCGACCACTTGCCGGCGGGCCGGCCCCAAGGCGCGGAAAACTCCACCACCGCATGGCCGTTGCCGAGCTCGCGGCTGACGCCTTCGAGTTTCGGCGGCGGCCCGTTCTTCGGCGCGTTGGGCGTTACGTTGCGCACGTAATCGAAGTACGTGGCGTGCAGATTGTCGGCGTGGTAGCCGTCGAAGCTGTTTTCGCACAGCAGCTTCCAGTTGGCACGGATCATGTACTCCTGCGAGCCGGAAATGATTTCCAGTTCGTCTGCCTGGTCGGCCATGCAGTCGATGTACTCGCGTGCGCCGCCCAGGTAGTCGTGCAGCGAAACCGCGTCCTTGTCGAAGCACACGAACCACAGTCCGCGATAGGACTCCAGGCGCGGCACGGCCACCAGGTCCACGGCGCCCGTGCATTCGAAGTCCGCCGGGTATGCGGCGTGGTGCGGCTGGCGGCGGAACTTGCCGTCGGCGCTGAACACCCAGCCGTGGTAGATGCACTGGAAATTCTTGGCGATGCCCTGGCGCTCCTGGCACAGCTTGGCGCCGCGATGCGGGCAGCTGTCCAGGAAGGCGTGGACGACACCCTTGGCGTCGCGGTTGAAGATCACGTCGCGGCCGGCCACGGAACGCGCGACGAAGGCGCCCGGCGCGCGGACCTCCGACTCGTGCCCCAGGTAGATCCAGCACCGGTCGAAAATCTCTTCACGCTCGGCTTGCAGGATGGCCTCGGAGGTGAAGGCTCGCCGCGCCACCTGGAACACCCCGCGCCCGGCGTCGATGGCGATGTTGTTGCCGCCCATGTATTTCATCGTCGTGTCCTTCGTTCACAGCAGGATGCTGATGCGCCCTTGCTCGTGCAGGTTGTCGTAGTCCAGCTTGCAGCGCTTCTCGCGGATGCGAAGGCCCTCACCCTCGCGCACCAGCCGGTACTGCGTGCTGCCGATGAAGGTGTCGTTGACGCCCGAGCGATGCCGGTGGGTCATGAAGACGCAGCGCGCCAGGATCTCACCGGGCTCGACGGCCGGCATCAGGCGCACATTGCTGATGAAGTGCCGGGTCTTGGAGTGCGGCCACTCGGCATGCGCGTTTCGCTTGTACAGGCGCTTGACGCGCTCGCGCAGCAGGACCGGGTCGTCAGCAATGTAGAACAGCGCGGTCTCGCTCGACGCGTCGTCGGGCAGGTCGGCCGAGGGAACCAGGTAGCGCCCGTCGGGCGTGAACAGCGCGAGCCATTCCTCGAGCTTCCAGGCGTCCAGCAGGTCCGCTTCCATGAACAGGAAATCTTCCACTTCCCGATGAATTGTCTCGTTTGTCATTGCGCGCTCCGCTTCGAGCTCCAGAGGCTGGCCCAAGGGCAATGTACCCATTAATTATGAGGCGTGTCAATATGGGGCGGCCCCCTAATTGACATGCCAATTAATTTCGTGCTCAATTGCCGCCATCGCAGGCTTGGCTGCGGAGCATCAAGCTGGAGACAAACCGTGAAGAAAATCCTCATCCCTTCCCTGCTGGCGATCGCCGCATGGGGCGCCTGGACCCTCGCCGCCGCCCAGCCCCAGGACAAGATTCGCATCGGCTTCATCGCGGCGATGAGCGGGCCGCTCAGTTCGGTGGGCGCCGAGCAGAAGCGCGGCCTCGACCTGGCGCTGGAGCACCTGGGCAACAAGGTCGGCGGCGTTCCTGTCGAGGTGGTGGCGGGCGATACCAAGACCAATCCCGGCGCCACTGTGCAGGACCTGTCGCGCCTGCTCGAAAAGGAGAAGGTGGACGTCGTCACCGGCCTCACGACGTCGGCGGAAATCCTGGCCGCGATCAAGCCGGTCACCGATGCCAGGACCATCCTCATCGGAACCAACGGCGGGCCGGTCCAGTTGTCGGGCGAGGGCTGCAGCCCCTGGTACTTCAGCGCGGCTTTCCAGAACACCCAGGTAACTGAAGGGGTGGGCGCCTTCATGTCGCAAAAGGGCGTGAAGAAGGTCTACATGCTGGGCCTGGACTACGAGGCCGGCCGCGAGCACCTGGCCGCGGCCAAGAAGGGCTTCAAGGGCGAAATCGTCGGCGAGAACTACACGCCCATGGCGCAGGCCGATTTCGCCGGCGACATCGCGCGGGTGCGGGCCTCGGGTGCGGACGCCGTCTTCGCGTTCTATGGCGGCGGCCCGGCCGTGTCGTTCGTGCGCCAGTGGGCGCAGGCGGGCATGGGCAAGCTGCCGCTGTATTCCAATTTCGCGCTGGCCGACCCGCTGACGCTGCCGGGCCAGGGCAAAGGCGCCAAAGGCATTTCCATCACCGGCATCTACTTCGCCGACCTGGACAACCCCGAGAACAAGCGATTCGTCGATGCCTTCCGCGCCAAGTACAGCCGCGACCCATCCGCTTACGCGGCCCAGCAATACGACGCCGTGATGCTGATCGACGCCGCCGCGCGCGAGCTCAAGGGCAACATCCGCAACCCGGACGCGTTCAGGGCAGCCCTGGCCAAAGCCAATTTCAAGAGCGTGCGGGGCCCCTTCAGGTTCAACAACAACCACATGCCGATCCAGAACACCTACATCGCCGAGATCGACGAGCGGGCCGACGGCACGATGTACCTCAAGCCGGGCGGCATCGTCGCGGAAAACGCCAGGGACGAGTTCGCATCCAAATGCGCGATGAAGTGAAGCCGCGCCGGGCCACTGCGTGAGGGGCCCGGCTTGACCACCGCACTGCTGCTCGAGCAGGGCTTCAACGGGATCCAGTTCGGCCTGATTCTCTTCCTCATGGCCGTGGGCGTGACGCTCGCCTTCGGGGTGATGAACGTGGTCAATCTCGCGCACGGCTCCATGCTGATGCTCGGCGCCTTCCTGATCGCGGCGGCAACTGCGCGCATACCGTCGTTCTTCCTTGCGCTCGTGGCGGCCATGGTGGTGCTGGCCGCCGTCGCGGCGGCGCTGGAACGCCTGGTCATGCGCCCGCTCTACCGCATGAGCCACCTCGACCAGGTGCTGGCCACGTTCGGCTTGTCCATCGCCTTCAACGAGGCCGTCATCATGGTCTGGGGACGCGAGCCCCTGTACGTCTCGCCCCCGGCCTGGCTCTCCGGCAGCGTGGCCCTCGCGCCCGGCCTCGACTATCCGGCGTGGCGGCTCGCTGTGACCGCGGTAGCCCTGGCCGCGGGCGCCGCGCTCTGGTGGGTCCTCGCGCGCACCCGGCTGGGCATGCAGATTCGCGCGGGCGCCGAGAAGCGCGACGTGATTGCCGGACTCGGCGTGAACATCCAGCTGCTGTTCAGCGCCGTGTTCGTCATCAGTGCCATGCTGGCCGCGCTGGCCGGCGTGATGATCGGGCCGTTGCTGTCGATCGAATCGGGCATGGGCGACCCGCTGCTGGTACTGACGCTGGCGGTGGTGGTGATCGGCGGGCTGGGTTCGCTGCGCGGTGCGCTCGTGGCGTCCCTGTTCATCGGCCTGCTCGACACCTATGGGCGGATGTTCTGGCCCAAGCTGCTGGGTGAGGTGGCGGGCAACATCCTGGCCAACGCGGCGGTGTACCTGCTGATGGCGCTGGTGATCGGATGGCGGCCGACGGGCCTGTTTGGCCGCCATGTCCACTGAGCGGTTTCGGCTCCATCATTTCGTGCTGCTCGCCTTGCTGGCGGCGGCCATTGTCGTGCCCCTGTTCGGCCAGCCCTATTACACCAAGCTGGTGGCGCGGATTGTGATCTTCGGCCTGGCGGCGATGAGCCTGGACCTGGTGGTGGGCTACGCGGGCCTGGTGAGCCTGGGCCATGCGGCGTACTTCGGGCTGGGGTGCTACGTGGCGGGCACGCTCCCGATGGCGGGCGTGCAAGGCGTCTTTCTCGTGCTGCCGCTCGCCGCTGTCGCCGCGGGGCTGCTGGGCCTCGTCACCGGCGCGGTGTCCCTGCGCGCGAGCGGCCTGTACTTCATCTTCATCACATTGGCGTTCGCGCAGATGGCCTACTACGTTGCCGCCGGGATGCGTCCCCTGGGCGGCCTGGACGGATTTCGCCTGCCCGCCCCCACCTTGCTTCCGGGCGGCCTGGCATTGAACCAGCCGGCCGTGTTGCTCTGGTTCTGTCTCGCCCTGTTGCTGGCGGCCTTGTGGCTGGGAGACCGGATCGTGCGGTCTCCGTTCGGGCACGTGCTGCGCGCCGCCCGCGACAATCGCCTGAAGCTGGCCGCGGTGGGCCTGCCGGCATACCCCGCCCAGTTGGCGATGTACGCGTTGTCGGCGGCCCTGGCGGGCATCGCGGGCGCCTGCTACGCGAACCTGACTGAATTCGTCGCCCCCGCTTCGATGTCGGTGTTTGTCTCGGCCGAGTTCCTGTTCATGGTGATCCTCGGCGGCGCCGGCACGCTGGCCGGTCCGGTCATCGGCGCACTGGCCTTCGTGGTCCTGGAGCAGCTGCTGTCGGCCTGGAGCGAGCACTGGATGTTCTGGCTGGGCGTGCTGCTGGTGCTGCGCGTGCTCTTCCTGCATCGCGGCCTGTATGGAGTGATCCGGCGATGAGCACGCCACTGCTCCAGGTGCGCGGCCTGACCAAGCGGTTCGGCGCGCTCGTGGTCACCGACGATGTGCACCTCGAGGTGGCGGCGGGAGAAGTGCATGCGGTGATCGGCCCCAATGGCGCGGGCAAGTCCTGCCTGATCGGCCAGATCACCGGGGAACTGCTGCCGGACCAGGGCAGCGTCTCCTTCAACGGCGCGGCGCTGGACAAATTGCCCGTGCATCGCCGCGCCCAGGCGGGCCTGGTGCGGGCCTACCAGGTGCCCCAGCTGTTTGCCTCGTTCACGGTGCGGGGCAACGCGTCGATCCCGGCCATTGCCGCCGAGCGCTGCGAATGGCGCTGGTGGCTTCCCGCCAGCGATGTAGAGGCTTTGAACAGGAGGTCCGGCGCGGCGTTGGAGATGATGGGTATCGAGCCCTTGGCCGAGCGCCCGAGCGCGGCGCTGGGTCACGGGGAGAAGCGCGAGCTCGAACTGGCGATGGGATTTGCAACGCAGGCGCAACTGCTGCTGCTCGATGAGCCCCTGGCCGGGCTGGGCCCGGGAGAAAGCGAGCGCCTGGTCAGGCTGCTGCGCACGCTCAAGGGCCGCTACGCGATGCTGCTGGTGGAGCATGACATGAAGGCGGTCTTCTCGTTGGCCGACCGGGTGTCGGTGCTGGTGGCCGGACGCATCATCGCGTCGGGCACGCCGGCGCAGATCCAGGGCGATCCGGCCGTGCGCACGGCTTATCTGGGGGGCGCCTGAATGGCGGCGCACGCGTTGAAGGTTGCGGGCCTGCACGCGGGATATGACAGCGCGCAAGTGCTGTTCGGGGTCGACTTGCAGGTGCGGCAGGGCGAAGGGCTGGCACTGCTGGGCCGCAACGGCATGGGTAAGAGCACCCTGATCAAGACCATCCTGGGCTTCACGCGGCTGGGGGCGGGGCGCATCGAGGTGGCGGGCATCGACGTGACGGGCTGGCCGACGCATCGTGTCGCGCGGGCCGGCATCGGCTGGGTTCCCGAGGGCCGGCAGATCTTCGCGGGGCTGACGGTGCAGGAAAACCTGCTGGTGGCGGCCCGCAGGGGAGGGCATGGGACACAGTGGACGGTGGACCGGATCCACGGCCTGCTGCCGCGCCTGAAGGAAAGGCGGCGAAATTTCGGCAGCCAGCTTTCGGGCGGCGAGCAACAGATGCTGGCCATCGCGCGTGCCCTGCTGACGCAGCCGGCTCTCCTGGTGCTGGACGAAGCCACCGAGGGGCTGGCGCCGCTGATGCGCGCAGAAATATGGTCGATCCTGGAAACCGTCAAGCGCGAGGGCCAGTCGGTCCTGGTCGTCGACCGCGACCTGGAAGCCCTGGCGCGCGTATGCGACCGCTTCTCGATCCTCGAAAAGGGCCGAGTGGTCCGCGAAGGCGAGGCCCGGGAACTGAAGTCCGATCGACAGCGGATCGAAGACTTGCTCAGCGTTCCGGGTGTCGAGGTGGAGGACGGCGCGGCGCATTGATGATGGTGCGGCTGGCGGGATCGCTAAGAAGCCATGGTGCTTTCAGTCCCAGACCCTGTTGAGGTGGAAACTACAGACACTGTGGAAGTCGATGAAAGCGTAGACGACGTTGAAGAGGCGATTGTCGTTCCTGTCGTCGTCAATGGTCCGGTCTCAGCCTTGGTCATCGTGACGACCCCTTTGTTGATGTCTAGCGTACCGATCTCTTTCAGCTCCAAATTCACGAGCGTGAGCATTTCCTTACCGTCTTTCGCCGGGCACCCCACGACGGGAAAAGCGCCCGCGTGCTCGCGGTACGCGACAACAACCTCGTTGTTCTCTCCTGACTTGTCGTCGACACCAATGACGCGGGTTTTGTAGGCCAGGGCGTTGGCGTGGCGCGTTGCCAAAATCGTCGGAGCGACTCCGCGAACGCTACCGACCATTGCTCTTCCGTACCGCAGGTGCGCCTTCCCATCACCCATCGGCACGTTCGCATAGCCAAGCTGCATGTCTGTAGAGGACCCGTATTTGACTCGGGTCATCCGTGCCCGAGATTGCTGGAAAGCTCCATACAAAGAAGATCCGCGCTTGGTCTTTGCCAGCAGGCTGAGTTCCTCGAAGGCTTGAAGGTCGGCTTCCAATGGCAGGGGCATGAAGAGCACTAGGCCTTCAGCCCTGGCAAAAAGTTGGGTCCAGATTGGCTTTGTCTTGGTAAGCAGGACGGCCGACAGATCGTGAAGCCCTTGCTCATTTTTGAGCTTGTTCAGGAAATTCTCGGCCTTCAGCCTGGCCTTGATCCCGTTCAAACTGACGTCGAGATTCACTTGGACCGTCGTGCTTGTCGACCCTGACGAAGTGGAGCTCGTGCTGGAGGGAAGAGGTTTGAGACTCGTTCCCATCGACAATGGCCGCGCCATGGGAAGCGGTCGATACCCTATCCCTGTAGAAATTGGCTTAGGTCCCACGATTAGGGGGCGAGCCGAGCTGGTCATGACTTTCGCCGGCGAGGGCATGAGGCCGGCTTTGGTTTCCTCGAAAGAGGGTCGCTGCGGAATTTCGAAGCGGACCATTGACGCGCCAGGATTCACGAGTACACGTGCAGTCATCCGACCGTCGTCTAATGCGGCCTGAAAAGTGTCGGCGCGCTCCCAGTGCTTTAGCGCCGCATACCAATGGTCGTGCGCGATCAGGATCGACTCATCTGACGCATTCTTCCTGATGGCCTCCAGCAAGACCGCTCGCAGTGCTTCCAGCATTTCTAACTCCCTGGGCGTTTGGCGATTCTTGGGCGCTTCTCGCGCGAGAACCTGCTCCGAACTTGCCTTTACCCAAACCCATGGTTGGGTAACACGGAACGTTTTACACGGGACTCGACTTTTCCAAGCGGGTCAGGTCGCCCGAGTCGGCATTTTTGCGCGTTTAAGTAGCGGATGAGGGACGCGGTTGGTGCGCGGCAGAGGGAACGGAGCCTCGGACTTTCAGTTTCCCGCGCGGGAAACTGGCGGAGGCGTAGCCGACCAGCGGGTTTCAAAGGTGCAATGCGTTGATCTGCAAAGCTAATATGGTGCGGCTGGCGGGGATCGAACCCACGACCCTTGGCTTCGGAGGCCAATACTCTATCCACTGAGCTACAGCCGCATCGAAAAGACGCGAGTGCGCATTATCCCTGATGCTCGAGGCTGGCGCGCCGCACGCGCCGCGGCAAGGGTCGGACCCGACCCGCCAGCTATAATCAAAGGTTGATTTAAACGCCCCATCATTCGAGGACGCCATGAGCGATAGCACGCAGGAAGAAGCCCACACCGGCCCGATCAAGACGCCCCAACAGCTGCTGCTGGCGGTTTTTTTCTCATTTGTCGTTCCCGTGTTCGCCATCATCGGGCTGGTTGCCTACGTGGTGGCCGAGAACAAGCCGTCCGGCAGCACCCAGGCTGAAAGCCACGCGCTGGGCGGTGTCAGCTCGCAAGACCTCGACAAGGGCGTGGCCGAGCGCATCCGGAAGGTCGGTAGCGTGGAAATCCGCGACGCCAACCGGCCCTTGAAGAGCGGTGAGGATGTGTTCAAAGCCCAGTGCACTACCTGCCACACGCCGGGCGCCGCCGGCGCACCGAAGTTCGGCGACGCGGCGGCCTGGGGCGCGCGCATCCGCACCGGTTTCGACTCGCTCGTGCACTCGGCCCTGAAGGGCAAGGGCGCCATGCCCGCGCAAGGCGGCGGCGATTTCGACGATGTCGAGGTTGCCCGCGCCGTGGCCTACATGGCCAATGCAGGCGGCGCCAAGTTTGCCGAGCCCAAGGCGCCCACGGCTGCTGCGACAACCGCTGCCGCGTCCAGCGCCGCCACCGTGATGACCGCCGCCACTGCCACTGCCCCTGCCGCCGCAATGACGGTCGCTGCCGCTGCGCCGGCCGCCGCGCCTCAGGCTGCTGCCGGCGGCGGCGGCGAAGCTCTCTACAAGCAGGCCTGCTTTGCCTGCCACGCCACCGGTGTGGCCAACGCGCCCAAGTTCGGCGACAAGGCCGCCTGGGCTCCGCGAATCAAGGAGGGTGTGCCGGCGCTGGTACAAAGCGCAATCAAGGGCAAGGGCGTCATGCCGCCCAAAGGCGGCACCAACGCTTCCGAGCCGGAGCTGCGCGCCGCCATCGAATACATGGTGAACGCCGCGAAATAAAGCGCTTGCCGTCACAGGCAAGGCCGGTCGTTGACCGGCCTTTTGCTTTCAGGGCGCCGCGACCTGGCGTTGCGCGGCCGGGCTGAGGACATAGCCGAAGCGCTGCGGCAACTCACTGGAAGCCGCCTGTTCCGGCGCCCACAGACCTTCTTCGATCGCATCGGCGGCCTGTGCCACATCCAGCGTATGCACCAAGCCGAAGCCCAGGTCGCATTCCAGGTACAGCCGGCCCAGTTCGTCGACGACGCAACGCTGCGGTAGCGCGGCCTGTCCGGTATGGGCCGTCACGCCGTGGCGCGCGCCCAGCCGCCAGACCAGCGGTGTGAGCTCCAGCTCCACGTAGACGCGCTGCGGGCCATTCTGGAAGAACCACTGGCCCTGCGCATCGCTGTCGTAGTTGCGCTGGATGAAGTCGACCAGCTTCTCGTGCCGCAGCAGCGAGCCCTTGTTCCGGGCGAAGGGCCCGGCGGCCTGGACCCGATCGTCGCGCATGTACCAGTTGCCGCGCGCATCCAGCCCCAGCCAGCCATAGCAGTGCGGAACATTCGGCCATTTGGCGATGGCCTGGCGGACGATGTCATCCATGAGGGCTTGATTATCCGCCGCCGGAATGCGCTGCCGGCGGCGCAAATAAAAAGGCGCCGCAGTGAGCGGCGCCTTGTGAGGTGACATCTCGTGGGATGCCTGAAAGATATCTATTTGATGTTCTGGGGGTTGTCTCCTCGGTCCCTCGCCCTCGCGAACCTCTAGGCCGCTTGCGAGTGGACGGACTCTAACGTGTGCACTTCCGTAGTGCATCGGGATTTTCCCGCCCCGCTTTCGGCGCCCTGCGCTGTTCCGGAAAGTACGCACATGCACCTCCAATTGTTTCGCCTGGTTGCGCTGCGGGCCTTGCTGGTGCGAAAGCAAGGCTGCTGCGCGTCTGGCATGAGTTATGCGACGACACCTGCGTTGGGCACTCAAAACAAGGAAGGAAAAATCATGCGGACCGTCGCACGCCATGCCGCGCTGATCATCGGACTCTGGCTCGGACTGCTGTCCGCCGCGCAAAGCCAGAGCCCCGCGCCTGCTGCCGCGCCGCCGGCCGCCACTGCGGCGGCCGCGCCCGAAGTCTCACCCGCCACCGCGTCCGCAGCGGCCTCTGCCCCGGCCGCTGCAGCCACTGTGCCCGCCGATCCCGCACCCGCGCCCGCGGCAGCCAAGCCGGCGCCTCCCGCACCGCTGACCCGGCCGACCCTGGTGGCGCAAGACACCTTGAACGGCGCCGACACCGCCTGGATGCTGACGTCCACAGCCCTGGTGCTGCTGATGACCCTGCCGGGCATCGCGCTGTTCTACGCCGGCATGGTGCGCAAGAAAAGCGTGATCAACACCATGGCCTGTGTTGTCGCGATCACCGGCATGGTCAGCCTGCTGTGGTTCGCGGTGGGCTATTCCTGGGCGTTCACGCCGGGCAACGGCTTCGTCGGGGGCGGCAGCCGGTTGTGGTTCAGCGGCATGGAATACCTCAAGGACGCCGGCAAGGTGGTGGTCAGCCATGTCGCGCCCAACGTTCCCGAATCGGTCTACGCGATGTTCCAGCTCACCTTCGCCATCATCACCGCGGCACTGGTGGTGGGTTCGTTCGTCGAGCGGATGAAGTTCTCCGCCATGCTGTGGTTCATCGCCATGTGGTCCCTGTTCGTCTATGCCCCGGTCGCGCATTGGGTGTGGGAGCCGGGCGGCTGGCTGGCGCAGATGGGCGCGCTGGATTTTGCCGGCGGCTCGGTGGTGCACATCAACGCCGGCGTTTCCGGGCTGGTCTGCGCCTATTTCCTCGGCCCGCGCCGCGGTTACGGCCGCGAGGCCTTCGAGCCGTTCAACCTGGGGCTTACCATGGCCGGCGCCGGCATGCTATGGGTGGGTTGGTTCGGCTTCAATGCCGGTTCGGCCGTGGCCGCCGACGGCCGAGCCGGCCTGGCGATGGCCGTGACGCACATTGCCGCCGCCGCGGGCGCAATGGCATGGATGTTCGGCGAATGGGTGATCCGCGGGCGGCCGTCGCTGCTGGGGCTGTGTTCGGGGCTGGTGGCCGGGCTGGTAGCCATCACGCCGGCATCGGGATTCGTGTCGCCCACTTCGGCGCTGATCATCGGCACGGTTGCGGGCCTTGCCTGCTACTGGGGTGCGACGGCGCTCAAGCGGCTGCTGCGCGCCGATGATTCGCTCGATGTCTTCGGCGTGCACGGGATCGGCGGCATCGTCGGCTGCCTCATGACCGGGCTGTTCGCCAGCAAGAGCATCTCGGGCGTCGAGGGCAGCTTGCTGGTCCAGGCCATCGATGCCGGCGCCGTGCTGCTCTACAGCGGCGGCATGACGGCTGTCCTGTTGCTGATCACCAAGGGAATCGTCGGCCTGCGGGTGGACGAGAACTCCGAGCTGACCGGCATGGATATTTCGCAGCACCGGGAACGGATCACCGCGTAGCGCCGCCACGCACGCCATCGACCCAAGGAGCCCGCCATGCTGGTCAGCCAGAAACTCGCCATTGCCGCCCATCTCCACGTCCTGCTCAGGCGCAAGACCGGCCGTGTGACCGACACGGAATGGATGGCCGCCAATCTCGAATACGCGCTGGAGATCATCCGTTTCACGCGCGCGAAGGCGGCCGAGGACGGTCATCCGGACCTGGTTGAATGGGCCGACAAGCTGGAGCGGGCCGTGCTGGAACCCAGCCCGGTGCAGCGCACTCCGCTGGCGCAGACCGCCGTGCAACTGCTGCGCGAGCGCTCGCAGAACGCTCACGCCGCCGCGGCGCCGGCGCCGGCGCCGGTTGCCGACCCCAATTCCACCAGCGGCTTCGGCGCGTCGACCTTCAGCGATACGGGGTTCGCCGATTCGGTGCTGGAGCCGGGCAAGACGCCCAAGCCGCGCGACCCCAGCGTGCCGCGCTATGTCGGCGGCATCCGCTAACCCGCGTTCGCGCGAGCAGCGTTCAGGATCCAGCCGGCGGCCTTTTCGGCCATCATCAACGTCGGCGAATTCGTGTTGCCGCTGGTGATGGTCGGCATCGCGCCGGCGTCGACCACCCGCAGCCCGGCGATACCGCGCACCCGCAACTGCGAATCCAGCACCGCCATCGCGTCGCCGTCAGCGCCCATCCGGGTGGTGCCGACCGGATGGAAGATGGTGGTGGCGATGTCGCCGGCCAGCCGCGCCAGCTCGTCGTCGCTCTCGTATTGCACGCCCGGCTTCCATTCCACCGGCTGGTACTTCGCGAGCGCCGGCTGCGCCACGATGCGGCGCGTCATCCGCAATGAATCAGCGGCCACCTTGCGGTCCTCGGGCGTGCTCAGGTAGTTCGGGGCGATCGCCGGCGCATCCTCGAACTTGTTGCTGCGGATGCGCACGCTGCCCCGGCTGGTGGGATTGAGGTTGCAGACGCTGGCGGTGAAGGCGTTGAAGTCGTGCAGCGGCTCGCCGAACGCATCCAGGCTGAGCGGCTGCACGTGGTATTCGATGTTCGGGTAGGGCATCTCCGGCGAGCTGCGCGTGAAGGCTCCGAGCTGCGAGGGCGCCATGCTCATCGGGCCACTGCGCTTGAACGCGTATTCGATGCCGATCTTCGCCTTGCCCCACCAGTTGCGAGTGAGTGTGTTCAGCGTGGCGACGCCATCGACCTTGAACACCGCGCGAACCTGCAAGTGGTCCTGCAGGTTCTCGCCCACCCCGGCAAGCTCGTGCAACAGCGGTATGCCGTGCTGCGCGAGCAACGCGCCCGGCCCGACGCCGGACAGCTGCAGGAGTTGCGGCGAGCCGATGCTGCCGGCGCTCAGGATCACCTCCGCGGTGGCCGTCACCGTCACCATTTCATGGCCGGTCCACACCTGCGCGCCGGTGCAGCGTTTGCCGCCGTCGGGCTGCTGCTCGATCACCAGCCGGCTCGCGTGGGCCGAAGTCCACATCTCGAAGTTGGGACGCCCGTAACAGGTCGGGCGCAGGAAAGCCTTGGCCGTGTTCCAGCGCCACCCGTTCTTCTGGTTGACCTGGAAATAGCCCACGCCCTCGTTGTCGCCGCGGTTGAAGTCCTCGCTGTGGGGAATGCCGGCTTGCTGTGCGGCGCCGGCGAACGCATCCAGGATGTCCCAGCGCAGGCGCTGGCGTTCCACCCGCCACTCGCCGCCCTGGCCGTGCATCGCATCGGCCCCCTTGTAGTAGTCCTCGTGCTTCTTGAACTGGGGCAGGCAGTTGTCCCAGGTCCAGTTGGCATCGCCGGTCGCGCGCGCCCAGCCGTCGTAGTCGCGCGCCTGGCCGCGCATATAGATCATGCCGTTGATGCTGGAACTTCCGCCCAGCGTCTTGCCGCGCGGATAGCGCAGCTGCCGCCCATTCAGGCCCGCATCGGGCTCGGTGTTGTAGAGCCAGTCGGTGCGGGCATTGCCGATGCAATACAGGTACCCCACCGGGATGTGGATCCAGTGGTAGTCGTCGCGCCGGCCCGCTTCCAGCAGCAACACCCGTTTCGAGGGATCGGCGGAAAGCCGGTTCGCCAGCAGGCAACCCGCCGTTCCCGCACCGATGATCACGTAGTCGAAAGTCGTGTCGCTCATGCAGAGCGCATCACTTCGACGTGGGCATCACGAACTCGGCGCCCTTGCCGATGCTCTCCGGCCAGCGCTGCATGATCGATTTCTGCTTGGTGTAGAAGCGCACGCCTTCCTCGCCATAGGCATGCATGTCGCCGAACAGGCTCTTCTTCCAGCCGCCGAAGCCATGCCAGGCCATCGGCACCGGGATCGGCACGTTGATGCCCACCATCCCGACTTGCACACGCCGCGAGAATTCCCGCGCCACGTTGCCGTCGCGGGTGAAGCAGGACACGCCGTTGCCATACTCGTGCGAGTTGATCAGCTCGGTCGCCGCGGCCAGGTCCTTCACGCGCACGCAACCCAGCACCGGGCCGAAGATTTCTTCCTTGTAGATCTTCATGTCCGGCGTGACGTTGTCGAACAGCGTGCCGCCGATCCAGAAACCGTTGTCGCAGCCGGCACCGGCTTTCGCCGCCTGGAACTTGCGGCCGTCCACCACCAGCTTGGCACCCTCGGTTTCGCCGTGGCCGATGTAGCCGGTGATGCGGCTGGTCGCGGCGGCGCTGACGATCGGCCCCATCTCGGCGTCCAGCTCGGTGCCGTTCTTGATCTTCAGCGCCTTCGTGCGCTCGGTCAGCATCGGCATGATCTTGTCGGCCGCGTCACCGACCAGCACGCCCAGCGAGATCGCCATGCAGCGCTCGCCGGCCGAGCCGAAGGCCGAGCCGATCAGCGCATCGACGGCCTGGTCCATGTCGGCGTCGGGCATCACGACCATGTGGTTCTTGGCGCCGCCCAGCGCCTGCACCCGCTTGCCGTGGCGCGCGCCGGTCTCGTAGATCTTCTGGGCGATTGCGGTGGAGCCGACGAACGAAATGGCCTTGACGTCCGGATGTTCCAGCAAGGCATCGACGGCGTCCTTGTCGCCCTGCACGACGTTGAACACACCGTCGGGCAAACCGGCCTCCTGCAGCAGCCGCGCCATCATCAGCGAGGCCGAAGGATCGAGCGGGCTGGGCTTGAGGATGAAGCTGTTGCCCGCGGCGATCGCCACCGGGTACATCCACATCGGCACCATCACCGGGAAGTTGAAGGGGGTGACGCCGGCCACCACGCCCAACGGCTGGCGCATCGTCCAGTTGTCGATGCCGGTGGAGACCTGGTCGGTGTACTGGCCCTTGAGCAATTGCGGGATGCCGCAGGCGAATTCGACGATGTCGATGCCGCGCGTCACTTCACCTTGCGCGTCGGTGAACACCTTGCCGTGCTCGGCGGTGATCGCATGGGCCAGTTCGTCGCGATGGCGATTGAGCAGTTCGAGGAACTTGAACATCACGCGCGCGCGCCGGATCGGCGGCATGTCGGCCCACGCGGGGAAGGCGGCTTGCGCGGACGCGACCGCGGCGCCGACTTCAGCACTGTTGGCCAGGGCGACCTGGCCCGTGACGGCGCCGGTCGCGGGGTTGAATACGTCGGCTCGCCGGCCGCTCTGGCCGGGAGCGATGCGCCCCCCGATCCAGTGTTCGATGGAAGCCGTCTTCGCGTTGGAAAGGGATTTGTCCGGGGCGTTCATGGGAATGCTTTCATGGATGAGACATCGGCACGCGGAGGGCGCCGCGCGCCACCCTCCAGAATAGCGCTTTCCCGGCGCCGCGTTCAGCCTGTGGCCAGCCAGCCGGCGGGAACCCGCACCGGGATCGACAGCAGGATCTGCCCCATCCCTTTGCCGAGCGGGTCGTTGCGCAGTGACGCCATGCCGCCGCCATCGAGCGCCCGAGTACACAGGAAGTTCATCGCGTGGATGCCGGGAAGGTCGAAGCGCGTGACGGAGCCTTGCACGAGGTGCGCCAGCCATCCGGCCACCCGCTGTTCGGTGAGCTGTTCGCGCAGCAGCGGCAGCCATTCGGCCCGGCGCGCGATGACGCCGATGTTGGAGCTGTCGCCCTTGTCGCCGCTGCGCGCCCAGGCCACGCGGATCAGTGGCACCTCGACCATGGCCGTTTGGGGTGAATCTGTTGACCCTTCGACAGGCTCAGGGCGAACGGGGACAGGGACAGCCGCTTGGCCGGTGGGCACCGTCACCGGCAGCAACTGATCACCGATCACGACCTGCGGCGCAATGCGCTGCTTTTCCAGCAGGAACGCGAACTGCTTGATGGCGGGCGAAGGGCGCGGCCGGCCATCGGCTCCCGTGGTGCCCGGCGACCAGGACGTTCCGGCCGGTGCGATTTCGCGCGCGAACAGCTCCAGCGCCGCTTTTTGCGGATGCATCACGGCGACCCGCAGCACGGCTTCGCGCACGTCGGCCGTTCGCGCCTGCGGGCCGAAGTTGCCCTGCTCCGATCCGAGCACCTCGATCAACGTGCGGCTGTAGCCGGCCAAGCCCTGCTGGCGGAACAATTCACCGGTCCGTTCCAGGATGGCCTCGCCGGTGCGCCGGGCCTTGCGCGCCGCGTCGATGCCGACGATGGTCAATTGGGCGCTGCAGCGAAAGCCATCCACATAAGTCGATGACACCTTGTAGCAAGGCCCCGGCGCCAGGCCTCGCGCGCCTTGCACCCGCACGCGGTGCTCGCCCAGCTGTTCGACGGTCACTGCGCTGAAGTCGCAGGTGACGTCGGGCAACAGGTAGCGCCGCGGATCGCCGATCTCATAGAGCATCTGCTCGGCGATGACGGCGGTGGAGACCAGGCCGCCAGTGCCCGGTGGCTTGGTGGCCACAAAGCTGCCGTCGGCATGGCATTCGATGACCGGATAGCCGATGTGCGCCCAGTCGGGCACGGCTTCCCAGTCGGTGTGCAGGCCACCGGTGGCCTGGCAGCCGCATTCGATGATGTGTCCGGCCAGGCTGCCCGCGGCCAGCCGGTCGTAGTCCCGCGCGTCCCAGCCGAATTCGTGCATCAGCGCGCCGAGCGTCACGGCGCTGTCGACGCAGCGGCCGGTCACGACGATCTGTGCCCCGGCATCCAGTGCCTGCTTGACCGGCAAGGCGCCGAGGTAGGCGTTGGCGGTGAGCAGCCGGTCCGGCAGCGCCGCGCCGCTTTGCATCTCGGTGACGCCCTCTTCGCGCAGCCCGGGAACCAGCGGCATCACGTCGTCGCCCCGGACCACGGCGATCTTCACTCTCAAGCCCTGCTCGGCGGCGAGTGCGGAGATCGCTTGGGCGCAGGCCTGCGGGTTGACGCCGCCCGCGTTGCTGATCACGCGGATGCCCTGCGCAACGACCTCCTCCAGGATGGCCTTCATCGTCACGCCGACGAAATCGGTGGCGTAACCCAGCGCGGGATCCTTGGCGCGGGCCGCCGCGAGGATCGACATCGTGAGTTCCGCCAGGTAGTCGAACACCAGGTAATCGACGCCGCCCGATTTCACCAGTTGCGGTGCGCCCACGCTGCTGTCGCCCCAGAAGCCGGAGGCGCCACCGATGCGCACGACCTTGCTCATGAGCCCCGGCTGTCCATGGCTAGTTGCCCTTCCACTGCGGCTTGCGCTTCTGCTGGAAGGCCTGCTGGCCTTCCTTGGCGTCTTCGGTGAGCGTGAAAAGCGCGATCTGGCTTTCGGTGAACGCGGCCGCTTCCTCGAAGCCCATGGCCTCGATCTTCTTCATGGTGTAGAGCCCGCGCCGGATGGCGGCGGGCGATTTGTCCAGCAGGCGCTGCAGCAACCAATCGAGCTTGGCATCGACATCGTCGTCGACATAGTTGACCAGCCCGTACTCGAGTGCCTGCGCCGCCGTGAGCGGCTCGCCTGTCAGGCACATCTCGGCCAATTTGCGCCGGGGCACGAGGTGCTGGAGCACCGAAAGGACCTGCGCGGGAAATACGCCAACCTTGACCTCGGGCAGGCCGAACACCGCATGGGAGGATGCCACCGCCATGTCGCACATCGCCAGCAGCCCCATCCCGCCGGCCATACAGGCGCCGTTGACGCGCGCGATCAGCGGCAGGGTGCTGGCTTTGGCGCGGCGCAGCAACAGCGCGAGGGGCGCATAGGGTTCTGAATAGTCGGTGGTGAAGGCGTTCGCCGACTGCAGGTCCGCGCCGGCACAAAACGCCTTGCTGCCGGCGCCGGTGACGACGATGGCGCGCAGCGAGCGGTCGGCCTGGGCCTCGTCCAGGGCACGCCCCATGCCCGCGAGCACGCCGTGGCTCATCGCGTTGCGGCGTTCTTCCCGCTGGATCGTCAGCCACAGCACGGCGCCGCGCCGTTCAACCAGCAGTTCCGGTGCGTTGGCGGTATCGCTCATCCCATTTCCTTGTCGTTGCCGCTTTATACCCGCGCGGGCAGGGCTGTGCAGTTAGGATGGCGGCTCCACCCTGGACACCCAGCCGCCCTCATGCCGGATAACACGCCTCGCATCGAGCAACAGCCTGCGCCGGAAGGGGCGCGCTTGCAGGTGCTGGGCCAATGGACGGCGGCGCAATTTGCCCGCCCTGGGCTGCTCAAGACATTGCGGGCCGGCCTTGCGGGCGCGACCGGGCAACAGGCGTGGGACCTGACCGCGGCGAATCAGCTCGACCATGTGGGGGCGCAGTTCCTGTGGGACCACTGGGGCGGGCAATGGCCCACCCAACTGGAGCTGCTGCCGGCGCAGCGCGCCGTGCTGGAGCGGGTGGCCCGCTTCACCGTACAGCCGCCGCCTCGCAAGAAGACCAGCTGGATGCAGGCGTACCTGGCGCTGGGCGCCGGGTTGCTGCGGGTCTTCGGCCACCTCAGGTCCTTCGTGCGGCTGATCGGCCAGCTGGCGCTGAACCTCGGGACGCTGGCGCGGGCGCCGCACGAGGGCCCGTGGCGCGACCTGTCGGGCCACATGTACCGCATCGGCGCCACCGCCCTGCCGATCACGGCGCTGGTGGGCTTCCTGATCGGCGTGGTGCTGGCCTACCTCACGTCGCAGCAACTGCGGCAGTTCGGCGCCGACGCCTATATCGTCAACATCCTGGGCATCGCGTTGATCCGGGAGCTCGGGCCGATGCTGGCCGCGATCCTGATTGCCGGCCGCTCCGGCTCGGCCATCACCGCCCAGATCGGCGTCATGCGGGTCACCGACGAGCTCGATGCAATGCGGGTGATGGGCATCTCGCACAGCTTCCGGCTGGTGATGCCGCGGGCGATGGCGCTGGCCGTGGCGATGCCGCTGATCAGCGTATGGACCACCTTGTGCGCGCTGGCCGGCGGCATGCTGGCCGCCGACATCTCGCTGGGTATCACGCCCACGTTCTTCCTCAATGCGCTGCCGCAGGCCGTCAGCCCCGGCAACCTGGGCCTGGCCAGCACCAAGTCGGTAGTGTTCGGCATCCTGATCGCGCTGATCGGTTGCCATTTCGGCCTGCGGGTGAAACCCAACACGCAAAGCCTGGGCGAGGGCACGACGGCTTCGGTCGTGACCTCGATCACCATCGTGATCCTGGTGGACGCGCTGTTCGCCGTGCTGTTCAAGGACGTCGGGATATGAGGGCGACGCAGCCGACACCCGCCGGCCTGCCGGCCGACGACGCGCCGATGGTCGAAATCCGCAAGCTGTGGACGGTGTTCAGCACGCCGGAGAAGCGGTTCGTGGTGCATGAGGACCTGGACATGGCCGTGCAGCGCGGTGAAGTGCTGTCGCTGGTCGGCGGTTCCGGCACCGGCAAGACGGTGCTGCTGCGGCAGATCCTGGGGCTGGAACGGCCGGCCAAGGGCGAAGTCTTCGTGCTGGGGCAGCCGGTGGGGCAAATGAGCCTGAAAGGCGCGGCCAGCCGCATCGGCATGCTGTTCCAGCACGGCGCGCTGTTCTCCGCCTTCAGCGTGCTGGAGAACATCGCCTTCCCGCTGCGCGAGCTCAAGACGCTGCCGCCCGCGCTGGTGCGCGAAGCGGCGATGGTCAAGCTGCAGATGGTGGGCCTGAAGCCCGAGGACGCCGACAAGATGCCCTCGGACCTGTCGGGCGGCATGATCAAGCGGGCCGCGCTGGCCCGCGCCCTCATCATGGATCCGCCGCTGCTGCTGCTGGACGAGCCCACGGCCGGTCTCGACCCGGAAAGCTCCGACGGCTTCGTCACCTTGCTGCGCTCGCTGCACCGCGACCTGGAGCTGACGGTGGTCATGGTCACGCACGACCTCGACACGCTGTTCGAGCTTTCCACCCGCATCGCGGTGCTGGCCGAGCGCCGCGTCATCGTCGCGGCCGCGCCCAAGGACGTGATCGCGTTCCAGCATCCGTTCATCCACGATTTTTTCCTCGGCGAGCGGGGCCAGCGGGCGATGGAACTGCTGCGCGAGTATCCGTTTGCGGTGTAAAAAGGAAGCCTTATGGAAAACAAAGCTCATGCGATGGCCGCCGGCATCTTTGTGCTGGTGATCAGCGCGCTGCTGATCGGACTTGCCGCCTGGCTCTCGCGCGAGACCGGGCAGCGCGACATCTACGAAATCTCCACTCGCGAAACCGTCACCGGCCTGCAGTCGCAGGCGCCGGTGCGATACCGCGGCGTGGACGTGGGCAAGGTCGCCTCCGTCGGCTTCGACCCCAAGATCCAGGGCAATGTGCTGATGCGCCTGGAAGTCGATCGCGCTGCGCCGATGAACCAGGGCACTTTCGCCACGCTCAGCTATCAGGGCGTCACCGGCCTGTCGTTCGTGCAGCTGGACGACACCGGCCAGTCCGCCGCGCGGCTGGTGCCCAACGATGCCTCGCCGCCACGCATTCCGCTCAGGCCCGGCCTGTTGGCCAAGCTGCAGGAAAAGGGCGAAAAGATCCTGGACCAGGTCGAGCAGGTGAGCAGCAAATTGAACGTCGTGCTCGGTCCCGACAACCAGAAACGGCTGACCAGCGCGCTGGACAACGTGGGACAGGCCGCGGCCAGCCTCAGCCAGCTTTCCAGCAGCCTGACTTTCATTCTTGACGCGCAATTGGGCCCGGAGCGGGTCAACATCCCCTCCTTCGTGAAGAACGCGGACGCCGCCGTCACGTCGCTGCGCAAGACGTCCGACCAGGCCCAGGACGCCGTGGCCGAGTTCGGCAAGACCGCCAGGCGGCTCAACGAGAAGGACGGTCCCATGGATCGCCTGGCCGATGGCACGCAGGCGCTGTCGCACGCGGCCGACTCGTTCAACTCGGCGACGTTGCCGCGCATCAACCGGGTGACCGAGGATGCCTCGCGGGCCGTGCGGCAACTCGGACGCACCGCGAACGCCATCACCGACAACCCGCAGTCGCTGATCTTCGGCACGGGGCCGGTTTCGCCGGGTCCCGGCGAAACCGGGTTCACGGCACCGGGAGCGGGCAAATGACGCGGCGGCTCGCAACCTTGCTGGGACTGGCCGCGCTTGCGGCCGGCCTGGCCGGCTGTTCGGCCTTGCCGGACAAGCCGGTGCGCGCCACGCTCTACGACTTCGGGCCGAACGTCCCGGCGGCCGCCGCGCCCGTTGCGGCTCCTGCGCTGGCCGCATTGGTGCTGGCCGATATCGAAGCCACCGGCGCGCTGGATGGCAGCGCGATCCTCTATCGGCTGGGCTATGCCGACGAGCATCAATTGCGGCCCTATGCCAACGCCCGCTGGAGCGCACCGCCGCCG
>JAQGMS010000108.1 GCA_028292245.1 Ramlibacter sp.
CGTCGCGCGGGTGCAGCGCCTGCAGGCCTTGCGCACGCAGCGCCAGGCGCGGCGCGATGCGCTCGGCCAGGTCCGGCTCGAGATCGACTCGGGTGGGCCGAGCGGCAAGATCGTCGCCGAGCTGAGCCACGTGACGATGCGCTACGGCGCGCCCGATGCTGCCGGCCCGCCCGGTGCGCCCGGCGCGAAGCTCATCGTGCAGGACTTCAGCGCGACGATCCTGCGCGGCGACAAGGTCGGCCTGATGGGGCCCAACGGCGCAGGCAAGACCACGCTGCTCAAGTTGATCCTCGGTGAACTGGCGCCGGACAAGGGCAAGGTGCGGCAAGGCGCGAACCTCCAGGTGGCCTACTTCGACCAGATGCGCGACGCGCTCGACCTCGACGCCACGCTGGAAGACTTCATCAGCCCCGGCAGCGAATGGATCGAGATCGGCAACCAGCGCAAGCACGTCAAGAGCTACCTCGGCGACTTCCTGTTTTCGCCCGCGCGCTCGAACTCGCCGGTGCGCTCGCTCTCGGGCGGCGAGCGCAACCGCTTGCTGCTGGCGCGGCTGTTCGCGCGGCCGGCCAATGTGCTGGTGCTGGACGAGCCCACCAACGACCTGGACATCGACACCCTGGAGCTGCTGGAGGATTTGCTGCAGAACTACGACGGCACGGTGTTCCTGGTGAGCCATGACCGCGCGTTCCTGGACAACGTGGTGACCAGCACGATCGTGTTCGAAGGCGATGGCTTGTGGCGCGAATACGAAGGCGGTGTGCAGGACTGGCTGACGCAGTCCCGCCGCGCGCAGGCCCTTGCGCTGGCCGCGGCGCCCGCAGGTGGCACACGCACCGCTTCCAAGGAGGCCGGCGCGCAACCCACGCCGACCGCTGCGGCCGCGGCGGCGCCGGCCCGCAAGAAACTGAGCTACAAGGAGCAGCGCGAACTCGAGGCCCTGCCCGGCCTGATCGAGGGCCTGGAACAGGAGCAGCGGGCGATACATGAAGAGCTGTCCGACGGCTCCCTCTACGCGAGCGACGCGGCCCGAGCCGCCCGCCTGTCGGAGCGCAGTGGCCAGATCGACAACGAGTTGACGGCGGCGCTCGAGCGCTGGGAAGACCTGGGCAGCCTGTAAGCATTTGTCCCGCAGCAACTGGCGACTGCGGCTGACTTCGCAGGGGTTACGCCACGGCAGCGCTAGCGGTAGAGTAACTGCACCATGATGCAGCGCCTGTTGTTCTCTTCTTCGGGCCCTTGCGGCTCGCCCTGGACGGTTGCGCTGCGGTGGCTGCTGGTCGTGGCGCTTTCAATCGCAGTAGCCGGTTGTGCCGGCTTGCCGCCCAACGTCGCACGTTCCACTTCAACAGCCTTCAACGCACCCGACCAGACCCCGCTGGGCCGCCTGGTGCTGGAGCGCAAGGCGCAGGAGCGCGCGCGCACCGATTCGGCCTTCAATCTCCTGGACACGGTGGACGCCGCGTTCGGCAGCCGGCTCGCGCTGATCGACGGCGCGCAGCGCAGCCTGGACCTGCAGTACTACGCCATCCACGCCGATGCCAGCACCGAAATATTGCTGCAGCACCTGCGCGATGCTGCCCGGCGCGGCGTGCGGGTGCGCGTCCTGCTGGACGATTTCAACACCGTGGGCCAGGACACCCAGGTGCTGCGGCTGGCGGTCGAGCCCAACGTGGAAATGCGCCTCTTCAATCCCTTGTCAGGGTCGCGCAGCTCCCTGGTGGGGCGCATCTTCACCTCGCTGAACGACATGGCGCGCGTCCAGAAGCGCATGCACAACAAGCTGTTCATCGCCGACAACGCCATGGGCATCACCGGCGGGCGCAACCTGGGCGATGCGTACTTCGGCGGCGACGGCCAGAGCAACTTCATCGATCTCGAAGTGCTGGCCGTCGGGCCGGTCGTGCGGGTCATGTCAGCCAGCTTCGACCGGTACTGGAACGACGAACTGGCCTACCCCGTGCAAGCCCTGGTTTCCACCGAGGACCTGGAAAAATTGCGCAAGCCCAAGCCATCGCAGGACGGCGATGCCTCGCAAGCACCGGCAACGCCGGTCGCGGCTGTTCCCAGCATGCCGGCGCCGACTCTCACCTCCGCGATCCTGCCGGACGCCACACCGACGGCGGTGGCCAACGCTGAGCGGCCTTCGATGGATTTACGCCGCGTTTCCCTGACCTGGGCTCCCGCGCTGGTGATGGTCGACGAGCCCGGCAAGATCGGCCCTGGCGACGACGAGGTCGATGCCGGGGAGACGGTGGTGGACGGCCTGCTGCACCTGATGCAGCAGGCGCGGCAGGATGTGCTGATCGTTTCGCCCTATTTCGTGCCGGGCGAGCTGATGATGGAGCAGTTCCGGCAGCTGCGCGCCAAGGGCGTCCGCATCCGCGTGCTGACCAACTCGCTGGCCTCGAACGACGCGCCCGCGGCCCATGCGGGCTACGCGCGCTATCGCAAGGCCCTGCTGGCGCAGGGAGTCGAGTTGTACGAGATGCGCTCCGACCAGGAGGGCACCGTGGGCGGCATGGGATCGGCTCGCGGGTTCGGCTCGGGAGCGGGCGCCGGCGGATCCAAGAGCGGTGCCTCGCGCGCCAGCCTGCATTCCAAGGCCGTGATCATCGACCAGCGGCTGGCGGTGATCGGCTCCATGAACCTCGACTTGCGTTCGCAACGCAAGAACAGCGAGGTGGCGTTGCTCATCCGCAGCGCCGCGCTGTCGCAGCAGGCAGCGCGAAAGATCGAAGCGACGTTCGCGCAAGGCGCTTACCGGCTCGAGCTGGTCAAGGACGAGGTGGTGTGGCGGGCGCCCGCGGGCGCCGCCTTCAAGGACGCGCACAGCGAACCGGAGGCCAGCACGAAGCTGAAGCTCATGGTCATGCTGATCGCCCCGCTGGCGCCCGACGAGATGCTGTAGCGCGGCCTGGCCCGCCGCTCACATCCGCTTCACGATCTCCGAATACTTCTTCCAGAACGCCGCTTCCTGCGTGGTCGCGAAATTGATGCGCATCAGCGTGCTCGGCTTGCGTTCGGCATGGAACAGCCCGCCGGGCGCGAGCAGGTAGCCCTCGTCGAGCATGCGCTGCGCCAGCGCGTCGGTATCCACGCCGGTGTCGACCCAGCCGAACAGGCCGGCCGGCTCCGCGGCAAATGTGCAACCCGCGTTCAGCGCCAGCTTGACGCTGCGGCTGCGTGCCGCGCCGAGCCGCGTCTTGATGCGCTCGGCGTGCCGCCGCAACTGGCCCTGCTCCATGCACAGGGCCAGCGCCTTTTCCAGCAAGGCCGGCGTCGTCAACGTGCCCAGCAGTTTGGTGTCGAGCAACTGCTCGATCAATGAGGGATGCGCCGCCAGGAAGCCGACCCGCCAGTTCGGCGCGAGGATCTTGGCGAAGCCGCTGACGTGGATGGTCCGCTGCAGGCCGTCCAGCGCGCACAGGCGGGTCGCGTGTTCCGGCGCGATGTGGCTGTAGGTGTCGTCCTCGACGATGTGGAAGTTGTGCTGGTTGGCCAATTGCAGCACGCGGTGCGCGCTGCCCGGCGACAGGCAATAGCCGGTCGGGTTGTGGAAGACGCTCACGCTGACGTACAGCTTCGGCTTGTGCACTTCGCAATACCGCGCCATCACTTCCAGGTCCGGCCCATCGGGGCGGCGCGGCACCGGCAAAAGGCGCATGCCCAGTGCCGTGAGGCGCGCGAACTCCACCGCCCAGCCCGGCTCTTCCACCATCACCGGGTCGCCCGCCCGCAACAAGGTGCGGCTGACGATGTCCAGCGCGTGGGTGGCGCCGACGGTGGTGATGATGTTTTCCGGCGTGGCATGTACCGACAAGGTCGCGAGCTTCTTCGACAGCGCGCGGCGCAGCCCGCTGTCGCCCTTGGGTTCGCCGTACTGCAGCGAGAACTCCTGCAGTGCGCGGGTGCTCGTCACCTTGCGCACCGCCGCGGGCATGAAGGTCGACTCCAGCCACTCCGGCGGAAACACGCCCATGCCGGGCTGCGGCTTGTTGCTCACTTTGTGGAACATCCCCCGGATAAGGGCCGTCGCGTCGATCGGCGCGTGGCTGCGCGTGCCGGCGAAGCCGGTAGCCGTGGTCCATGCGGTCGCGGCTTGGCCCTTCGCCGCGGCCTCCGCCGCCACGGGTGCCGCTTCGGCGCGGCTTTCACGCACGAAGAAGCCGCGGTTCTTGCGCGCTTCCACCAACCCCTGTGCCAGCAACTGGTCGTAGGCGGCGACGACCGTCGAGGGACTCACCTCGTGCTGTTCCGCGCACTGGCGTACGGACGGCAGGCGCGCTCCCGGCGCCAGCAGCCGGTCACGGATGCGCTGGGCGAAGCGGCCCGACAGCTGCTCGGTCAGCGATTGGGACGAGGCTTTCATCAGCATGCGCGGGACTTCCTTTGTGTATTGCCAAGCGAGGCAGTACAGATATCCAACTGAACTGGCCAACTGTACTGCTCGTGTATTGATCGGAAAGATTACAGTGGTCCTCATGAACTGGCAAGTCCCCTTACCGGAAACCCCTGCATGAAGCCGCACGAAGCCAAGGGCCTGTGGTTGGGCGCGCTCGGCGTCACGATCTTCGCGCTGACGCTGCCGATGACACGACTGGCCGTGGGCACGCCCGAGGCGCCGCAGATGTCGGGCGTGTTCATCGCGCTGGGCCGCGCCGTCGTCGCGGCGGTGCTGTCCGCTTTCTTCCTGCTCGCCACGCGCGCGCCGCTGCCGCGACGCGAGGACTGGCTGCCGCTGGCCATCACGTCCGCCGGGGTGGTGTTCGGCTTCCCGCTGCTGACGTCGGTGGCGATGCGTTACGTCGAAGCCGTGCACGCCAGCGTGATCGTCGGCGTCTTGCCGCTGGCCACGGCCGCTGTCGGCGCCTGGCTGCACCGGCAACGTCCTTCCGCCGGCTTCTGGGCCTGCGCTGCCGCCGGCAGCGCGCTGGTGATCGGTTTCGCCGTGCTGCGCTCCGGCCGCGCGGGCCTGTCCATCCAGCCGGCCGACGCGCTGCTGCTCGGCGCGATGGCTTGCGCCGCGGTCGGCTACGGTTGGGGCGCGCGGCTGTCGCAGCGCATGCGGGCCGAGCACGTGATCTGCTGGGCGCTGGTGATTGCGCTGCCGCTGACGGCGCCTGTCGCGCTGGTCACCCGGCCCGAAACATCGCTGCAAGCCACCGCCTGGTGGGGCTTTGCCTATGTGGCCGTGTTCTCGATGTGGCTGGGTTTCTTTGCCTGGTACCGCGGCCTGGCCCTGGGTGGCACAGTGCGCGTGAGCCAGGTGCAATTGATCCAGCCTTTCCTGGGCATGCTGTTCGCCGTCCCGCTGCTGGGCGAAACCCTGGATGCGCTGACGCTGGGATTTGCGGTCGCCGTGATCGCCGTCGTGTTCATCGGCAAGAAAATGCCGGTACGCGCCCTCACCTGAACAAATCGGAGAAAGCCATGAAATTGAACGACCTGCACCACACGCAATGGGTGCTGGCGCGCCGCGCCGAGAAGATGAACCCTTCGGTCATCCGCGAGATTCTCAAGGTGACCGAGCGGCCCGGCATCATCAGCTTTGCCGGGGGCCTGCCGTCGCCCAAGACTTTCCCGATCGGCGAATTTGCCGCCGCCTGCGACAAGGTGTTGCACGACGACGGTCCCGGCGCCTTGCAATACGCGGCCAGCGAGGGCTATGCGCCGCTGCTCGAGATGGTCGCCGCCATGCTGCCTTGGAAGGTGGACCCGGCGCAGATCCTGATCACGACGGGTTCGCAGCAGGGCCTTGACCTGGTCGCCAAGATCCTGATCGACGCGGGCTCGCGCGTCCTGGTGGAAACGCCGACCTACCTGGGCGCGCTGCAGGCCTTCACGCCGATGGAGCCGGAGGTTGTCAGCGTGGCCAGCGACGAGGAAGGCGTGGACGTCAACGACCTGGCCGACAAGGCCTGCGCCGACATGCAGGGCGGCACTTCGGTGAACACCGCCCGCTTCCTGTATGTGCTGCCCAACTTCCAGAACCCCACCGGCCGCACGATGACGGAACGCCGCCGGGCCGCCCTGACGCGGCGCGCGGCGGAACTGGGCCTGCCGATCGTCGAAGACAACCCTTATGGCGACCTGTGGTTCGACGCGCCGCCACCGCTGCCCTTGACGGCGCGCAACCCCGAAGGCTGCGTCTACCTCGGCTCGTTCTCCAAGGTGCTGGCGCCCGGCCTGCGCCTGGGGTTCGTCGTGGCGCCCAAGGCGCTTTATCCCAAGCTGCTGCAGGCCAAGCAGGCCGCCGACCTGCACAGCCCCGGCTTCAACCAGCGGATGGTGGCGGAAGTGATGAAGGACGGTTTCCTGGATCGTCACGTGCCGACGATCCGCGCGCTTTACAAGTCGCAACGCGATGCCATGCTGGCTGCGCTACAACGGGAGATGCAAGGACTCGGCGTTCAATGGAACACACCGGACGGCGGCATGTTCCTGTGGGCGCGCCTGCCGCAAGGGCTGAATGCGATCGACCTGCTGCCCAAGGCGGTGGACAAGGGTGTTGCTTTCGTCCCCGGCGCGCCGTTCTACGCCGGGCAGCCCGATCCGCGCTGCCTGCGCCTGTCGTTCGTGACGGCGAGCGTCGAGCAGATCGATACCGGGATCGCGGCGCTGGCCGCGGCGATTCGCGAGCAACTGGACAAGCGCTGAGGCAATCATGCTGAAAATCTGGGGACGGCTCTCATCGATCAACGTGCGCAAGGCCGTGCTGGCGGCGCGGTGGCTGGAGATTCCGTTCGAGCGCACCGATGCCGGGCTCGACTACGGAATCAACAAGACGCCGGAATACCTGGC
The DNA here is from genome assembly GCA_028292245.1 of Ramlibacter sp. GTDB lineage: Bacteria > Pseudomonadota > Gammaproteobacteria > Burkholderiales > Burkholderiaceae_C > Ramlibacter. The sequence continues at coordinate 6,805 of JAQGMS010000108.1, forward strand.
GCGCAACCCGAACGGCCTGGTGCCGCTGATCGAAGACGACGGCTTCACGCTCTGGGAATCCAACGTCATCGTCCGCTACCTGTGCGCCAAGCATTCGCCGGGCAGGTTGTACCCGGACAGCCTGCCTGCCCGCTTCGAAGCCGAGCGCTGGATGGACTGGCAGCAAACCACCGTGAGCCCGGCCGGCCGTACCGCATTCATCCAGTTGGTGCGCGCGCCGGCCGACAAGCGCAGCCAGGACCTCATCGCGCAATCGGTTGCGGCGATGGAGCCGTTGCTCAACGTCGTCGACGCGCACCTTGCGCAGCGGCCGTTCATGGCCGGCGGCAGTTTCACGATGGCCGACATCCCGATCGCCTGCGAAACCCATCGCTGGTACGGGCTGCCGCTGGAGCGCGCGGCCCGGCCGCACCTGGAGCGCTGGTACCAGGGCATCCTGGCGCACCCCGCCTCGCGCGGCGTGCTCGACCTTCCCCTTTCCTGAAAGCTCGCCATGCAACAGCGCAACTTCAAGCAGGTCGACGTCTTCACCGCGACCGCATACCGCGGCAACCCGCTGGCCGTGGTGCTGCACGGAACCGGCTTGTCCGACGAAGAGATGCAGCATTTCGCGCGCTGGACCAACTTGTCGGAGACCACGTTCCTGCTGCCGCCCGAAAGCGATTCGGCCGACTACCGGGTGCGCATCTTCACGCCCGGCGGCGAGTTGCCGTTCGCGGGCCATCCCACGCTGGGCAGCTGCCACGCCTGGCTGGAAGCCGGCGGCAAGCCGCGCGGCCGTGAATTCATCGTGCAGGAGTGCAAGGCGGGATTGGTGAAACTGCGGCGCGACGGCGCGCGCCTGGCATTCGCCGCGCCGCCGCTCAAACAAAGCGCGCCCAGCCCCGCGGTGCTGGCGCAGGTCGCCTCCGCGCTCGGCGTGCAAGCCAGCCAGGTCGTCGCCGCGCAAATCCTGGACAACGGCCCCGCCTGGTTCACCCTGTTGCTGGACAGCCCACAGACAGTGCTCAATCTCTCCCCGAACCACATGCAACTGAAGAACCTGGGCCACAAGGTGGGCGTTGCCGCGATCTATCCGGAGCAGGCCACGGGCCCGAACCTGGAGGTGCGCGCTTTCGCGGCAGCAGCCGGCATCCCGGAAGATCCCGTCACCGGCAGCCTGAACGCCGGCCTCGCGCAATGGCTGATCGATCAGAACCGCATGCCCGAGCGCTACTTGGCGGCCCAGGGCGTGTGCCTGGACCGGGCCGGGCGCGTCCATATCGAACGCGACGCCGCCGGGCAGATCTGGGTAGGCGGGGAATCGGCGACCTGCATCACCGGAAGCGTGACGCTGTGACGGTCGCGTCGCACATCGACCATCTCGTCGTGGCCGCGCAGACGCTGGACCAGGGTGTGCAGTGGTGCGAGGCCACGCTGGGCGTGACCCCGCGCGCCGGCGGCGAACACGCGCTCATGGGCACGCACAACCGGCTGCTGCGGATTTCGACCGACCGCTTTCCGCGCGCCTACGTCGAGATCATCGCCATCAACCCGCAAGCCAAGGCGCCGGGCCGCAGCCGCTGGTTCGACCTGGACGACCCGGCGTTGCAGCTGGCGGTCAGCCAGCAGCCGCGGCTGGTGCATTTCGTGGCCCGCACGGCCGACGCGGCCGGCGCCGCCAAGGCCTTGCACCGCCTGGGCATCGAACGTGGGCCGCTGGTGCAGGCGGAACGGCCCACGCCGGAAGGATTGCTGCGCTGGCAGATCAGCGTGCGTGGCGACGGCCAGCGGCTGTTCTATGGGGGCCTGCCCACCTTGATCGAATGGGGCGACACCCATCCCGCCGACACCATGGCCCACGCGGGCCTGGCCTTGGAGTCGCTGCACGTGAGCCACCCGCGCCTGGAAGACTTGCAGGCGGCCCACAGCGCGATCGGGCTGGAAGGCGTGACGGCCGAGCAAGGGCCGCCGAATCTGGTCGCCACGCTGACAACGCCCAAGGGCGTCGTGACGCTGCAATCGGCGGGCGCCTGATGGACAGCGGCGACATGATCTTCAAGCGCGAAGAAGTCGAAGCCGCCCAACGCACGGTGTACGCGGTGATGCCGCCCACGCCGCAATACGCCTGGCCGCTGCTGGGCGGCCGGTTGGGCATGAAGGTGTGGGTCAAGCACGAGAACCACACGCCCGCCGGTGCGTTCAAGGTGCGCGGCGGCCTGACCTATTTCGCCGGCTTGGCGCAGGCCGGCGGCGCCACCGGTGTCATCACGGCCACCCGCGGCAACCACGGCCAGTCGGTCGGCTTCGGTGCCCGCAAGTACGGCCTGGCGGCGACCATCGTGGTGCCGCATGGCAATTCGGTCGAGAAGAACGCGGCGATGCGCGCCCTGGGCGCGGACCTGATCGAGCACGGCGACGACTTCCAGGCCGCGCGCGAACACGCAATTTCTCTGGCAGCCGAACGCAGGCTGCACATGGTGCCGTCCTTCCACCGCGACCTGATCCGGGGTGTGATGACCTACTGGATCGAATTTTTCGAAAGCTTCGCGCGAGGCGAAGAGCCTGAGGTGGTGTTCGTGCCGATCGGCCAGGGTTCGGGCTTTTGCGCCGCCGCGGCCGCCCGCGCCTACACCGGAGCGCGCTCGGCGCTGATCGGGGTGGTCTCTTCGCACGCCACCAGTTACCTCGATTCGTTCCGTGCGCGTCGAGTGGTGGCGGCGCCGGTCACCACCTTGCTCGCGGACGGCATGGCCTGCCGCATCGCCGACGAGGAAGCGCTCCAGGTCGTGCTGGCGCAGGCAGAGGATGTCGTGGCGGTGAGCGACGAGGAAGTGGCCTACGCGATGCGCGTGCTTTTCGCCGACACCCACAACGTCGCCGAGGGCGCCGGCGCCGCCGGACTGGCTGCCGCGATGCAACAGCAGGCTCGCTGGCAGGGGCGCAGTGTCGGTGTGGCGCTCACCGGCGGCAATGTCGACAGTGCCATGTTTGCGCGCGTGCTGTCACCTTCGTAGCTCCCGGTCGCGGGGGCGACTTCGCGCCCGCGCGGGGGCGGCCAGAATGCCTCGCATGGGAACCCTCTATCTGGTTCGGCACGGGCAGGCATCCTTCGGGGCCGACGACTATGACCAGCTCAGCGACCTCGGCCACAAGCAGAGCGTTCGCCTGGGCGAGTATTTCGCCCGCAAGGGCATCCACTTCGACGGCCTGATCGCGGGCACGCTGCGCCGCCACAAGCAGACGCTGGAGGGCATCCTGCGCGGCATGAACCACGAGGGAGAGCACCTGTCGTGGGAGGGCCTGAACGAATACGACAGCGAGGCCGTGATCGCGACCGTGCATCCGCACAAGCTGGAAAAGCCGACTTCGCCCGAGATGTACCGGCATCACTTCCGGCTGCTGCGCGACGGCCTGGCGCAATGGATGGCGGGCGTGGTGAGCCCCAAGGGCATGCCCAGCTACAACGATTTCGTCACCGGTGTTTCCAGCGCGCTGGATCACGTGCGCGCCAACCACTACGGCAAGAACGTATTGATCGTGACCAGCGGCGGCCCGATCTCCACCGCCGTCGGCCATGTCTTGGGCACCAGCGCGGAAGCGACCATCGAGCTGAACCTGCGCATCCGCAACAGCTCCATCACCGAGTTCGCCTTCACACCCAAGCGCCACATGCTGGTGGCCTACAACGCGATCCCCCATCTCGAGGACACGGAATACGCATCCTGGGTAACATATTCCTGATGAACGACCAGTGGTGGGTGATCTGCTTGTGCGCGCAGTGGTGCGGCGTGTGCCGCGAATGGCGCGACATCTTCAACCAGGCCGCGGCGGCCAACCCCGGCCTGCGCTTCGCGTGGGTCGACGTCGAAGATGAAGCGCAAGCGATGGGCGACATCGACATCGAAACCTTCCCCACGCTGCTGATTGCGCAAGGTTCCAATGCGCGCTTCTTCGGGCCGGTCCAACCCTCCGGCGCGCAGCTCTCGCGCCTTGTTGCGAGCCTCACGGAGAGCTCGCAACCCGTGAAAGAACCGCCCGGAGCGGCGGCGCTGCTGGCGCGGCTTGCTCCGGTTGTGCTATTGAATTCATAGCAACCAATCGTAACCGGGCAAGGCTTCGTCCTACAGAGGCCAGCATTTCTACCTGACGAGCGGGCAAGCGTGATGAACGCTCAATCGAGGGGTGGTCAAGCACTATGCCGCCATTTTTTACCCACCGCTCAATTAAGGGAGATCCAAATGGAATCCAACAGCCAAGGCAACCAGGAAAACAAGAAGGGCAAGTCCAACCGTGGCTTCGCGTCGATGGACCCGCAGCGCCAGCGCCAGATCGCCAGCGAAGGCGGCCGGGCTGCCCACGAGAAGGGCACGGCTCATGAGTTCACTTCGGAAGAAGCTCGTGAAGCCGGCCGCAAGGGTGGCCAGGCCCGCAGCGAAAGCAACCGTTCGCGCGCCAGCAACAGCAGCAACCTGAACAACGGCAGCAGCAACATCAGCGGGAACAGCAGCGAGCGCTAAGCCCGAACCGCCGCTACCGAGGGCGCCGCGCGCCCTCTTTTTTTTGCCGCTCAGTAGCTCTTGTACGGCAGGAACTTGCCGGACAGCACGACGTGCACGCGGTCGCCCTTGGGATCCGGCTCGCGGGCGATGTCCATGGAGAAGTCGATCGCGCTCATGATGCCGTCGCCGAACTCCTCGTGGATCAATTCCTTGATGGTCGTTCCATAGACGTTGACGATCTCGTACCAGCGGTAGATCAGCGGGTCGGTCGGCACCTGGGTGGCCAGCGAACCCTTGTACGGCACGACCTTGAGCCATTTCTGCTCTTCCTCGGTCAGCGCGAAGATTTCGCCCACCACCTTCGCCTGTTCGCTGTTGAGCGTCATCTGGCCCAGGCAGGCGGCGGTGACCCATTCCTTGGAAAGGCCGACCTTGGCGGCCACGTCGGCCCAGTTCAGGCCTTTCGAGACCTTGGCGGCGATGATTTTTTCGGTGACGTCGTTGCGGTTCATGGTGTTGCTCCAGAGAGGTTTTTCAGTGTGCCGGCGTGGGCACGGGTGACGAGGAAATCGACGATGTGGTTGCGCAGTTCGTAGTAGCCGGGCAGGTGGTGCAGGCCGGCGCGGGTGCGGTCGCGCGCCAGCGTGTTCACCACCACCTCGGCGATGCCGCCGGGCGTATAGCCCCCGGCATGTTCGGTGCCGTTGCTCATGAGCAGGATGCGGTCGGCCAGGAGAATGGCCTCGTCCACGTCGTGGGTGATCATGAAGACGGTCTGGCGGGTCTGGCGCACGATCGCCATCAGCTCATCCTGAATGGTGCCGCGAGTAAGCGCATCCAGCGCGCCGAAAGGCTCGTCCAGCAGCAGCATCTTGGGCTGGATCGCGAAGGCACGGGCGATGCCCACGCGCTGCTTCATGCCGCCCGAGAGCTGGGACGGCTTCTTGTCGATGGCGGGCGAAAGGCCGACCATCGCAACAAACCTCTCCACATGCTCATTGACCTGGGCGCGCGGCCAATCCGGCCAGCGCGATTCGACCGCGAAGGCGATGTTCTTGCGCACGGTGAGCCAGGGCATCAGCGCATGGCTCTGGAACACCACGCCGCGTTCCAGGCCGGGCTCGGTCACTTCGCGGCCGTCCATGAACACGTGGCCGGAACTGGCGGTGTCCAGGCCCGCCAGCACGTTGAGGATGGTCGTCTTGCCGCAGCCGGAATGACCGATGATGCAGACGAACTCGCCTTTGTCCAGGGCGAACGAGACGTCGGCGAACACCGGTTTGCCGGGCACGAACGATTTCGACAGGCCTTCGATTTTGAGAAAGCCGACCCTGTCATTGCGGGCTTGACCCGCAATCCATGGTGGTTCGCCAGCGCTGCGTGGATCCCGGGTCAAGCCCGGGATGACAGAACCTATGTCATTCAACATAAGTCACCCACTTCTGGAACTGCGCGAACGCCAGGTCCAGCAGCATGCCGACGACGCCGATCACCAGGATGGCGAAGATCACGTTGGTCAGCGACAGGTTGTTCCATTCGTTCCAGACGAAGTAGCCGATGCCGGTGCCGCCCACCAGCATTTCGGCCGCCACGATGACCAGCCAGGCGATGCCCATGCTGATCCGCATGCCGGTGAGGATCGTCGGCGCGGCGGCCGGCAGGATGACCCGGAACGCCCTGCGCATCGGTTTGACCTGCAGCGTGCTGGCGACGTTGAGCCACTCGCGCTTGACCGAAGCGACGCCGAACGCCGTGTTGATCAGCATCGGCCAGACCGAGCAGATGAAGATCACGAACACGCCCGAGATCGACGAGTCCTTGATCGTGTACAGCGCCAGCGGCATCCAGGCCAGCGGCGAGATCGGCTTGAGCACCTGGATGAACGGGTCGAACGCCTTCTGCAACAACGGCGACATGCCGATCACGAACCCGAGGGGAATCGCCACCGCGCAAGCCAGCAGGAAGCCCAGTCCCACGCGCAGCAGCGAATGCCCCAGCTGGATCGCGATGCCCTTGTCGTTGGGGCCGTTGTCGTAGAACGGGTCGCTCAGCTGCTTGATCACAGTGGAGCCCATCTGGCCGAGCGTCGGAAAGCCGGTGATCTTGCCGCTGCCCGCATCCTTGCCCATCATCTTGTTGTATTCGGCCTGCTCCGCCGCCACCGCGCTGGTCGTGACGGAGCCCGCGGCCGGCCGCGTGGCCGCGTGCCAGATGCCCAGGAACAAGGCCAGCAGCAGCAGCGACACCAGCGCCGCCTTGACGTTCAGGGATTTCACGCCGGGCTCATCTTGTTGATGGCGAAGCTCTTGACGTACTCGTCGGGCTTGGCGGGGTCGAACTCCTTGCCCATCACCTTGAATTTCTTGCCCGTCCCGTCCGGGGCCTTCCATCCCGCCGCGGCCATCTGTTTCTTGGCGTCGGCCAGCATGAACACGCGCTCGGCGATCTGCTTGTAGTTGACGTCGCCCTTCACGTAGCCCCAGCGCTTCATTTGCGTGAGCATCCAGATCGCCATGCTCTGCCAGGGCACCGGGTCGAAATTGGCGCGATCGGGCACGTTCCGGATGTTGCCCAGGCCGTCGGCGAACTTGCCGGTCAGCACCTGGGTGAGCACGGTTTCGGGCTGGTTCAGGTACTGCGTGGGTGCGATCACCTTGGCGATCAGCTCGCGGTCCTTGGGCTGGCTGGCCATGAACGAGGAGGTGATGATGGCGCGGTACAGGGCCGCGAAGGTGTTCGGGTTCTGCTTGATGAATTCCTCGCTGACGCCGAAGGCGCAGCAAGGATGGCCGTCCCAGATTTCCTTGGACAGGATGTGGATGAAGCCCACTTCGTCGTACACCGCGCGCTGGTTGAACGGATCCGGGCCCAGGAAGCCGTCGATGTTGCCAGCGCGCAGGTTGGCCACCATCTCCGGCGGCGGGGTGACGCGGATCTGCACGTCGGTGTCCGGGTTGATGCCGTTTTCCGCCAGGTAGTAGCGCAGCAGGAAGTTGTGCATGCTGTACTCGAACGGCACCGCGAACTTGAAGCCCTTCCAGCTCTTGGGGTCGCGCTTGTCCTTGTGCTTGACGTGCAGCGTGATGGCCTGGCCGTTGGTGTTCTGGATGGTCGCCACGTTCATCGGCACCTGGGTCGAGCCCAGCCCCATGGAGATCGCCAGTGGCATGGGCGACAGGAAGTGGCTTGCGTCGTGCTCCTTGTTCAGCATCTTGTCGCGGATCAGGGCCCAGCCCGCCGTCTTGTTCAATTGCACGTTCAGGCCCTGCTGCTGGTAGAAGCCCAGCGGCGCCGCCATGATCAGCGGCGTGGCGCAGGTGATGGCGATGAAGCCGATCTTCAGGTCCTTCTTCTCCAGCGCGCCCTTTTCCTGCGCCATGGCCTGCATTGCCTGGAGCGGCAGCACGGATGCGATGGCGGCGCGCGCTGTGTTGGCTCCCACTGCCTTGAGGAAGCCGCGGCGCACGCTGTCGACAGGGAACAGCGCCTTCATCAGGCTGGCTTCCATGAAGTCATGCGACAGCTCCTGCTGGCTGGCGGGGGCCCGGCCGTGTTCACCGGGCGCGTGGTCCTGCCCGCAGGCGCAGCGCAGCATCAATGGGCGGTCGGCATCGTAGGCGTCGTGGGGCTTGGACATGGGGCACCTTGTTGAAATGAGTGCCCGGGACGTTGCAAGCGTTGCGCCCGTTCGCGGCCGGCGCACGGTCCCCGGGAGAAATCACTCACCAAGCTTCGAAGCCTTGTAGGGCTTCCACTACAAGACGCGCGTTTCAGCCGCCCTTGCCGTGCCTTTCGGCGTACAGCGCCAGCTCGACGTCGTTCTTGGTGCTGGTTTTTTCCAGGATGCGCGCCCGGTAGGTGCTCACGGTATTGGGCGCAAGCTGCAGTTGCGCACCAATCTCGCTCACGCTATGCCCCGAAGTGAGGAGCCGGAACACCTGGTGTTCGCGATGCGACAGGGCTTCGGGCCCCTTTCTGGCGCTGGCACCGCCCACCGCGGCCGCCAGGGCTTCCGCGGTACTGGGCGTGACGAAGACACCGCCGGCGGCGACCTTGCGCACGGCGCCCACCATGTCGTCCGGGTCGGCGCTCTTGTTCAGGTAACCGGCGGCTCCCAGCTTGATGCACCGCACCGCGTATTGCCTCTCGGGGTAGGTGCTGAGCATCAACACCGGCAGCTTCGGCCAGGCCTTGCGCAGTTCCTGCAACACGTCCAGGCCGTCGCGCCCGGGCATGGCGATGTCCAGCAGGACCACATCGAAGCCCAGGTGGCCGCCCAGCGCCGCCACCTTTTCCATCACCTCCGGGCCGCTGGTGGCTTCGGCCCGCACCTCGATGTCGGGGGCGTCGGCCAGCACCTGCTTCAAGCCCTCTCGCACGATGCGGTGGTCATCTCCCAGCAGGACGCGGATCGGGCCGGTCATAGGGGCAGGACCAGCGTGAACGCCGACCCATGGCCGACTTCGCTGGCGATGGCGATATGCCCGCCGAGGTGGCGGGCGCGCTCGCGCATGCCCATCACGCCGTAGGCCGTGGCGGCTTCGAAGGCCTCCGGCGAGGCGCCGTTGCCGTTGTCTTCCACCGTGATGCGCACGCGCTCGCCGTCGGCCGCGATGCGCACCGCAACGCGGCTGGCCTGCGCATGGCGGCCGATGTTGCTGAGCATCTCCTGGAAGATCCGGAAGACGGCCATGGCGGCCGGCTCGGGCAGCGCCGGCGTGCTGCCTGCCTGCAGGTCCCACTCGAGTTCCAGTTCGGCCGACTCCACGAATTCATGGGCCTGCCATTCAAGCGCCGCCCACAAGCCCTGGTGATCGAGGATGCTGGGGCGCAGGTCGGTGATGATGCGTCCCACGTTGTCCACGGCGCTTTCGATCAGCCGGCTCATGTTCTGGCACTTGCAGCGCATCCGCTCGCGCATGGCCTGCGCGGCATCCGCAGCGCGGTTTTGCTGCTCGGAGAGCCGCTTGTCGAGCCAGTTCACGTCCATCTTCAGCGCCACCAGCAGGCTGCCCAGCTCGTCGTGCACCTCGCGGGCGATCCGGGTGCGCTCTTCCTCGCGCACCTTCTCGGAATAGGCCGCCAGCTCGCGCTGCTGCGCCAGCGCCTCGGACAGTTCGCGGGTGCGCTCGACGACCCGCAGTTCCAGTTCCGACTTCGCCTTTTGCAGGGCGTCGGCGGCGCGCTTGCGCTCGGTGATATCGACGAACGTGATCACGGCGCCGCGCACCGTGCTGCCGTCCATGATCGGGTGGCTGGAATACTCCACCGCAAAGTGGCTGCGGTCGCGCCGCCAGAACACCTCGGTGTCGATGCGGCACGGCAAGCCCTGGCGGAAGGCGTTGAAGATCGGGCAGTCGGTGTCCGGGTAGCGGCTGCCGTCGGCATGCGAGTGATGGGTCAACTCGTGCATGTTGCGGCCCAGCACGTCGGCCGGCTCGAACCCCAGCATGCGGGCGCCGGCGCGGTTGATGAACACGCAATGGCCGCCCAGGTCGATGCCGAAAATACCTTCGCCGGTGGATTCGAGCAGCAGGCCGAGTTGGTGCTGCCAAAGCGGCTGCGACGCCGGCCCGGTGGGCAGGCTCGCGGTGTTCGGCAACTGCAGGGCGTCGGCGTGCATGCACCGGTCAAGCAACGGCTGTGCCAGATTGGTGCGCGGCCCCGGAGCCGCTGCGCACTCAGAGCCCGAGTTCGCTCAATCCCGGATGGTCGTCGGGCCGGCGCCCCAGCGGCCAGTGGAACTTGCGGTCCGCCTGGGCGATGGGCAGGTCGTTGATGCTCGCAAAGCGCCGCGACATCAGGCCCTGGGCGGTGAACTCCCAGTTCTCGTTGCCGTAGCTGCGGTACCAATGCCCCGAGTCGTCATGCCACTCGTAGGCGAAGCGCACGGCGATGCGCTCGCCGGTGAAGGCCCAGAGTTCCTCGATCAGGCGGTAGTCGAGTTCGCGCGCCCATTTGCGCTGCAGGAACTGGCGAACCTGCTCGCGGCCGGCGGGAAACTCAGCGCGGTTGCGCCAACGGGTGTCGTCGGTATAGACCTGCACCACGCGATCGGGGTCGCGGGTATTCCAGGCATCTTCGGCCATGCGCACCTTCTGGGTGGCGGTTTCGGGCGTGAACGGAGGCAGGGGCGGCTTGGTTTCCACCCGCCCTACCACTCACCGACCAGGCGAACGCGCTGGTCGAGATCGGCGGGCAGGTCTTCAACCCGCACCGGCGCGGGCTGAGGGCGCTGCGCCATTTCGCCGGAAACGAGCCGGCGGATCAGTTCGGCAGCCGCGGGCATGCGCAGCGGCTGCTGGGGTTGGATGGCGGCTGAAAATCGCATGGCGGCTCCTTTCTTACCCTCGAGTGTAGGAACCGCAGAGCTTTGCCGCTGTGACCTTGCTCACAACTGCGCGTGAAATCTTCACGCGAGTCGGCTAATAGCAACAGGCTCAGCTCATCCGGCTTTTCGTCACGGATTCGTCCGGCTGCGCCGGCGACGAGATCTCGGCCAGCGAGGCGGCGACGTCCAGTTCGTCGCCCGGATCCTTGTTCGCGATATCGCCCAGCGAGACGATGCCCACCAGCCGCTGCTGGCCATCCACCACGGGCATGCGGCGAATCTGGGTGTCGCCCATCTGGCCCAGGATTTCGTCGATGCCCTGGCCTTCGGTCGCGCACCGCACATGGGTGCTCATCACGTCGGCCAGCTTGGCCGTCCTCATGTCGCCTCCCTGCGCAATGCCCCGCACGACGATGTCGCGGTCGGTCACCATGCCCACCACCTTCCCGCCTTCACACACCGGGATCACGCCCACATTGAGTTCGTCCATGGCCTGGGCGGCCTTGGCCACGGTATCGGACGGGGACATGCTCCGCACGCCGCGGGTCATCACGTCTGCAACTGTTGTCATCTCGCGCTCCTTGGGGAATACGCCGGCGGTGCGCCGGGCAATCCTCAGCCTATCGCGCGGGCGTGACCCAGCTGTCGGTGCTCTCGCAAGCTCGCGTAGGACGCAGCCGATGGCGAACCGGTCGGCTGGCTACCAGCTCTCGGTCCAGGGGCCGTAGGCGGCCAATTGCGCCGGCACGGCGCCGCGGACTTCGCAGATATGGCCGGCGAAATCGTTGGCGCGGCGCAGCGTCGTCCCCATGTCCCAGCCGCGCAGGAGACCGGCCAACACCACGGCCGAGAACGAGTCGCCCGCGCCCACGGTATCCACCACCTGCACGCCTGGCTTGGCGGGAGCATCGGCGATGCGGGCGCCGTCGCTACCGAACGCGACCGAGCCCTCGGCCCCGCACGTCACCAGCAACAGTCGCAACGCGACGCGTTCGAGCACGAAGCGTGCAGCCTCGCCCACCGAGGCCGCCGCAGCCTGTCCGCCCAGCCACTGGCACAGCATGGCCAGCTCTTCCTCGTTGACCTTGAGCGCATCGGCCAGACCGATCGCCTCCAGGGCGACCTCGCGCGCCACGTGCCCTTCGCGCCAATTGAGGTCCAGGTACTTCGGCCCCGCGTGTCCGCGCATCAGCGCCAGCCCGGTGGCGCGCGACACGGGGCTGCGCAAAGCCAAGGTGCCGCTGTAGAGCCAGCCGCCCGGTTCCACCGCGGCCATGGCGGCCAGCGCCGGCCCGGCTTCGATCGCATCCCAGGCGCAATCGCTGCGGATGTGGAAGCGGTGGCCGCCATCGGCAGCCATCTCCACGTCCACCACTCCGGTTGGATGCAGCGGGGCGATCTGCACGCCGTCTGGCTCCATGCCATAGCGCGTGAACTCCGCCATCACCAGTTGCGCGGTGTCGTCGCGGCCGACGGCGCTGAGCATCAGCGGCGCGTGGCCGAAAGCAGCCAGATGGCGCGCCACGTTGAAGGGCGCGCCGCCAACCACCGGGCCGGTAGCGAACTGGTCCACCAGCATTTCGCCGAACACCGCGGCGCGATACGGCGAAGTGCTCATGCGGCCAAGCCCGCCGCCAGCTGGAACTGCGGCGCCAGGGCCGGGTACAGCTGGCGGAACAGCGCATGGCGCTGCTGCAGCACCGCGGCCTCGCCAGGTTCAGGCTCGAACAGGCGCCCACCCTCGGGCGCCAGGCACACCTGCCGCTCATCGCCGCCGGCGGCCAGCCACCCCAACCGGGCTGCGCCGACCGCCGCCGCGGCCTGCGCGCCTTCGTGCCGCCGCAGCGGACAGCCCAGGCCGGATACCAACAGCTGCGCCCAAAGGTCGCTGCGCGCGCCGCCGCCCACCAGCGCGAGCGCATCCGGCTCCGCGCGGCCTGCCTGCATCGCGTCCCAGCCGTCCCTCAGCCCGAACACGACACCTTCCAACACCGAATAGCCAAGGTCGCTCCTTCCGTGCTCCGGCCGCAAACCGGTGAAGACACCGCTGGCTTGCGGGTCGTTGTGCGGGGTGCGCTCGCCACTCAAGTAGGGCAGGAACAGCGGGGCCTGGGCCCGTCGCCGAGGCGAGAGCTGCGCCACCTCCTCCAGCAGCCGGGCCTCACTGTCGCAACCCGTCAGCCGCGCCACCCACGTCAAGGCGCTGGCGGCGCTCAGCATCACGGTCATCTGGTGCCAGCGGCCGGGCAGCGCGTGGGCGAAGGCATGAACCGCCAACTCGGGCGCCGGCCGGAAAGCATCGCCGGCCAGGAAGATCACGCCCGAGGTTCCGAGCGAGACAAAGCCCTGCCCGCCGCGCACCGCGCCCACACCCACCGCGCTGGCCGCGTTGTCACCGGCGCCGCCCGCGACGACGACCCCGGGGCGCAGCCCCCAGGCCTGCGCCAGTTCGCCGCGCAATTGCCCGCTCGGCTCGCTGCCTTCGAGCAGCCGCGGCATGTGCTCCAACCCCAGGCCGCAGGCGGTAAGCATGGCTTCGCTCCAGCGCCGCGCCGCAACGTCCAGCCACAGTGTCCCGGAAGCGTCCGACATATCGCTCGCCGCGTCGCCGGTCAATTGCAGGCGCAGCCAGTCCTTGGGCAACAGGACTTGCCGCACCTGCGCGAACAGGCCGGGCTCGTGACGGCGCAGCCACAGCAACTTGGGCGCGGTGAAACCCGGCATCGCCAGGTTGCCGGTGATCGCGCGCGCGCGTGGCTCGATGCGTTCCAGCTCCGCGCACTCGGCGAAGGCCCGGCCGTCGTTCCAGAGAATCGCGGGCCGCAGCACATGCTGCCGCTCATCCAGCAGCACCGCGCCGTGCATCTGGCCGGACAAGCCGATGGCGCGCACCGCAGCCAACGCGGCGGGCGCCTGCTCGCGCAGCTGTCCCATCGCCCGCTCGAGCGCGCGCCACCAGTCCTGCGGCGCCTGCTCGCTCCACAGCGGCTGCGGGCGCGACACCTGAAGCGGCGCTTCGGCGACGGCCGCCACGCGATGGCTTTCCTCGAGCAGGACCAGCTTGACACCCGAAGTGCCGAGATCGATTCCGAGATACATGATCAGTGTTTCAGCCCGAAGCGGCTGTCGACCTGCCGGCGGAACTCGCTGGGCGTCATGCCCTTGATGTCGAGGAAGCGGCGGTTGAAGTTGGCGACGTTGTTGAAGCCCACCTCATAGCAGATGTGGGTGATGAAGCGGTCGGACTCCATCAGCAATTGGCAGGCGCGGTTGATGCGCACCAGGTTGACGAAATCGGTGAAGGTGTTGCCGGTGGCGCGCCGGAAGAAGCGCGAGAACCGGCTTTCGGTCATGCCCATCTCGGCAGCCAGGTCGGCCGCCGACAGGGGCTGCGAGAGGTTGTCGGTGATGCGGCTGACGATGGCGTTGATCTGGTCGAGCTGGGCGTTGTCGTCCACGCTTTGCAGCTGCGCATGCGACAGCAGCCGGTAGTCGGTGCAGCGCGCCAGTTCGCCCAGGAACTCGCAGAAGACGCCCAGCCGCGCCATTCCATGGCTGCCCTTGATCTCGTGCCAGTGGTCGGCCGCGCGTTCGGACAGGCCGAAGAATTCGACGCCGTGGCGCGCGCGCTCCAGCAGCGGCAACACCTCGGCCATTTCGGGAATGTGCGCCGCGGCCTGCTCGACCGGCTGGGACGCGAACTGGATCACCAGGTCGCGCAGTTCGATGCCGCCCTCGGGCAGGTCCAGCGAGATCCAGTTGTGCGGCAGGCGCGGGCCGGTCAGCACCAGGTGGCCGGGCTGGAAGTAGCCGATGTAGTCGCCCACGAAAGCCTTGCCCGACGAAGCGACGATCAGGTGCAGTTCGTACTCGTCGTGATAGTGCCAGCGGGCCAGCGGTGTCGGAAAACCATGCGACAGGCAGCGGATGAGGCCGGTATCCGGCGGCTCGTAGCCCAGGGACGGGCTGCGCGAATAGTCGTGCTCCAGCTCCGGCTGGCGTTGGCGGGGCAGGTTGCGGCGGCGGGTTGTCGTGCTGGCCATGGGCGAGTCACCAGATTAGCTCATGACGTTGCCGCCGTCCACATTGAGCGTCTGCGCGGTGATGTACGAGGCTTCGTCGCTGGCCAGGAACACCGCCGCGCCCGCGATATCGGCCGGGGCGCCCATGTAGCCCAGCGGCACAGCCTGGCCCACCTGCTTCTTTTTCTCGCCCGCGGCAAGGCCTTCGTAGCGCGCGAACAGCGCATCCACGTGCTGCCACATCGGCGTGTCGATGACGCCGGGCGAAATGCCGTTGACGCGGATGCCGTGCGGCGCCATTGCCAGCGCCGCGGATTGCGTATAGCTGATCACGGCGGCCTTGCTGGCGCAGTAGTGCGCCACCAGCGCCTCGCCGCGCCGGCCGGCCTGCGAAGCCATGTTGATGACAGCGCCACGCATTTCGCGCGCGACCATGCGCGCCAGCACTTTCTGCATCACGAAGAACATGCCCTTGACGTTCACGGCAAACAGGCGTTCGTACATGGCTTCGTCGCTTTCCAGCAGCGGCGCCAGGTCGAACACGGCGGCGTTGTTGAAGAGCACCTGCGGCACGCCGAAGCGCTGCTCGGCGCCGGCGATCATGGCGTCGATCTGCGCTGCCTGCGTGATGTCGGCTGGCACGTAATGGACGCGGCCCGCATGGGCGGCCAGCAAGGGCATCAATGCCGCCGGCGGGGCCGGCGCGATATCGACCACGCTGCAAACCGCGCCCTGTTCCAGGTAAGCCTGCGCGACCGCCAGGCCGATGCCGCCACCGGCCCCGGTGAGCAAGGCGTGCTTGTCCTGCAAGCGGCCGTTCATGCGTATTCCTTTTCGAGATCGGCGACGCGCGCGACGGCGTGGCGCAGCGCGTCGACCAGTTGCGGATGCCCCGCCTCGGGACCCCAAAGCGCGGCGTCGGCGGCGAAGGCGGCGACCGGATCGGCACTGGCGCAGATCGCGTGGGCCACGGCCGGGTCCATGGCCTGGTCTTCATAGGTGTACGGCAGGTTGCCGCGATGCCAGCGCTGCAGGCAGGCCAGGAACAGCGCGGGCAGCATCGCCACCGCGGCGATGCTTTGGCCGCGCGCCAGGCGCTCGCGCACCGTCGGCGCGATGAAGCCGGGAATCTTGGAAAAGCCGTCCATCGCGACCCGCTGGTTGGTATCGCGCAATGCGGGGTTGCCGAAGCGCTCCAGCACCACGTCGCGGTAGGCGGCCAGATCGATCGGGCTGGGCTCGAGCGCGGGAATCGCGTCGTCGGTCGCGTAGTCGTAGGCCAGTTGGCGAATCCGCGCATCCTGCGTGCCTTCGTGGATGTAGCGGTAGCCGGCCAGCGTGCCGGCCCAGGCGATGCAGCTGTGCGTGGCATTGAGCAGCCGGATCTTGGCCTCTTCGTGCGCATCCACCGACTCCACCATCTCGACACCGACCTTTTCCCATTGAGGGCGGCCGTTGGTGAACCGGTCCTCGATCACCCATTGCGTGAAGCTCTCGGCCATCAGCGCCGCCGGATCATCGCGCCCGGTGGCCGCTTTCACCCGCTGCACCACCTCGTCAGTGGGCCGCGGCGTGATGCGGTCCACCATCGCGTTGGGGCTGGTCGTGTTGGTTTTCACCCAGGCCAGCAGGCGCGCGTCGCCGAGCCGTTCGATGAACTGCAGCAAGCCGGAGCGCGAACGATCGCCGTTGTGCCGCAGGTTGTCGCAGTTCAACAAGGTGACGCCTCCCGCCCCGCGCGACATGCGCTCGCGCAAGATGGCCGTGAGCGCACCGTAGATCGTGCTGCCGGGCCGGCCCTGCCCGGCCGCCGCGAGGTCTGCCTCGATGTCCGGGGCGCCGAAGTCCAATTGGTTCGCAGCATCGAGGTAGTAGCCGGCTTCGGTCACGGTGAAGGAAACGATGCGGGTGGCGACGTCGGCGCCGCGGGCAAGCAGCCCGGACAGCGTGGCATCCCACGGCACCACGGTGCGAATGGAGGTAATGCGTGCATAGCTGCGCTGACCGGCCGGCGTCACCGTCTCCAGCGTGTAGGCACCGTTCTGCGCCCGCAGCGCGGCGATGGTGTCGGCCATGTCCGGGCGGATGTTGCCGGCGGCCAGCACCCATCCGGTGTCGCCGGCATCCTGCAGCCGCTGCAGGTACACCGCCTGGTGGGCGCGATGAAAGGAACCCAGCCCGAGATGCAGCATCACGAGTGGCGAGGAAGAAGAAGCAGGAACGGAAGCGGGAACGGCCATTTTCTCGATGCCCCGGCTTTCAGTGCACGAGGGGCACGGGCAGGGCATGGCCCTTTGCGTCGAACAGGTGCACCGCATTCGCATCCACGTCGACTCCGACGCTGTCGCCGGCGCGCAATTGCGTGCGGGTGTTTTGCCGCGAGGTGAGTTGCGCGCCGCCCTGCGTGGTCAGGTAGATCAAGGTCTCGGCGCCCAACGCCTCCACCAGCTCCACGCGCCCGTCGAACTGGCCTTGCCCCGGCGCCTTGAGCGTGACGCTCTCGGGCCGCAGGCCGACCACGCCGTCGCCGGGCAGGCGCACACCCAGCACGGACTGCAACTGCGGCAACACGGAAGCGGAGATCACATTCATCTGCGGCGTGCCGATGAACTGCGCGACGAACCGGCTGGCCGGGCGGTCGTAGAGCTCCAGCGGCGAGCCCACCTGTTCGATGCGGCCGTCGCGCAGCACCACCACGCGGTCGGCCAGTGTCATCGCTTCCACCTGGTCGTGCGTCACGTAGATGGTGGTCGCCCCCAGCTCGCGGTGCAGCTTGGCGATCTCGACCCGGGTCTGGCCGCGCAGCGCGGCGTCGAGGTTGGACAGCGGCTCGTCGAACAAGAAGACTTTGGGCGAGCGGACGATGGCGCGGCCGATCGCGACGCGTTGGCGCTGGCCGCCGGACAGCTCGCGTGGCGTGCGCTGCAGGTAAGGCCCGAGGTTGAGAATCTCCGCCGCGCGCTCGACCTTCTCCTTGATCACCGCTGGGTCGGCCTTGGCCAGCCGCAGCGCGAAGCTCATGTTGTCGTACACGCTCATGTGCGGGTACAGCGCATAGCTCTGGAACACCATCGCCAGGTCGCGCTTGGATGAAGCCTGCTGCGTGATGTCGCGCCCGTCGAGTTCCAGCGAGCCGGCGCTGATCTCTTCCAGCCCCGCGATCAGCCGCAGCAGCGTGGACTTGCCGCAACCCGAAGGCCCGACGAAGACGACGAACTCGCCGCGCTCGATGGCCAGGTCGATGCCCTGGATGACGTGGGCTTCGCCGAATTTCTTCTCGATGCCCTTGAGTTGGAGGAATGCCATATTTGTTTCCCGTTGCGGCGCTACTTGACGGCGCCGAATGTCAGGCCCTGCACCAGCTGCTTCTGGCAGAACCAGCCGAACACGACGATGGGCGCGATCGCCATCAGCGACGCGGCCGAGAGCTTGGCCCAGAACAGCCCTTCGGGGCTCGAATACGAAGCGATCAGCGCGGCCAGCGTGCCGGCCTTGGCGGCGCTCAGGTTCAATGCCCAGAACGCCTCGTTCCAGGCCAGCACCAGGCACAAGAGCCCGGTAGAGGCCAGCCCGCCCATCGCCAGCGGCATCAACACCATCCGGCATTCCTGCCACAGCGTCGCGCCGTCCATGCGTGCCGCCTCCAGGATTTCGTGCGGGATGTCCTTGAAATGCGAGTACAGCATCCAGACCATGATCGGCAGGTTGCTGAGCGTGAAGACGATGATCAGCCCGGCCTGGGTGTCGAGCAGATTGCTCTTTTGCGCCAGCACGTACACCGGCACCAGCGCGCCGACGGCCGGCATCATCTTGGTCGACAGCATCCACATCAGGATGTCGCGGGTGCGCTTGGTGCGAAAGAACGTCATCGAATACGCGGCCGGCGCCGCGACCGCCAGGCCGATCAGCGTCGACACCACGCTGGTGATGATGGAGTTCTTCGCGTACAGCAGGTAGTCGCTGCGCTCCTGCACCTCGTGGAAGTTCTCGAAGGTGGGCGGAAAGAAGAACAGCGGCGGCACGCTGATCGCCTGCAGCTCGGTCTTGAAGGCCATCAGCGCCAGCCAGCCGAGCGGGAAGAACAGCAACAGGGTGACGACCCACGCCACGGTGGTGCGGGCGAGCAGCGCGGGGGTGAAGCGATAGGGCAGGATCATGTCTAGTCCAGGTTCTTGCCGACCATGCGGATCAGGAACACCGCCGCCACGTTGGCCAGCAGCACCGCGAACAAGGCGCCGGCCGAGGCCACGCCGGCATCGAAATTGAGCAGCGCCTGCTTGAAGATCAGGAAGGCGATGTTGGTGCTGGCGTCGCCGGGGCCGCCACCCGTGGTCGTGAAGATCTCCGCGAACACGCTCATCAGGAAAATCATTTCGATCATCACCACCACGGCGATCGACCGGCCCAGGTGAGGCAGCACCATGTAGCGCAATTGCTGCAGGTAGTTGGCGCCGTCCATGCGCGCCGCTTCCAGCTGTTCGCGGTTCATCGACTGCAGCGCCGTGATGAAGATCAGCGTGGCGAACGGCAGCCACTGCCAGGCCACCATGATGATCACGCTGAACAGCGGCAAGTCGGTCAGCCAGTCCACCGGCTGCGCGCCGAAGAATATCCAGACTTGGGCCAGCACGCCGTAGATCGGATTCATCATCATGTGCTTCCACAGCAGCGCGTTGACGGTGGGCATCACGAAGAACGGCGAGATCAGCAGCAGTCGGATCGCGGCCCGCCCCGGGAACGGCGCGTCGATCAGCAAGGCCAGCGCCACGCCGCCGATAACGGTGATGGCGATCACGCTGCCCAACAACAGCAGCGTGTTGCCCACCGCCGTCGCGAACGACGGGTCGGTGACGAAGAACTCGTAGTTGGCCAGCCCCGCCCAACCCGTCACCTCCGGCTGCATCAGGTTGTAGCGGATCAGCGAGAAGTAGATGGTCATCAGCAGCGGCACGATCATCCAGAGGAAGAGCGCGCCCACCGCCGGCGCCATCAGGGCGCGGGGCAGGAACCGGGTCATCGAAGTTCGCCTTGTTGGCTCTTACTTGTAGTAGCCGGCTTTTTTCATCTCGCGGTCGGCCGCGTTCTGCGAGGCCTTCAGCGCCGCATCGACGGTGCTCTTGCCTGCCAGCGCCGCGCTCATCTGCTGGCCCACAGCGATGCCGATCGCCTGGAACTCGGGGATGGCGGCGAACTGCACGCCCACGTACGGACTCTTGGGCAGCGTGCTGTCGTTCGGGTTGGCGGTGTCGATGGCGGCTTTCTCGGCACTGGCGAACTTGGCGGCTTTCAGGAAGTCAGCGTTCGCATAGGTGCTCTTGCGCGTGCCGGTGGGCACGGTGCCCCAGCCGTTGGTCTTGCCCACCAATTGGATGTATTCCTTGGACGTCGCCCAGGCGATGAACTTCTGCGCCTCGGCGGTCTTCTGCGAACCGGCCGGAATGGCCAGCGCCCAGGCCCACAGCCAGTTGGCGCCTTTGGGCGTGACGGCCGTCGGCGCCTGTGCGAAGGCCACCTTGTCGGCCACCTTCGACTGCTTGGGATCGGATACGAAGCTCGCCGCGATCGTCGCATCGACCCACGCGCCGCACTTGCCCGCGTTGAACAGCGCCAGGATCTCGTTGAAGCTGTTGGCCGAGGAGCCGGGCGGGCCGTAGTTCTTCAGCAGGTCGACGTAGAAACTGATCGCGTCATGCCAGGGCTTGGACTCGAGCTGCGGCTTCCAGCTGGTGTCGAACCACTGGCCGCCGTTGGTGTTGACCAGCGTGGTGATGAAGGCCATGTTGTCGCCCCAGCCCGGCTTGCCGCGCAGGCAGATGCCGTACACGCCTTCCTTGGGGTTGTGGACCTTGGCGGCGAAGTCCTTCACCTGCGCCCAGGTCGGATGGTCGCCCAATTGCACGCCGGCCTTGTCGGCCAGGTCCTTGCGATACATCAGCATCGAGCTTTCGCCATAGAACGGCGCGGCATACAGCTTGCCGTCCACCGACAGGCCGTTGCGCATCGCCGGCAGCAGGTCGTCGACGTCGTACGCGGCTGTGGGCTTGAGCTCCTGCAGCCAGCCCTTCTTGCCCAGATCGGCGTCTCGTACATGCCGATGGTCATGACGTCGAACTGGCCGCCTTTGGTGGCGATGTCGGTCGTCACGCGCTGGCGCAGCTCGCCTTCTTCCAGCGTGACCCACTTGAGCTTGATGTCGGGATTGGCCTGCTCGAAGTTCTTGCCGAGCTTCTGCATTTCGATCATGTGGCCGTTGTTCACGGTGGCGATGACCAGTTCGGTGGCCGCCTGGGCCGCGCCGGTGACTGCCATCGCGGCGGCCAGCGCCAGAGTCGCTTTGAGTCTCATGCCTCTCGACGAGCCGCCTCTAGAGAGGTGCGCCCCCTCGGGGGGCAGCGAACGAATGTGAGCTTGGGGGGCCATATTTGTCTCCTGAAAACCTGTGGTTGAGCGGATATGCGACGCAGGAACCGCATCGCGCCGGCCGTTGAACGATAGGTGCTCGCGGCCCAGCTGCTGATACTTCAGCGAGACTTCCATGTACTTTAAATCGCCGAAGACTCAGGGATTTCACCAATCCGCGAGAGTGCGTATCGGCTGGAGAGCCCTTAAAGCGAGGGCTTGTCGGCCAGCGTCGAGAGCGGCAGGCTGGACAACTCCTGCAGCAGCAGCGCCAGTTGGCGCCCCGCCGCATCGAGCACCGTGCGGCCCTTGTCGGCGGTGGCGGCGGCCGCGTTGCCGGCCGCGCCTTGCGCGTTGTAGTCCTGCATCTGCCATCCGAGCTTGGCACTGCTGCCGTTGCCCAGGATCGGATATTTCGCGGCGCGCTGCTGCGACGACGACTTGAAGTCGCGCGCCTGCTTCATGTCGACGTGCTGCGCGCGCAGCGCCAGCATCATCGACGTTTCGATCTCGCCGGCGTGCACGCCGAAGCGGTGCTCGTCCGCGCTGAACTGGCCGTTCACCGCGTCACCCAGCGGCAGGTTCCACCAGCTGCAGCTGTAGACGATCAGGTTAGCGCGGGCGCGCAGCTCGCGCGCGACGATGTCCATCAGGCTGACCTGGCCGCCGTGCGAGTTGAGCAGCAGCAATTTCTTCACGCCTGCGCGCGCCACGCATTCACCGATCTCGACCCAGGTTGCAATGACGGTTGACGCCGACAAGGTGAGCGTGCCGGGGAAGGCCGAGTGCTCCGGGCTGTAGCCCACTTGCTGCGTCGGCAGGAACAGTACCGGCAACGCGGCCGGCAGTTGCGGCAGGCAAGCGGCGACCACGCCGTCCACCAGCGTCTGGTCCACCGACAACGGCAGGTGCGGGCCATGTTGCTCCGTCGCCGCGACGGGCAGCACCGCCACCGTCGCGGCAGCGTCGAGCCGCGCGAAATCGGTGGTCTTCAGGTCGGCCCAGAAGCGGGATTTGGTCATCCGCGCATATTAAGGGCATGCCGCGCTGCCTGCACGACGTGGGCGGCATCCACGCCGAAGAACTCGCGCAGGGCGGCGCGCGTGTCGCTGCGCCCGAAGCCGTCGGTGCCCAGGGTCAGGTAGCGCCGGCCTTCGGGCAGGAAAGCGCGTACCGACTCGGGCACGGCGCGGACGTAGTCGGTAGCGGCGACGATGGGAGTGGTGCTGCTGGCCAACAGCTCGCGAACGTAAGGCGCGGTGTGCGGCTCGCCGCGCAATGCGCGCTGCTCGCAGCCCACACCGTTGCGCGCCAGCTCGCTCCAGCTCGTGACGCTGATCACTTCGCAGGCAACGCCTTCGGCCGCCAATTGCTGCGCCGCCTTGACGACTTCGGTCAGGATCGCGCCCGACCCCATCAGCGTGACCTGCGGCGCGCCTTTTCCATACGCGCCGAAGCGATACGCGCCGCGGATCACGCCTTCTTCCGCGCCCGCCGGCAGATCCGGCTGCGCGTAGTTCTCGTTCATCAGCGTGACGTAATAGAACACGTCCTGCTGCTCCACCAGCATCTCGCGCATGCCGCGGTCGATGATCACGGCCATCTCGCCGGCGAAGGCCGGGTCGTAGGCCTTGCAATTGGGGATCGTCGCTGCCACCAGGTGGCTGCTGCCGTCCTGGTGCT
Organism: Ramlibacter sp.; assembly: GCA_028292245.1. GTDB lineage: Bacteria > Pseudomonadota > Gammaproteobacteria > Burkholderiales > Burkholderiaceae_C > Ramlibacter. The sequence goes on from JAQGMS010000108.1 coordinate 29,721, forward strand.
GCAAGCCCTCCCCGCCCAAGGTCGTGCGTCCGGAAGTGGCGCCGAGCAGGAAGCCGCGCGAGCGCTGATCCGCCGCAGCCCAGATCGCATCGCCCACGCGCTGGAAGCCGAACATCGAGTAGTAGATATAGAACGGCAGCATCGGGAAGCCGTGCACGCTGTAGCTGGTGGCCGCGGCCGTCCAGCTGGCGATGGCGCCGGCCTCGCTGATGCCTTCTTCCAGAATCTGGCCGTCTAGCGCCTCGCGGTACGACAGCACCGAGCCGATGTCCTCCGGCTCGTAGCGCTGGCCGACGCTGGAATAGATGCCGACCTGCTTGAACAGGTTGGCCATGCCGAAGGTGCGCGCCTCGTCGGCGACGATCGGCACGATGCGCGGACCGAGTTCCTTGTCCTTCAGCAGGTTGCCGAGCAACCGCACGAAGGCCATCGTTGTCGACATCTCTTTGCCCGCGGCGGCCGTGGCGAAAGTGGCATACGAAGCGAGAGCAGGCACTTGTACTGCCTGCGAGGACGACTGCCTCTTGGGCAGGTAGCCTCCGAGCTTCGCGCGCTGAGCATGCATGTAGCGCATCTCGGCGCTGTCTTCCGCCGGCTTGAAGAATTCGAGATTGGTGGCCTGCGCATCGGAGATCGGCAGGTTGAAGCGGTTGCGGAATTCGAGCAGCGCCGCGTCGTCCAGCTTCTTCTGGCTGTGCGTGGTCATCTTGCCCTGGCCGGCCGCGCCCATGCCGTAGCCCTTCTTGGTGTGCGCCAGGATCACCGAGGGCTGGCCGCGATGTGCGGCCGCCGCGGCATAAGCGGCGTGAATCTTCACCAAGTCGTGGCCGCCGCGCTTCAGGCGGTCGATCTGCTCGTCGGTCATGCCCTGGGCCAGGCGCTTGAGTTCCTCGTTCTGGCCGAAGAAGGTGTCGCGGTTGAAGCGCCCGTCCTTGGCCGCGAAGGTCTGCATCTGGCCGTCGACGGTATTGGCGAACGCGCGGGCCAGCGCGCCGGTGGTGTCGCGCGCGAACAGGCCATCCCAATCGCTGCCCCACACCAATTTGATGACGTTCCAGCCGGCGCCGCGGAACAACTTCTCCAGCTCGTCGATGATGCGGCCGTTGCCGCGCACCGGGCCATCGAGCCGCTGGAGGTTGCAGTTGACCACCCAGACCATGTTGTCCAATTTCTCGCGCGAGGCCAGCGTGAGCGCGCTCATGCTCTCGGGCTCGTCCATCTCGCCGTCGCCGAACACGCCCCACACCTTGCGGCCTTCGCAGTTCACCAGGCCGCGATGCGTGAGGTAGCGCATGAAGCGCGCGTGGTAGATCGAGCTGATCGGGCCGATGCCCATCGAGCCGGTGGGGAACTGCCAGAAGTCCGGCATCAGCCAGGGATGCGGATAGCTGGAG
>JAQGMS010000124.1 GCA_028292245.1 Ramlibacter sp.
CGAGCAGGCGCTGGAGATCGTCGACAGCCTGGTGCGCTCCGGCGCGGTGGACCTGATCGTGATCGACTCGGTCGCCGCGCTCACGCCCAAGGCCGAAATCGAAGGCGAGATGGGCGACTCGCTGCCCGGCCTGCAGGCGCGCCTGATGAGCCAGGCGCTGCGCAAGCTCACGGCCACCATCAAGAAGACCAACTGCATGGTCATCTTCATCAACCAGATCCGCATGAAGATCGGCGTGATGTTCGGCAGCCCCGAAACCACGACCGGCGGCAACGCGCTGAAGTTCTACGCCTCGGTGCGGCTGGACATCCGCCGCACCGGCACCATCAAGAAGGGCGAAGAGGCGATCGGCAACGAGACCAAGGTCAAGGTCGTGAAGAACAAGGTCGCGCCGCCGTTCAAGACGGCGGAGTTCGACATTCTGTTCGGCGAGGGCATCAGCCGCCACGGCGAGATCATCGACATGGGCGTGACGGCGCACATCCTGGAGAAGTCGGGCGCCTGGTACGCCTACAACGGCGAGAAGATCGGCCAGGGCCGCGACAACGCGCGCGAGTTCCTGCGCGAAAACCCGGAGCTGGCGCGCGAAATCGAGAACAAGGTGCGCGATTCGCTGGGCATCCCGCTGCTGGCGGCGGACGCCGACGCGGAATAACGCGGTGCCCATGCCGGCGCAGCAGCTCTCCCTGAAGGGCAGGGCACTGCGCCTGCTCGGCGCCCGCGAGCATTCGCGCGCCGAGCTCGAGCGCAAGCTCGGCCCCCATGAGCAGGAGCCGGGCCAATTGCGCCGCATCCTCGACGACCTCCAGGCCAAGGGTTTCATCAACGAGCAGCGGGTGGTGGAGTCGGTGCTGCATCGCCGCTCGGGCCGGCTGGGGGCCGCCCGCATCCGCCAGGAACTGCAAGCCAAGGGGCTCGATGGCGAACTGGTCGCCCAGGCGCTGATCGGCCTGCGCGCCACCGAGCTGCAGCGAGCGCGGGAAGTCTGGGGCCGGAAATTCGATGCGCCGCCCGCCGGCGCGGCCGAGCGCAGCAAGCAGGCGCGTTTTCTGGCCGCACGCGGCTTCGACGGCGAGGTGATCCGGCGGGTGCTCAAGTCCAACGGCGGCGCGCCGGAATAGCGGCTCCCGGGCGGCTGTGGATAATCCCGCCCATGATCTTCAGCTGGTTCGATACGAAACACGCCGTGACCTTCGGGCGTGAGCTGGCCGACTTCGTCGTTTCGGAAATCTCGGCGTCGATGCATGTGCGCGATTTCAAATTTTCCGGCAAGGTCGAAAAGATGCTGGCCAAGGCGGAACGCCGCATCCACGAGTTCAAGGCCCATGAGCGCCTGAATTTCTACAAGAAGTCCAAGCTCGCGAATGCCTTCCTGTGGGAGCTCAAGGACAAGGGCTGTCCGGCCGGCCCCGCCGACCAGCTGACCGAGTGGCTGGCCGTGCGGCTGTAGGCCAGCTTGGGCCTCGGACCTTCATGTTTGCCGAAATTCTCCGCAAGTTACGCAATTCGCCCGCGTCCCAGTCCGCCGACACGGCGGAACGATGGATCAAGAGCGGAAACGCGTTCCTGGGCCAGGGAAATATCCGCAAGGCACTCGCCTGCTATCGCGACGCCATTGCGGCGAATCCGGGTAACGCGCTCGCCCACCTGAATGCGGGCTTCGCGCTGCAAGAGATGGGTCAGCATGGGCAAGCCCGGTCCAGCCTGGAAGCCGCGCTCGCGCTGGACCCGCAATTGACCGACGTGCACTACCTGCTCGGGAAGTCCCTTTTCGCCGAGGCGGACTTCGAAGGGGCGGCTCGCAGCTTCCAGGCGGCGCTCCAGTTGAACCCGGCCTTTGCTTTCGCCCATCGCGATCTCGCCAGGGCGCAGCAGTCGATGGGCCGGAACGCGGAGGCGGCCCAAAGCTACGAACAGGCACTCGCCTGCGATCCGGCCTTCGTCGCAGATATCGGCATCGACCTGGCGCAGCTCCTGGTCGACACGGAGCAGTGGAGGGCGGCGCTCGGGCGGCTCGACCAGATCGACCCGGTGACGCCGCGCTGGCACATGCTGCGCGGCGCGGCGCTGCATGGCCTGGGCGAAAATGAAAAGGCGCTGCAAGTCCTGGGTGAAGCATTGGCGTCGAATCCGGCGGACCTTCCTTGCCTGCATATGCGAGGAAATGTCCTGTTCGGCATGCAGCGCTACCAGGCCGCAATCGAAGACTATGAACGGGTGCTGGCGGCCCAGCCCGACGTCGTTGAAGCGCTTTCCAACTGCGGCGCCGCATGGCAGAAGCTCGGGGACCGGCAAAAGGCGATCGGGCTGTTCGAGAAAGCGCTGCAGCTGCGCCCCGACTACGCGTCGGCCTCGTACAACCTCGGCGTTTGCCTGCTGGAGCTCGGCCAGTGCCGCGAGGCGATAGCCTGCAGTGACGCCGCGCTGGCGCTCAACCCGCGAGATGCGAACTTGCACTGGAACAAGGCGGTGGGGCATCTGCTGCTGGGCGAACTGTCGCTGGGATGGCCGGAACATGAGTGGCGCTGGGATGCGACGGCCCTGGGTGCGCGCTCGTCGCGCCCGGCCGTCGCGCAGCCTCCCTGGACGGGGAGCGAGCCCGTGGCCGGCAAGACGATCCTGCTGACCGCCGAGCAGGGATTGGGCGACACGCTGCAGTTCGTGCGGTACGCCCGCCTGCTCGCGCAACAGGGCGCAAAGGTGCTCTTGCGGGTGCCCGATGCCGTGGTTCCGCTATTGCGGGATTTCGCACCGGGCTGCCATACGGTGGCCGACGGGCAATCCCTGCCGCCGTTCGACCTGTTCTGCCCTTTGCTCAGCTTGCCGCTGGCGTTTCGCACCGGCATCGACAGCGTACCGGCGGAAGTTCCGTACCTGCGCAGCGAGCCGGAGCTGCGCGAGGCTTGGCGGGAAAGGCTGGGCGAGCGCCGCGGCCCTCGCGTTGGTCTGGTCTGGTCCGGCAACGCGGCCCACAAGAATGACGCCAATCGCTCCATTGCGCTGCGCCGCCTGCTCTCGCGCCTGCCGGCGCACTGCCAGCTGGTCAGCCTGCAAAAGGAGTTGCGCGCTGGCGACGACGCGGCGCTGGCCGAGTTCGGCGTGTTTCACGCGGGCGAGCAGCTGCAAAGCTTTGCCGACACGGCGGCGCTGATCGATTGCATGGATCTGGTGATCAGCGTCGACACCAGCGTCGCCCATCTTGCGGGCGCCCTGGCCAAGCCGCTGTGGCTGCTGCTGCCCTACCTGCCCGACTGGCGCTGGATGATGGGCCGCGAGGACAGCCCGTGGTATCCGACCGCTCGCCTGTTCCGCCAATCGGCTGACCGCCAATGGGATGGCGTCATCTCGCGCGTGGCGCAAGAGCTGGAACAGCTCCACTGACGCCGCGCAGCCGGGGCGCTAGAGCCCCAGCATCAGCTTCATGTTCTGCACGGCGGCGCCGCTGGCGCCCTTGCCGAGGTTGTCCAACCGGGCGATCAGCACGGCGTGCCGGTACTCCTCATTCGGGTAGACACGCAACTCCATCTTGTTGGTGTCGTTCAGGGCCAGCGCATCGATCTTGCCGTCGTCCGTGGGGGCTTGCACCGTCACCCATTCGCTGCCGGAATAATGCTTATCCAGCGCGGCCTCGAGGTCCTTTGCTGCCGGCTTGCCCGGTAGCATGTCCAGATGCAGCGCCAATTGAACCAGCATGCCCTGGCGGAAGTCGCCGACCGCGGGCACGAAGATGGGCCGGCGCGTGAGCCCGGTGTACTTCATGATCTCCGGAACGTGCTTGTGCTTGAGGCCCAGTCCATAGATCTGGAAGGCGGGCGCCGTGCCGTCCTCGTAGCTTTCGATCATCGCGCGCCCGCCGCCGGAATATCCGCTCACGGCCGGCAGCGACAACGGAAAATCCTTCGGGATGAGCCCGGCATCCACCAGCGGCCTAACCAGTGCGATCGCGCCGGTCGAATAGCAGCCCGGGTTGCTCACCCGCCTGGCGCCGGCCACCGCTTCACGCTGCCCCGGCGCCAGTTCCGGAAACCCGAACACCCAGCCCGCATCCGTGCGATGCGCGGTGGACGCGTCGATCACGCGCGGGCCGCGGCCCGTTTCCTTTTCGATGGCGTCGATCACGGCCACCGATTCGCGCGCCGCGTCGTCATGCAGGCACAAGATCACCAGGTCGACCCCGGCCATCAGCGCGCGCTTGGCCGCGGCATCCTTGCGCAGCTCGGGCGCGATGCTCACGACTTCGATCTGCGGCATTTTTGCGAGCCGCTCGCGAATCTGCAGGCCGGTGGTGCCGGCCTCGCCGTCGATAAAGACCTTGGGCATCTTTCTTCCTGTGAAAAGCGCTTGCGCCACTATAGGGCGGGCACCGGTTGGTGCGTCGCAACATGATACAGTTCCAGGCTGTTCCGTGCTGCCGGCCCGCCCAGGCCGCCGCCCTGCCGTTGGGCCCAACTCCACCCGTTCCCTGAGAGACATCCCATGAAGATCCACGAGTACCAAGGCAAGGAAATCTTGCGCAATTTCGGCGTGCCTGTGCCGCGCGGCATCCCGGCATTCACCGTGCAGGAAGCGGTCGAAGCCGCCCAGAAGCTGGGCGGCCCGGTCTGGGTGGTGAAGGCCCAGATCCACGCGGGTGGCCGCGGCAAGGGCGGCGGCGTCAAGGTGGCGAAGTCGGTTGACGACGTCAAGCGCCTGGCCGGCGAAATCCTCGGCATGCAGCTCAAGACCCACCAGACCGGCCCCGAGGGCCAGAAGGTGCGGCGCCTCTATATCGAGGACGGCGCGGACATTCAGAAGGAATACTACGTCTCGGTCGTGACCGACCGCGGCACGCAGAAGGTGGCGTTCATCGCGTCGAGCGAGGGCGGCATGGACATCGAGGAAGTGGCGCACGCCACGCCCGAGAAGATCATCAAGGTCTTCGTCGATCCGCTGGTCGGGCTCACGCCCGCGCAGGCCAAGGAAATTTCCGACGGCATCGGCATTCCGTCCGGCTCCACCGCCCAGGCCACCGACGTGTTCCAGAAGCTCTACAAGTGCTACATTGACACCGATGCGTCGCTGGTCGAGATCAATCCGCTGAACCGCGACGGCAAGGGCAACATCGTCGCGCTCGATTCCAAGTTCAACTTCGACGCCAACGCGCTGTACCGCCATCCCGAAATTGTCGCGCTGCGCGACCTCGACGAGGAAGACCCGGCCGAGATCGAGGCCAGCAAGTTCGACCTGGCCTACATCAGCCTGGACGGCAACATCGGCTGCCTGGTCAACGGCGCGGGCCTGGCGATGGCGACCATGGACACCATCAAGCTGTTCGGCGCCGAGCCGGCCAACTTCCTGGACGTGGGCGGCGGCGCCACGCCGGAGAAGGTGACCGAGGCGTTCAAGATCATGCTCAAGAACAAGAAGGTCAAGGCGATCCTGGTCAACATCTTCGGCGGCATCATGAAGTGCGACACCATCGCCATGGGCGTCATTACCGCCTGCAAGGCCGTGAACCTCAGCGTGCCGCTGGTGGTGCGCATGAAGGGCACCAACGAAGAGATCGGCAAGAAGATGCTGGCCGAGTCGGGCCTGCCGATCATCAGCGCTGACACCATGGCCGAAGCGGCCCAAAAAGTCGTGGCCGCAGTCAAAGCCGCCGCCTAAGGAATTCAAGCCATGTCGATCTACATCAACAAAGACACGCGCGTCATCACGCAGGGCATCACCGGCAAGACCGGCCAGTTCCACACCGAGACGTGCCAGGAATACGCGAACGGCAAGAACTGCTTCGTCGCGGGCGTGAACCCGAAGAAGGCCGGCGAGAAGATCTTCGGCATCCCCATCTTCGCGTCGGTGAAGGAAGCAAAACAGCAGACCGGCGCCACCGTGTCGGTGATCTACGTGCCGCCGGCGGGCGCCGCGGCCGCCATCTGGGAAGCCGTCGAGGCCGATGTCGAGCTGGCCATCTGCATCACCGAAGGCATCCCCGTGCGCGACATGCTCGAGGT
>JAQGMS010000535.1 GCA_028292245.1 Ramlibacter sp.
GGACCAACCCCAGAATCACGAGAAAGGCGCCTTCGTGCCAACGATTGAGTCCATTACCGGTTGGTCTTTCACCCCACGCGTGTGCCGTCCACAAGACTGCCGCCGCAAAAATGAGGCAGAGAACACCAGCCGCTCGTGCGGGCGAGTCCCCGGACCAAAGAACAGACAGGATCAACACTATTGTTAATCGAAAGGCCAACCGTCCCAGTGTGGCGGCGGCCCCATGACTGCGGTCAGGCATTGATTCCTCGAGCGTCCAGCCGAATCGCGCAACACAGGCCTTCTCAAATCCCCCATTTGCGAATGAACCAGACTTTCACAAGGTGGGTGAGTATCGCATATGTCACCAGCATGGCCGCGACCAGCGGCCAGTAGAGCCAGGGAAGCGGTACGAAACCCAACGCCGAACCCGCCCAGGTGAAAGGCAGCGTCATTCCGACCGTGCAGATGATCACCGTCGTCGCGATGAGCACGGGACTTGCATGGCTCTCGATGAACGGAATTCTCGCCGTTCTGATGATGTGGATGATGAGGGTTTGGGTCAGAAGAGATTCGACAAACCATCCAGTTTGGAACAACGACGGATTGTTCCAGGCATCGAAGACATAGAGCATCATGCCGTAGGTCGCGTAGTCGAATATCGAGCTGATCGGTCCGATGAACACCATGAATTTGAATATGTTGCCGATATCCCATTTTCGCGGTAACGCCAGATACTCTTCGTCGACGTTATCCGTTGGAATTGTTGTCTGCGAAAAGTCATAGAGCAGGTTGTTGGTCAGAACCTGAATCGGCGCCATCGGCAGGAACGGCAGGAATATGCTCGCCCCAAGCACGCTGAACATATTCCCGAAATTCGAGCTCGCGCCCATCTTGATATATTTTGTAATGTTGGCAAAAACCTTGCGGCCCTCGGTTACGCCCTCCTGAAGCACGAGAAGGCTCTTCTCGAGCAAGATAATATCGGCGGATTCCTTGGCGATATCGACCGCTGTGTCCACCGAGATTCCGACATCCGCAGCTTTCAAGGCCGGGCTGTCGATGATGCCGTCACCGAGAAATCCAACCACATGTCCCTTCGTGTGAAGGGCCCGCACCACTCGCTCTTTCTGTGTTGGGTTCAGCTTTGCGAAAACCGTTGTTCGGTCGGCGATCTCTGCCAGTTCGACATCGCTCAACTGGGCGATCCTGGCGCCAAGCAGGATTTCGCCGGGGTCCAATTGGACCTCATGACAGATCTTGCGCGTAATGATTTCATTGTCGCCGGTGAGGACCTTCACCTGAACGCCTTTACGCGCCAGCGCCGCGATCGCCCCCCGGGCGCTCTCTTTTGGCGGATCGAGAAAGGCGATGTAACCGAGGAGGGTTAGGCCGGCCTCATCCTCAATCGAGTACGTGGTCTTTGACGGATCCATCTCCTTATAAGCAACCGCGACAACGCGAAATCCGTCGGAGTTGAGCGCGATCGTCTGCTGTTTCGCGGCTTCAAAATGCGTCTCGTCAAGCCGGCCGACTTTTGCATCAAGCGAGTAGTGCGTACACGCAGCGAAAATCTCTTCGACTGCGCCTTTGCAAATGAGAATGTGTTTGCCGTCTTCTTCACGCGCGACCACGACCGATAGACGGCGGCGCGAGAAATCGAAGGGAATTTCATCGAGCTTTGAATACCCGCTGCCGATGTTCAATGTCTGCTCGAGTTCGACATGTGCCAAAACCGCTTTGTCGAGCAGGTTCCTGAGCCCTGACTGGAAGTGGCTATTCAGAAAGGCGTACTGGAGCACCCGTTCGGAGTCGTTCCCTTGGATGTCGAGATGCCTCTTCAGGATAATCCGGTCTTGCGTCAAGGTGCCGGTCTTATCCGTGCACAGCACGTCCATCGCGCCGAGATTCTGGATAGCGTTGAGGCGCTTGACGATCACCTTCTTGCGCGACATGGCAATCGCGCCCTTCGCGAGATTCACCGTCACAATCATCGGCAACATTTCGGGTGTAAGGCCGACTGCCACGGCCACTGCGAAGAGCAGAGCCTCCAGCCAATCATGCTTCGTCAGGCCGTTGATCAGGAAAACTGCGGGGACCATGACCAAGATAAAGCGGATCATCAGCCAGGTGAATCTATTGATACCCCGGTCGAAGGCAGTCGGAACGCGCTGTCCGGCAATTTCGTGAGCAAGCTGGCCGAAGAGGGTTGTCGGGCCAGTCTGCAGAACCACGCCGGTGCCATAGCCGGACACGACATTCGCTCCCATGAAGCAGATATTCGGCAGGTCGAAGGTGTCTTCGCATTCAGACGTGCGTGCATGGCCATACTTCTCGGCGGGCATGGACTCGCCAGTCAGGGCTGACTGATTGATGAACAGGTCCTTGGCTTCGAGCAGGCGCAGATCGGCCGGTATCATATCGCCCGCGGAAAGCCGCACGATGTCGCCCGGCACAAGGCGACCCATCGGAATCTCGGAGAACGGATCATCCGATTGACACGGGCTGCGCCTGACGCTCGCGGTGGTATGCACCATGGCGCGGAGCTGCGCGGCCGCCTCATTCGACCGGTGTTCCTGGACGAAGGCAGTCGTGATCGCCAATACCACCATCGCCGCGATCACAACGGCAGCATGGACGTCTCCCAAAAAATAAGAGATGGTCGCCAAGCTCAACAGCAATGCGTTCAATGGATTGCGCGCACGGCTTCAGAGTTCTTCAGGAATCGTGGCCTTGCGCTCGCGCGCGACGAGATTGGGTCCGAATTTCTTCAGGCGTGCGGCAGCCTCGGTGTCGGACAGGCCTTCTAGGCCGGACCCTAGTTTCGCGCAGGCTTCAAGAGGTTGGAGGCAGCTTACAGCAGCAAGCAAACCGTCATGGGCGGTCGGTTCCGCGCCAATGCGGTTGATTTCCTTGATCGGCTTCGAAACGACATTCATGAATCGGATAGCCAAGTCTGGTCAGGGACACGAGGCACTTCCTCGGTGACCAGTAACCAACATCATTCCAAAGCTCCCGTAAGACGTTGCGGCAGATCAAAGACCCCAGAATCCTCTGTCGTCGGCCATTCTTCAAAATGCAAGCAATCCTGGCGGTGGTGGCCTGTCATCTGCTCGGCCGGTAAAGAGGCACTCTCTCATCGGCATCAATCATAGGTGACCTAGTGTGGGTGGGTACCCTATATTGAGATTTATGGCGCATACGATCAGAGAGAAAAAGAAGTTGCTGGCCCGGGTGCGTCGCATTCGCGGTCAGGTCGAAGCGATCGAGCGTGCGTTGGCCGAAGAGGCAGAATGCGAGCGCATCATGCACATGATCGCGGGCATCCCCCGCGGCGTCGCCGGCCTGATGGCCGAAGTCGTCGAAGATCAATCCGCACCCACCTCGTCGATCCGCAGAAAAACCCAGGCGCACTCAATGCCGACGCCGCGGACCAACTCATCGAAGTGGTCCACACCTATCTAAAGTGAGTTTGTCTCATGACCGAAGCAGTTCAAATCTTTCAGCCCCATGACCACTTCTTTCTGGGCCGCGACCACCACGGGGCCGAGCGCCGCACGTGGGCC
>JAQGMS010000439.1 GCA_028292245.1 Ramlibacter sp.
CTTCGGCCGACGGCGTGGAGGCTTCGCTGTCATCGCCGGCAAACTTGACATAGCCGCCGAGCGGCACGGCTGAAATTTTCCAGCGGGTCCCATGGCGGTCGTTGAAACCGACGAGTTCCGGTCCGAAGCCGAGCGAGAACGTTAACACCTTCACACCGGCCCAGCGCGCAACCAGGAAGTGGCCGAGCTCATGGAAGAAAACGACGAGGGTCAACACAAACAGGAAGGGAATGATGTAACCGACGAGCCCATGGCTCAACGTATTGAAACTATGTAGAAAAAACTCGGACATCCAATTCCCCTTAACCAGAGCCGGAAGCCCTGTCCCCAACCGTCTAGGATGCCTTTAAGGCAATTTGAGGCAAGAGGGTGGCAGCTTTATTTCGCGCATTATGGTCAACGGCGATGGCGTCGTCGGCGGAGCTCAGGGGCGCGAGATTTCCGGAGCGAATCCAGTCGTTCATGGTCGCCTCGACCAGCCGGGCAATCGCGCCGAATCTGATCTTGCCGGCGATGAAAGCGGCCACCGCGACCTCGTTGGCGGCGTTATACACCGTGGTGGCGCCGCGGCCGGTCCGCAGCGCGTCGTAAGCCAGCCGCAGCGCCGGGAACCGGTCGAAATCCGGCGCCTCGAAGGTCAGCGCGCCGATCTTGGCGAGATCCAGTCTCGCGGACGGTCCAACGATACGATCCGGCCATCCCAGGCAATGCGCGATCGGTATCCGCATATCGGGCGCGCCGAGTTGCGCCATCACCGAGCGATCCGAAAATTCGACCATGCCGTGGATGATCGATTGCGGATGCACCAGCACGTAGATCTCGTCGGGCGTCAACGCGAACAGTTAGGAGGCTTCGATGACCTCGAGCCCCTTGTTCATCATCGACGCCGAATCGATCGTGATCTTCTGCCCCATGCTCCAGTTCGGATGTTTCAGGGCCTGCGCGAGCGTCGCCTGCTCGATGTCGGCGACCGTCCAGGTCCGGAACGGTCCGCCTGAGGCGGTGATGATGACGCGCACCAGTTCTTCCCGGTTTCCCGAGCCAAGCGCTTGAAACAGCGCATTGTGTTCGGAGTCCGCCGGCAGGATGCAGGCTCCGGCCTTTGCCGCACGCTGCATGAAGAAATCGCCGGCGCAGACCAGGCATTCCTTGTTGGCGAGCGCGACTGTCGCGCCGCGATCCACCGCGGCGAGCGCGGGCTTCAAGCCGGCAGCACCGCTGACGGCGGCCATTACCCAATCCGCCGGCCGCGTCGCCGCCTCGATCACAGCGCTATCGCCAGCGCCGCATTCGGTGCGCGTGCCGGCCAATGCGTCCTTGAGCTCCTGAAGGCGATCGGGGTCGGCGATCGCGACAAATCGCGCGCCGAACTCCTTGGCCAGTTTGGCGAGCGCAGGCACGTTGGTGTTCGCGGTCAATGCCTCGACCTGGTACCGCTCGGGCGAGGCCCGCAGCAGATCCATGGTGCTGTCGCCGATCGATCCGGTCGCGCCCAGCACGGTCACGGCGCGAACGCCGGATGCCGCGGCTTTGTTGTTACGCAAGGGGACAGCACTCATGTTTTTCACCAAACCATAAGACCGCGGCCGACGCCATCCGCGCCATGCCGCAAAAACCCGAAAATCGCCGCCAGCACGATGGCGGCCACGAAGCCGTCGAGACGGTCCAGCAACCCGCCATGCCCGGGAATGATGTGACTTGAGTCCTTGACGCCGAAACGGCGTTTTACCGCTGATTCAAACAGGTCACCGAGCTGCGAGGCGATCGACAGAACCGCTCCCAACACCAACAACGGGCCGATCATGCCTAGGCCGCCGGCCGCAAATCCGGCGGCAACGATGAGGCTTAGGACAAATCCGCCGAGCGCCCCGGCCCAGGTCTTGTTGGGACTGACCCGTGGCCATAATTTCGGTCCGCCGATACCGCGGCCGGCGAAATAACCGCCGATATCGGTCACCCACACCACCACCAGGATCAGGATCAGGGCCGCGAACCCGTCGACCGGATCGCGCCGCACCAGCACCGATGCGATTTCGGCCGCCGCGGCATAGCCAAATCCCGTCGCCGTCCAGCCGCGCTGCCGCGGCGCAAGCAACGAAACAGCGGCAAAGCCAACCGCCAGCACAAGCAACGCCGCGTCGATCCGCCCGGTCGCGAGACATACGCCGGCGACGGCCAGCGCCACGACGCCCGCCGCGACCACGCGCGTTTCGCGGGCAAGCCCGATGATGGCGAGCCATTCGACATAGAGGCCGATCGCCGCCAGCATCACCAGACCGGCCCACAGCCATCCGCCGGCATAGGCGATGGCGACCGCCAGCGGGGCAAGCACGGCTGCTGCGAGAATCCGCATCAGGAGATTGCGTGAAGGCGGCTCGGCGACCGCCCTTGGTGCGGCCTCGCCCTCGGTCACGATCCGGTTTTCGCGGCCAGACCGCCGAACCGGCGCTCCCGTCTGGCATATTCGGCGATCGCCCCTTCGAGCGCGGCCTTGTCGAAATCGGGCCAATGGATCGGCAGGAACACGAGTTCGCTATAGGCCGCCTGCCACATCAGGAAGTTCGACAGCCGCTGCTCCCCGCTGGTGCGGATGATGAGGTCCGGGTCGCTCAAGTCGGGCGCATCGAGATGGCGTCCGATCATCTCCTCGGTGACCGCGTCCGGCTTGACCGCGCCCGTCGCAACATCTTCGGCGATCCGCCGCACCGCGC
>JAQGMS010000134.1 GCA_028292245.1 Ramlibacter sp.
TGGCGATGGACCCGAAGACCGGCGAGGTGCTGGCGTTCGTCTCCAAGCCCACGTTCGACCCCAACCTGTTCGTCGACGGCATCGACACCGAGAACTGGCAGGCGCTGAACGAATCCGAGGACAAGCCTTTGCTCAATCGCGCGCTGCGCGGCACCTACCCGCCCGGCTCCACCTACAAGCCCTTCATGGCGCTGGCCGCGCTGGAGACCGGCAAGCGAACACCGCAGCAGACCATCATGGACCCGGGCTTCTTCATGTTCGGCGGGCACCGCTTCCGCGACGACAAGGAAGGCGGCCACGGCGCCGTGGACATGTACAAGTCGATCGTGCAATCGTGCGACACCTACTACTACATCCTGGCGAACGACCTGGGCGTGGACACCATCCACGAGCAGATGCAGCGCCTGGGCTTCGGCGAGCTCACCGGCATCGACATCCTGGGCGAATCGCGCGGCCTGCTGCCCTCGACGCAATGGAAGCGCAACGCCTACCGCAAACCCGAGCAGCAGAAGTGGTATGCCGGCGAGACGATTTCGCTGGGCATCGGGCAGGGCTACAACAATTTCACAATCCTGCAGGTCGCGCAGGCCCTGAGCACGGTGGCCAACAGCGGCGTGAAAATGAAGCCGCACCTGGTGCGTGAAGTGGTGGACATCGTCACGCACAAGCCGACGACGACGGTGCACCAGACACTGGGCACGCTGGCGGCGAAACCGGAGAACATCGCGATCATCCGCAACGCGCTGGTGGGCGTGAACATCGAGGGCACCTCGGCCGCCGCCTTCCGCGGCGCCCCCTACACCAGCGGCGGCAAGACCGGCACCGCGCAGGTGCTGACGATCGCCCAGGGCGCGAAGTACAACGCCTCGCAGATCGACGAACGGCACCGCGACCACGCGCTCTACATGGCGTATGCGCCGGCGGAGGACCCGAAGATCGCGATCGCGATGATCGTGGAGAACGCCGGCTTCGGCGCCCAGAACGCCGCGCCGATCGCCCGCCGCGCTTTCGACTATTGGCTGACGGGCCTGTACCCGAGCGAGGAAGACATGGCAGCCGTGAAGCAAGGCAAGGCCACCGCACCGATCGGCAAGCAGCGCAATGCGGCCGAAGCGGCTTGGCCCCCGGCGGGCGCGGCATCGTCTGCGGCGCCGCTCGCCGCGGCCTCGGCCGGCGTTGCGGTGCCCGAACGCGCCACCGTCAAGACGGCGGCACCCTGAACAATGATCGCATCATGAAACACCGCCGCGCCCGCCTTCCGCGGTTCTAGCGCAGGCTCTGGCGGGCTTGCGCGTTTTAGTAAACCGGTTTACCATATCGCCACATCACGACCAACCAGGAGCAAGCGATGTGGACCCAGAGCTATAGCAAGACCGTCAACGGGCTGTCCGCAGCCCAGGTGTGGAAAGTGTGGAGCGACGTCGATCGCTGGCACACCTGGCAGGACGATATCGAGTACGCGCGGATGAACGGGGAGTTCAAGAGCGGCGGGAGCTTCCGCTTCAAGCCCAAGGGCGGCCCCAACCTCACGCTGGAACTGTCCGAGGTCCGGCCCAACGAATTGTTCGTGGACATCACGCGCTTTCCGCTGGCGCGCATGGTCGATTCGCACGAGCTGATCGAACGCGGCGGGGCACTGGAGATCAAGACCACCGTTCGCATGGAAGGACCGCTGGCTTTCCTGTGGCGCAAGCTGGTCGGCGAAGACGTCGTCAAGAGCCTGCCGTCGCAGACCGACAACCTGATCGCGCAAGCCGCTCTTGGCTGATTCTCCCTTCAAGCACGGGGAGGCCGACGCCAGCCCCGGCTTCCTGCTGTGGAAGATCACGGCGCTGTGGCAGCGCCGGCTGGCGCAGGTGCTGGGCGAATTCGCGATCACCCAGACCCAGTACGCGATCCTGGCGTCCCTGCGCTGGTTCGAGGAGCAAAGGGAGCCGCCGACCCAGGCGCACCTGGTCGAACACGCCAAGATCGACAAGATGACCTTGTCCAAGGCCATCCGCAAATTGGAGGAGGACGGCTTGCTGGTGCGCGAGCCCGCGCCCGAGGACAGCCGCGCCGTCAGCGTGCGCTTCACCGCCAGGGGGCGCAAGCTGGTGCAGCAGGCGGTCGTCGCGATCGAGGGCGCGGACGATGAATTCTTTTGCGCGCTGGGCGAGCGGCAGCTTTCCGACTACAAGGCACTGACGCGCAAACTCATCGCCGGCAACGAATGAAAAAGGGCGGCCACCGGCCGCCCTTCATGGTCGAGGCGGAAGTTTCAGTTGCCGCCGATCACGTCGCCGAACAGCACCCACTGCTTGCCGTTGAACTTCGACAACTGGGCCTGGTCGATCGGCGCGTAGTCGTTGGCGCTGGTGTTCACGGTGATGCCGGGCAGCAGCAGCGACTGCTTGAAGTTCTTCAGGCTGGACGCCTGCTTCATGATGTTTTCGCGCGAGAGGTCGTTGCCGCACTGCTTGAGCACCTGCACCATCAGTTGCGCGGTGATGTAGCCGTAGATGTTGCTGGCGTCCTCGACGTTGCCTTCGCGGTAGTAACGGGCCATGAAGGCGCGCCACTCGAGCATGGCCGGGTCGTCCTTCCACTGCGGGTCGGTCGCGTCCTTGTAGTACTGCACGGTGATCACGTCGACCGACTTGTCCAACCCGGCCGGCGTCAGCACGGAGCCGACCGACGCGCCCACGTTGTTCAGCAGGTGCAACGGCCTCCAGCCCGAGTCGTACACCTTGCGGATCGCCTGCGCCGCGAACTTGGGCGTGGTGATGTTGATGAAGGTGTCCGCGCCGGAAGCCTTCAGCGTGAGGATCTGCGAATCCACGGTCGGGTCGGTGACCTCGTAGGTGGCCTCCGCGACGATCATCTTCGCGTTGGCGCCGCTCAGCACCTGCTTCACGCCGGCCAGCACGTCCTTGCCATAGTCGTCGTTCTGGTACAGCACCGCGACCTTCGCATTGGGCTTGTTCTTCAGCAGGTAGCGCCCGTAGATCGCGCCCTCGGTCTGGTAGCTCAGGTTGAAGCCCATGGTCCAGGGATAGTTCTTCGGGTCGTTCCACTTGGTGGCGCCGGTGGCGAGGAACAGGTGCGGAACCTTCTTGCCGTTGACGTATTTATGGATCGCCGAGTTGCTGGGCGTGCCCAACGTCTGGAACAGGGCCAGCACCTCGTCCTGCTCGACCAGCTTGCGCACCTGCTCCACCGCCTTGGGCGGACTGTAGCCGTCGTCCACCGAGATCAGGTTGATCGTGCGGCCGTTGACGCCGCCCTTCTCGTTGATCATCTTGAAGTAGGCCTGCTGCACCTTGCCGATGGTTGCGTAGGCCGACGCCGGGCCGCTGTAGGGCATGGTCTGGCCCAATTTGATCTCCTTGGGCGCGGACTGCGCGAGCGCGCCACCCGCGACCAGCGAGCAGCCGAGCGCGAGCGACGCCGCCAGCCAGAGCGATTTCGGAAATTTGACGAGTCTCATCTTGCTTCCTTTCGAGTCATCACACTTGCACATCGCGGCCTTGAAAGGGGTCGCCTACCTTTTGCTGAAGAACTTGCGGCGCAGCACCTGGAGCAGGCCGGCCACGCCGGTGGGCATGACGTACATGAAGCCGATCAGGAACACGCCGTAGATGGCCCACGGCGCCGCCTTGGAGAGGTCGTCGGCGATGTTCGGAATGAACTGGATGAACAACGCCCCGTAGAGCGCGCCGGAGATCGAGGCCAGCCCGCCGATCACCACGCCGATCAGCAGCGTGAGCGACAGGAAGACGGTGAACGAGTCGGGCGCCACGAACTGGATCGCTATCGCACCCAACGCGCCGGCGATGCCGGTGTAGCAGGCCGAGACGCCGAAGGTGAGCGACTTGTAGATCGCCGTGTTCACGCCCATCGCCTGCGCGGCGATCGGCTGGTCGCGGATGGCGACCAGCGCCCGGCCGACCCGGCCGCGCAGCAGGTTCCAGGCGCAGAAGAACAGCAGCATGGCCCAGGCCAGGGTGAAGAAGTACAGCCACTGGTCCTGGCTGAGACCGCTCCATCCGGGCGCCTCGGGCTTGACGATCACCACACCCATGGACCCGCCCGTCCAGTATTCCATGGCCTTGTGCTTCAGGATCTGCGGCATCGCGGTGCCGAGTGCGAGGGTGGCGACCGCCAGATACAGACCCTCGAGGCGCAAGGCCGGCAATCCGAACAGGAACCCCGCGACCAGGCAGACGATGCCCGCGACCGGGATCGTGGCCCAGTACGGAAATCCGGCCTTGTCCATCAGGATCGCAGCGGTATAGGCGCCGATGGCATAGAACGCGCCGTGGCCCAGCGAAATCTGGCCGTTGAAGCCGGTGAGCATGTTCAGGCCGAGCAATGCAATCGCGTAGGCCAGCGCCAGCGTGAGCTGGAACACGCGGTAGTTGCCCAGCACGAACGGCACCGCGCAGGCCAGCACCAGCAGCAGCGCCAGGCCGACGATGTGCCGTCGGCTGAGGGCGGGCGGCGCGGAACGCAGGGTGGGTTCCTTCACGTGCTACACCCTCGCCACGTGGACTTTGCCGAACAGGCCCGAGGGCCGGACCACCAGCACGCCGATGATGATCACCAGCGCCACCGTGAGCTTGAGTTCGGTGCCCAGGTACACGCCCACCACGTTCTCCAGCACGCCGACGATGAAGCCGCCGAGTACCGCGCCGCCGGGACTGTCGATGCCGCCCAGCAGCGCGCCGGCAAATGCATACAGCAGGATGCCGCCCATCATGTTGGGCTCGAGAAACACGATCGGCGCGACCATGATGCCGGCGACAGCGCCGATGGCCGAGGCCAGTCCCCAGCCCAGCGCCAGCATCCAGCCGACCCGCACGCCTACCAGCCGGCTCGACACCGGGTTCTGCGCCGCGGCGCGCATCGCCAAGCCGAGCGGCGTGTAGCGGAAGAAGCCGAAGACCAGCGCAAGCACGATGAGCGTCACCGCGGTCGACCCCAGTTCGTGCGAAGTCACATAGGAGTTGCCAAACAGCGGCTGCGCGGGGAACGGGCTCGGGAAGGGCTTGATGGTGTACGAATAGATCCAGCCGGCGACGCTGTTGAAGATCACCAGCAGGCCGATGAAGACGATCACCAGCGAGAGGATCGGGCCGTTCTCCACCGGCTGGATCACCACTCGCTCGAGGATGACGCCGCCGATGAACGCGGCCGCCACCGTGATGAAGAACGCGCCCCAGTACGGAACACCGGCCTGTATCAGCGTCCAGGCCAGGTAAGTGGCGAACATCGCGATCTCGCCCTGCGCGAAGTTCACCAGGTGCGTGGCTTGGTAGATCATCACCAGCGCCAGCGCCACGCTGGCGTAGATGCCGCCGGTGGCCAGGCCCGAGAGGATTTGGTGGATGAGCAGGTCCATGTCCAGCGC
>JAQGMS010000139.1 GCA_028292245.1 Ramlibacter sp.
CACATTCGCCAGCTTGTCGGGCGCGGTGATCCGCTCCCGCTTGACTTCGAGGATCGTCTTCTTGTCCAACAGCTCCCCGGGCGATACCGGGATCAGCACTGGGTCTTGCATTCGTAACTCCCGGTGGAAGCACGATTCTAGAAGGAGGTGCGGCGCCGGGCGCGAACTGCTAATCTTCAAGCATGAGCGCGCCCTACGTCCCCCAGATCGGCCGTTATCGGGAATGGCTGCAAACCACGCGCGGCCTCGCATTCGACAATTACGAGGCACTCTGGCAATGGTCCGTGGATGACCTGCCCGCCTTCTGGCAAAGCGTGTGGGACTATTTCGACCTGCAGTCGCCCACGCCGCACGAGTCGGTGCTGGCGCAGCCCCGGATGCCGGGCGCGAAGTGGTTCGAAGGCGCGCAGTTCAACTACGCGCAGCAGGTCTTCCGCCATGTCGACAAGGCGCACACAGCCGGCTTCCAGGCCGTGATCAGCCGCAACGAGAAGGGCGAGCATCGCGAATTGAGCTGGCTCGAATTGCGCCGCCAGGTCGCCTCGCTCGCGCTGCACCTGCAGACGCAGGGCGTGCAGCCGGGCGACCGCGTGGCCGCGTACCTGCCCAACATCGCCGAGGCGATGGTCGCCTTCGTGGCGGTGGCCAGCATCGGCGGCGTCTGGAGCATCTGCGCGCCCGACATGGGGGCCAATGCGGTACTGGACCGCTTCAAGCAGATCGAACCCAAGGTGCTGATCGCCTGCGACGGCGTCACCTACGGCGGGCGCGATTTCGACCGCGTCGACGTGGTCGCGCAGATGCGCGAGGCCCTGCCCAGCGTCAGGCACCTGATCGTCCACCGCAACTTGGGTGCGAACGCAGCCGCGCTGGACAGGCTTGCGCCTTGGACCGACATGGCGCAGACCATCGCGCGCAGCGACGATGACACTGCAGCCTTCCAACCGCGCTGGCTGCCGTTCGACCACCCCCTGTGGATCGTCTATTCCAGCGGCACCACCGGCCTGCCCAAGCCCATCGTCCACGGCCACGGCGGCACGGTGATCGTGGGGCTGGCGCTGAAAGTGCTGCATAACGACATAGGCTGCAGCTACGAGCCAAACAGCTGGGGCGAGCGCTTTCACTGGTACAGCTCGACCGGCTGGGTGATGTGGAACGCGCAAACCAGCGGCCTGCTCAATGGCACGACCTGCTGCATCTACGACGGCAACCCCGCCGGCTCGAAAGACAAGCCCGACTGGACCGTGCTGTGGCGCTTCGCGGCAGACCTGGGGGTCACCTTCTTCGGCGCCGGCGCGGCCTTCTTCGCCAATTGCATGAAAGCCGGGATCGATCTTTCGGCCTGTGGTGACCTGCGCGCCGTGCGCGCGCTCGGCACCACCGGTTCGCCTTTGTCGGAGGACGCGCAGCGCTGGGGCACGCAGCAACTCGAAAAGATCGGCACGCCCGGCATCTGGTGGTGCAACATCTCCGGTGGAACCGACTTCGCGGGCGCCTTCATCGGCGGCAATCGCGAACTCCCGTTGGTGCCCGGCGAGATGCAGTGCCGTCTGCTCGGCTGCGCGGTGGAAGCCTGGAACGAACGGGGCGAGCCAGTCATCGATGAAGTGGGCGAACTGGTCTGCACGCGGCCGATTCCCTCCATGCCGCTGTACTTCTGGGGCGACGAGGGCAACAAGCGCTATCTCTCCAGCTACTTCGACATGTACCCCGGTGTCTGGCGGCACGGCGACTGGCTCAAGATCACGCCTGCCGGCGGCTGCATCATCTACGGGCGCAGCGACGCGACGATCAATCGCCACGGCCTGCGCATGGGCACCAGCGAGCTGTACAGCGCCGTCGAGGCCCTGCCCGAGGTGCTCGACTCGATGGTGGTGGACCTGGAGTACCTGGGCCGCGAAAGCTACATGCCGCTGTTCGTGGCGCTGCGTCCCGGCATCGAGCTGGACGAAGCGATGAAGGCGAAGATCAACAGCGCGATCAGGACGGCGCTGTCGCCGCGCTTCATACCCAACGGCATCTTCCAGGTGCCCGAAATCCCGCGCACGCTCTCCGGCAAGAAGCAGGAACTGCCGATCAAGAAGCTGCTGCTGGGCCAGCCGCTGGAGAAGGTCGTCAACCGGGACGCGATGGCCAATCCCGGTTGCCTGGACTGGTACCTCGCGTTCGCGCAGCGCCGCGCTGCAAACGGCAGTTGAGCGCCTACAGCTTCCGCCCGATCGCGCGCAGCGATTTTCCGCTGCTCGCCGGTTGGCTGGTCCAGCCCCACATCCAGCGCTGGTGGGCCGACGACCCATCGCCTCAAGCGCTGGAAGCCGACTACGGCGGCACGATCGACGGCGGCGAACCCGCGCAGGTCTTCATCGCGTATCGCGACGACGTTCCTTTCGGGCTGGCGCAGAGCCTGCGGCTGGCGGAATACCCGGGCTACCCGAAAGACCTGCAGGCGCTGGTCGAAGTGCCGCCGTTCGCCGGCAGCATCGACTACTTCGTGGGCGACCCGCTTCACACCGGCCGCGGACGGGGAACCGAAATGCTGCGGGCGTTCGTGCGACGACTCTGGCGGGACGATCCGCGCTGCGAAACGCTGCTGGTTCCGGTACACGCTGAAAACATTGCCTCCTGGCGTGCACTTGAAAGGATCGGGTTCGTTCGCGTGGCGGCGGGAGCGTTCGAGCCGGACAATCCGGCCGACACGTGGGACCACTACATCCTGCGGCTGGATCGCCCTAGCCTTGATGGGTCGGCAGTGCCTCCAGCGCGTCCATGAAAGCGCGCACCTTCGCCGGCACAAGGCGCCGTCCCGGCAACAGTGCGTAGATGCGAAGCGGCGCGCAGCGCCATTCGGGAAGCAACGGCACCAGCCGGCCTTGCTGCACGGCCGCCGCGCAGAAAGTCGCGGTGATGCGCGCGACGCCCAGCCCCGCCAGCGCCGCTTCCAGCCGCACGCCGGCATTGCCGCTGCGCATGCGGGGATTGCGCACTTCCACCTTGGCCGGCGCCGCGGCAGGCCCGGTGAATTCCCAGTCAGCGTCGTCCGCACCCGCCAACAGGGGCAGCGCATGGAGGTCGTCCGGGCCGGCAAGCTGCGGGACCTGGGCCAATAGCTGCGGCGATGCGAACAGGCCGCGCTCCAGCGAGAAGACTCGCCGCGTCACGACGCTCGACGGCGCGAGCGCGTGCTCTATCGACGTGAAGACGATGTCGTAGTGCCGTTCGAACAGCGGCACCCGCGCGTGCTCCACGTCGATGTTCACTTTCAATTGCGGGTGCTGCGCCATGATCCGGCAGGCCACTGCCGCCAGGTGGTGCGCGCCGAATTCATAGGGCGCCGCGATGCGCAGCGTGCCTTGCACCTGGGCGCCCTTGGCCACCGCATCCACCGCCAGCTCGCGCAATTGCGAGAAGGGTTTGGAGATGTCGCGGTACAGCGATTCGCCTGCTTCGGTCAAGCGCAGGCTGCGCGTGGTGCGCTCCAGCAAGCGCGCGCCCAATTGTTCTTCCAGCCGCGCAACCGACGCGCTCAAGCTGGACTTGGGCCGGTCGAGTACGCGCGCCGCCGCGGTGAAGCCGCCGTGCTCGACCACCTGGCAGAAAGCGTCGAAGTCGTCCCAGTTCATTGTTCAGGTTTCGGAACACAGAAGCCAGCGCCGCCGGTTGATTCGCATGCTGTCCCTTCCTACGATTGTCCCATCCAAGAACCGGGCTGCGGAGAACTTATGTTTCTGAAGAACTGCTGGTACGTGGCGGCGTGGGACCACGAATTGATCGACGGCAAATTGCTGCCACGCACGCTGCTGGAAGAGCGGGTGCTTCTGTACAAGGGCGAAAGCGGCAAGGTCGTGGCCCTGAAGGACCGGTGCTGCCACCGCGGCGCGCCCCTGTCGCTGGGCCGGCGCGAGGGCGACTGCGTCCGCTGCATGTACCACGGGCTGAAGTTCGACCCAACCGGCAAATGCGTGCAGATTCCGGGACAGGACAACATCCCCGACAAGCTGGGAGTGCGCAGCTACCCGGTGGCCGAGCGCGACCACCTGGTCTGGATCTGGATGGGCGAGCCCGAACTGGCTAACCCGGACGACATCCTGGACTTTCCGTACCTGCGCGATCCGCAGTGGAAGGGCATCCCCGGCTATTTGCACTACGACGCCAGCTACCTTTTGATCGTCGACAACCTGAGCGACTTCGCGCACCTGGCCTTCGTGCACACCAAGACGCTGGGCGGGTCGGAAGAGTACGCCTATGTGACCAAGCCGTTGGCGATGGAACGGCTCGAGCGGGGTTTCCGGGTCGAGCGCTGGCACATGAACGCGCCGCCGCCGCCGTTCCACAAGAAGGTGATCAAGGAGAAGGACCGGAACGTGGATCGCCGCAACATCGGCCACATGCACATCCCCGGCAACTTCTTCCTGTTCACCCTGTTCTCGCCGGCCGGCAGCGGCGCCGAAAAGGGCAACCTGCAGGGCGCGAAGGAATACCGCAACTGCCAGTTCATGACCCCGGAGACGCGCAAGACGGCGCACCACTTCTGGGTCTACCTGAACAACTTCGAGGGCGAGGACAGCACCATTTCGCGTTCATTGCATGCCAGCCTGATCGAGGGCTTCATGGAGGACAAGCACATCATCGAGGCCCAGCAAAGGGCGATGGACGAAGACCCGGATTTCAAATTGCTGGCGGTGGTGGCCGACGCGCCGCTGGCGCATTTCCGGCGGGTGCTGGACCAGCTGATCGCCAAGGAGCAGGCGCCGGCCGCCTAGCGCAACTTAACTCGCAGGCCTGCGGTTCACCAGCACGATCCCGGCGGCGACACCGCACAACGCCAGCATCAGTTGGAGCGTCAGCGGCTCGTGCAGCAGGACCACGCCGAACACCAGGGCGAACACCGGCGTGAGGAAGGTGAAGGACGACATCTGCGTGGCGGGGTAGTGCCGCAGCAGCCACATCCACGTGAGGTAGCTCGCGAAGGCGCCGATGGCGGTCTGCAACGCCAGCGAGCCCCAGGCGTAGGCTGAATAGTTGAAGGACCAGGTCTCGCCCAGCGCCAGCGACAGCAGCGGTGCGACCACGGTGGTCACCGCGACCTGGTAGAACAAGGTCTTCTCGGCGCTGGCGGTGGCCATCGAGCTCGAACGGATCACCAGCGTGGTCAGCCCCCATAGCGTGCCTGCGGCCAGGCCCAGCGCATCGCCGCGCAGTTGCCGCGCCGTCGTGGCGCCGGCAAAGCCTTCGCTGAAAGCCACCGCCACCGCGACGAATGCGATCAGCAGGCCGAACCACTGCACGGCCCGCAATTTCTCCGAAGGCACGAAGCGGGGCAGCAGCAACGCCACCACGAAGGGCGAGGTGTAGAGGAACACCGTCAGCCGCGACGCAGTCGTGTCGCGCAGGCCCAGGTAGATGCAGCTGAATTCGCCCGCGAACAGCATGCCGGCCAGCAGGCCCGCGCGCAGCGTTCCGTCGCGCTCGAACAGCTTGACGCCGCGCACCACGCACCAGATCCACAGCAGCGCCGTGGCTCCGAGAAAGCGCACTGCGGCCTGCCAGAGCGGCGGCACTTCGGCCACGGTGGTCTTGATCAGGATCTGCTGGAATCCCCAGAACAGGCAGCAGGCCAGCAACAGCGAAATCGCGAGCGTGTCGAGGTGGTGCTTGCGTTCGATCATCGCTCGATGTTAGCGTGCCATCCCGCCGGCCTACTCGAGCTTGACGCCGGTGTCCTTGACCAGCTTGCCCCAGCGCGCCAGCTCCTGGACCATGTACTCCGTCATGGCTTCGGGGCTGGAGGGCGTGCCTTCGACGCCGGCGTCGAACAGCGCCTTGCGCGTATCCGGCGAATTCATCAGCCTGGCGACTTCCGCGTTCAGGCGGGAGACGATCTCGGAAGGCGTGCCCGCCGGCGCCAACAGGGCCAGCCAGACTGAAGCGTCGTAGCCCGCGACACCGGCCTCCTGCAAGGTGGGCACGTCGGGCAATTGTGGCGCGCGCTTCGCGGTGGTGACGGCCAGTGCCTTGAGGCGGCCCGCGGGCACCTGCGCTAGCGCATTCGGGACGCCCGCGAAGCTGCTCTCCACCACGCCGGCGACCAGGTCCTGCACGGCGCCGGAGCTGCCGCGATAGGGCACGTGCTTGAGCGGCGCGCCCGTCATCACCACGAACAGCCCGCCCATCAGGTGCTGCGCGCTGCCGTTGCCCGAGGACGCGTAGTGGATGGTGTCCGGCGCGGCCTTCGCCAGCGCGATGAATTCCTGCACGTTGCGCGCTTGCACCTTCGGGTTGACCAGCAGCACGTACGGCGAATCGACCAGCTTGGTGACGACGCTGAAACTCTTGATCGGGTCGTAAGGCAGGTTCTTGTAGATCCAGGGACTGATCACGTGGGTGCTCGACACCATCAGCAGCGTGTAGCCGTCGGGGGGTGCCTTGGCCACGAAGTCGGTGCCGATGGTGGATCCGGCGCCGGCCTTGTTCTCGATCACGAAAGGCTGGCCCAGCGCGATCGAGAGTTTCTGCCCGAGGATGCGCGCTACCACGTCGGTGAAGCCCCCCGGCGCGAACGGGACGATCAACTTGACCGGCCGGGCCGGATAGGTTTGCGCGAAAGCGCCGGACAGGCAGACAGCAAGCATCGGCCCCAGCAACAACGACCTGGCGCTCAAGCTCATGGCATCACCCCTTGTAGACCGGATCCGGCATGGTGAAGAAACTGTGCAGGATCTGGTAGACCATCATGTAGTTCTTCTGCTGGAAGCTCGCGTGCGAGATCCCGGCCATCACGCTGAACTGCTTGTTCATGTTGGGCAGCAGCTTGAAGAAGGCGATCAGGTCGTCCAGGCTGGCGATGCCGTCGTGCTCGCCGCGCAGGATCAGCGAAGGCACGGTGATCTTCGCGGGATCGAGCAGCGGCAGCTTGGAACACATGTCGACGTAGGTGCCGGTCGGCATCGAATCGTCGAGGGTCAGGATGGCGTCGGCAAACGCATTGACCGTCGCCTCGTCGGCGGTTCCGGGATGGTCGCGCTGGAAAATGCTGTGCACGAAAGCCCGGTCGATCTTGCGCCGATTGCTGGCCAGGAACTCCGGCAACTTCTTCTTGCGTTGCTCCAGCGTGGGGCTGCCCTCGCCGGTCCAGACGAAGGCGTCCAGCGCCAGTTTCGCGACGCGCTCGGGATGGCGCTGCGCAAACAAGGCGGCCTTCAGCGCGCCGGAAGAAATGCCGTACATCAGCAGTTGCCTGGCGCCGGTTTCCTTCAGGATGTACTGGGTGCCGGCGGCGAGGTCGTCAGCGCCGTTGCTGATGTCGAAATTGATGTCGCGCTGCTTGTCGGAACGCCCGTAACCCTCGTTGTCCATCGTCCAGGTGTCGAATCCTTGTTCGGCAAACCAGTCCATGGCCGATGAGTAAGGCCGCCCGGGCACATGAAGGTCGAACGTCGGCTGCGAAGCCATCGAGGAGCCGTGCACGAACAGCAGCGTGCCGGCGAAGGGAACCTTGGCAGACGCCTTCTTCTGCCACAGGAAGAGCTTGATGTCTCCCTTGCGGGTCCAATGCTCCAAGCCGCCGGTCCATGTCACTGCGCTCATCGACAACTTCTCCTTCAGCGCGCATTTGCGCAGCGGGCATTCTCGCTCAAGCGCGTGCAGGTTGCAGCAAGTCGCGGCGCGAGAATCGATCAGCGCTTGGCGAGTTTGCCCAAAAGTTTCTTGAGTGCTACTTTTTCAGACGCCGCGAGCGTGCGCAGCATCGCGGTTTCGTGCGCGCGGGCCTTGTCCACCAGTGGCCGCACCAGCCGCTTGCCGGCGGCTGTTGCCACCACCAGCGTGCGCCGCTGGTCGGCGGGGTCGGCCTGCAGCGCGACCCAGCCTTGTTCGTTCATGCGCTGGACCAGCTTGGTCACCGTCGGCTGCTTGGACAGCACTTCGTGCGCCAGCTGGCTGATGGTGAGCGGTTCGCCGTCGTGCAGCGTGGCCAGCACCCGCCATTCGATCGAGCTCAGGCCGGCGGCTCGCACATGCGCGTCGAACTCCTTGTATAGCGCATGGTTGGCCTGGCCCAGCAGGTAGCCCAGGTAATCCTCGACGAAACGCGGCGCGGCGGCCATGGTCAGAACGGATGCTCTGTGTAGTAGCGGCCGCCGTGGAAGAGCAGCGGCGAGGCGCCTTGGCGCCAGCTGCAGCGCTCCACCTCGCCGACGAAGATGACATGGTCGCCTTCCTCGTAGCGGCTGCGGTTGAAGCACTCGAAGGTGGCGCACGCGCCGGCCAGCAGCGGCGCGCCGCCCATGCCTTCGGCGAACTTGACACCGGCCCAGCGGTCCGCGCCTTTCAGCGCGAAGCGCTCGGCCAGGGCCTTCTGGTCGGCGGCCAGCACGTTGATCGCGTAGTGCGAGCCGGCGCGGAAGGCCTCCAGCGAAGCCGCGGCCTGCGCCAGGCTCCACAGCACCAGCGGCGGATCGAGCGAAACGGAGTTGAAGGAATTGGCGGTCAGGCCGATGACCTGGCCTTCGGTGGTGCGCGCCGTGACGATGGTCACGCCGGTGGCGAACATGCCGAGCGCGGCGCGAAACTCCTGCGTCGAGAAGGTCGGCGGCTGGGCTTTGCGGGGCGGTGTCATCGCGCTGATTGCATGAATTTTCATGTATTATGGCGCAAACCGGAAGAGTCATGTTGCAGCCATCCCTGGAGCCCGCCTGGGTCGATGCGTTCGAAGCCGTGCTGTCGCGCTGCGCGCTGCAGCGCGGCGACACCGTGGCCGTGCTGAGCGAGAGCCAGAGCCGGCCCGAGCTGCCGCAATTGGCGCGCCTGGCGGCCGCCAGGATGGGCTGCAAAGCCTTCGAGCTCGTGCTGCCGACGATCTTCGAGGCCGGCCCCGCGATCCGCTCCACCGGTGCGTCCACAGCTGTCCAGCAGATCGCGCCGGTGATCGCGGCGCTGGCCGGCAGCACATTGGTGGTGGACTGCACCGTTGAAGGGCTGATGCACGCGCCCGAGCTGCCCGCCATCCTGCGCGGCGGGGCCCGCGTCATCTACGTGAGCAACGAACATCCGGAGGCGTTGGCGCGGCTGGTGCCGGGCAATGAACTCGAGCCGCTGGTCAAGGACCATGTGAAGCGGCTGCGCGCGGCGCGGGCCATGCGTGTCTCTTCCGCCGCCGGCACCGACCTAGCGATCGCCATGGCCGGCGCCACCTGCGGTGGCAACTGGGGTTACACCACGCGGCCCGGCACCATGACGCACTGGCCGGGCGGCTTGGCGCTGGCGTTCCCGGCCGCGGGCAGCGTCAACGGCACGCTGGTACTGGCCGAAGGCGATGTCAACCTGACCTTCAAGCGCTACATCGAGCGGCCGATCACGCTGCGCATCGAGAACGACTACGTCACCGCGATCGAAGGCGCCGGCGTCGACGCCGAGCTCATGCGCAGCTACATCGCGGCCTGGGGTGACCGGGAAGCCTACGCCGTCAGCCACCTGGGCTACGGGCTGAACGCAGCGGCCCGCTGGGACAGCATGGCGCTGTACGACAAGCGCGATTTCAACGGCACCGAGCTGCGCGCCTTCGCCGGCAACTTCCTCTACAGCACCGGCGCCAACGAGGTGGCCGGGCGCTACACCCGCGGCCACTTCGACCTGCCGCTGCGCAACTGCACGGTCGAGCTGGATGGCGTGCGGGTGGTCGACGCGGGCAAGGTGATCGCATGATCCTTCCGGCTTTCACGACGCTGGGCGCGGGCCCCACGGTGCTGATGCTGCACGGCATCGGTGGCGGCCATCTTTCATTCGCGCCCCAGGTCGAGACGCTGGCATCGTCGGGCTACCGCGCGGTCGCCTGGGACATGCCCGGCTACGGCCGCAGCGCGCCGATCGAGCCGTACACCTTCAAGGGCCTGGCGCAAAGCTGCATCACGCTGATCGAAAGCCTGCAATGCGGGGACGTCACGCTGGTCGGCCACAGCATGGGCGGCATGGTGGCGCAGGAGGTCCTCGCGCGCCGCCCCGAGCTGGTGAGCAAGCTGGTGCTGTGCGGCACCTCGCCGTCCTTCGGCAAACCGGAGGGGGATTGGCAGCGTGAATTCATTGCCCAGCGCACGGCGCCGCTGGACGCGGGCAAGAGCATGGCGGAGCTTGCCGAGATCCTGGTGCCGCAGATGGTCGGCCCCGCCGCGCTGCCCGAAGGCGTGCAGTTGGCCACGCATTGCATGAGCCAGGTTCCCGCATCCACATACCGGCGCGCGCTGGAAGCGCTGGTCACCTTCGACCGGCGCGCCAACCTGCCGAACATCCAGGTGCCCGCCTTGCTGGTGTCCGGCGAGCATGACCGCAACGCGCCGCCGGCGGTCATGAAGAAAATGGCCGGCGCCATCCCGCGCAGCACCTACCTGGAGATGCCGGGCATCGGCCACTTGCAGAACCTGGAAGCGCCCGAGGAGTTCGACGGGCTCTTGCTGAATTTCCTCGTGCTGCCGCGCGAACTGCTGCACTAGGACCGCCATGGATGCCCTGCCCGCGCTCAGCTTCGTCCCCGCCGTCGGCGACCTGGCGTTCACGGCCAAGCAGCGCTCGCTGCTGTCGCTGGCCAACGAACTGGGCCGCACCAGGTTCGCGCCGCGCGCCGCCCAATGGGACCGCGAGGCGAGCTTTCCGTTCGCCAATTACGACGACCTGCGCCAGGCCCGCCTGCTGGCGCTGTGCGTGCCCGAATCGAACGGCGGCCTGGGCGCCGACTACGCCACCTACATGATGGTGGCGGCCGAGATCGGGCGCTTCTGCGGCGCCACCGCGCTTACTTACAACATGCACATCTGCTCGACGCTGTGGACCGGCCTGCTGGCCGACGGCATCGCGATGACGCCGGCGCAGCGCGAGGAGCACATGCGCCGGCGCGACCTGCATTTCCGGCGCGTGGTGCAGGATGGCGCCGTCTACGCGCAGCCGTTCTCCGAAGGCAGCGCCGCGGCGGCCGGCCGTGCGCCCTTCGGCACCACCGCGCGCAAGGTGGAAGGCGGCTGGATCGTGAACGGGCGCAAGATCTTCGCGTCACTCTCCGGCGCCGCCGATTTCTACGGCGTGCTCTGCACCGAGGACAAGGGAGACGAGAAGCCGGACGCGCGCGACACCTTGTATTTGGCGGTGCCGGCCAGCAGCGAAGGCTTGTCCATCAGCGGTGAGTGGGACCCGCTGGGCATGCGCGGCACCGTCAGCCGCAACCTGGCGTTCAAGGAAGTGTTCGTCTCGGACGACGAGCAGCTCATGCCGCGCGGCATCTACTACAAGGGCGCGCAGACCTGGCCGGCGATGTTCTTCACGCTGGCGCCGACCTACCTGGGGCTGGCCAACGCCGCCTACGACTTCACGGTGAGCTACCTGCGCGGCGAAGTGCCTGGCGAGCCGCCGGTCAAGCGCCGCATGTACCCGACCAAGCAGATTTCGGTAGCGCAGATGCGGATCCAGCTGGAGGCGATGAAAAGCATCTTCACCCGTGCGATCCTGGAAGCCGGGCCCGACCCGTCCAAGGACGCCCGCATGCGCCTTTATGCCGCCCACTACAGCGTGATGGAAGGCGCGAACGACATCGCCCGGCTGGCAATCCGCACCTGCGGCGGCCAGAGCATGATGAAGCACTTGCCGCTGGAGCGCCTGTACCGCGACAGCCGCTGCGGCTCGCTGATGCTGCCGTGGACGGCGGAACTGGTGCTGGACCGGATGGGCCGCGAGACCCTGTACGAGGCGGGCGAGCGGGACGAATGAGGCGCCGGCGCCGGCGGCTGTAAGAAAAGCCGCGGAACCCCGACCACCGGGGAGTCATGCGCGATTGCGCGTATTCTGTACCGAGCCCGCCCGCTCTCCTGGAGGTCCCCATGGAACCTGTGTCCGCCGCCCCGGCGCCCGCGATCTACCGGCATCGCTTGCCGGTGCGCATCATGCATTGGATCAACGTGGTCTGCCTGGTCATCCTCCTCATGAGCGGGCTGCAGATCTTCAACGCCCACCCTGCGCTGTACTGGAGCCAGGATTCGCGCGACGGCACCCGCGTCATGCAGATCACGCAAAAGCAGGTCGATGGGCAGTGGCGCGGCGTCACGCGCATCGGCGGCGCCGAATTCGACACGCACGGCGTGCTGGGCACGTCGCGCAACGACGACGGCGGATACGCGGCGCGCGCCTTTCCCGCCTGGGCCACGATCCCGGGTCCGCAGTGGCTGTCGATGGCGCGGATCTGGCATTTCTTCTTCGCCTGGCTGTTCGTGGCGAACGGCGTTGCCTATGTCGCCTGGACCGTATTCAGCGGCCACCTGCGGCGCGACCTGGTTCCCACCCGAGGCGAATGGCGCGGCATCGGCCGCTCGATCCGCGACCACCTGCTGCTGCGCCACGCCCATGGCGAGGAGGCGCGCCGCTACAACGTGCTGCAGAACATCGCGTACCTGAGCATCGTCTTCGGCGTGCTGCCGCTGATCGTGTTCGGCGGCTGGGCCATGTCGCCGATGATGGATTCGTTCGCACCGGGCTGGGTCGATTTCCTCGGCGGGCGGCAAGCGGCGCGCACCTTGCACTTCATCGCCGCGGTGCTGCTGGTGGCGTTCGTGCTGGTGCACCTGTTCGAGGTCATTGTCACCGGCCTGGTCAACAACGTCCGTTCCATGATCACCGGCTACTGGAGGCTGCCCAAATGAAACCGCAAAAACCTTTCTTCGAGCAGCGCCGCGAACGGCGCGGCGTGCTGCGCACCGGCCTGGCCGCCGCTGCGGCCGGCGCGCTGGCGGGCTGCGATGCCCTCAGCCACAACGACACGGCGGTGCAAGTGCTCAAGAGCGCCGAGGCGCTGAGCAACAGCGTGCATCGGGTGCTGGGGCGCCGCGCGATGGCGCAGGAATTTTCGGCGGCCGAAATCCCGCCGGTGTTCCGCGCGAACGGCACCACCATGCCGATCGGCGACGCTTATGCGAAGCTGGTTTCGTCGGGTTTTGCCGACTGGCGCTTGACGGTGGATGGCCTGGTCGCCAAACCGCTCGAACTCACGATGGCGCAATTGCAAGCCATGCCCAGCCGCACCCAGATCACCCGGCACGACTGCGTCGAAGGCTGGAGCTGCATCGGCCAGTGGAAAGGGGTGCGGCTGTCGCACCTGTTGAACCTGGCGCAGGTGAACCCGGAGGCGAAGTACGTCGTCTTTCATTGCCTGGACCAGATGGACGAGCAGGACAAGGACACGATGTATTACGAGAGCGTGGACATGGACGACGCCTTCCATGAGCAGACCATCCTGGCCTGGGAGCTCAATGGCAAGCCGGTGCCGGTGGAAAACGGGGCACCGCTGCGCGCGCGCATCGAGCGCCAGCTCGGATACAAGCAGCCGAAGTATCTCTATCGGGTGGAGGTGGTGGACGCCTTCGACACGATCAATGGCGGCAACGGCGGCTAATGGGAAGACCAGGGCTACAACTGGTACGGCGGGATATGACGCTCCCCCCGAAGCGGCCTGCGGCCGCCTCCCCCCAAGGGGGCGCCACCAGCGGACCGGCTAAGCCGGTTCCGCGGTGGCTCTGGAAAAATCCCGCGGCGTGAAGCCGTGGAATTTGAAAGCCATTTGCGGTTCGCGGCCATCGATCAATTGCGCGATCGCCTTGCCTGAACCCGCGCCGTGGGTCCAGCCGAGCGTACCGTGGCCGGCGTTGACCCATAGACGTTCAACCTGCGTGCGACCGATGTACGGGATGTTGGTCGGTGACGCCGGCCGCAGGCCGGCCCAGAAACGCGGGTTGCCGCCTTGTTTCTCCGTGCGCGTATCGCACACGCCGGGCAGCACTTCCTCGACCCGCTCGGCCAGCATGCGGCAGCGGGCCTTCGCCAGCGGCGTGTCCAGCGACAGGTCATAGCCGGAGAGTTCGATCGTGCCGGCAACGCGCAACTCGTCGCCCAGCCGGGTGAAGGCGCATTTGACCTCTTCGTCGATGGTGCTGACATGGGGCGCGCGTTCCGGCTGCTTCAGCTTGAAGGTGGCGCTGTAGCCCTTGCCCGGATAGATCGGCAGGTCGACGCCCACGGTACGCAATAGCGGCGCGCTATAGGAGCCGCAAGCCACCACCACGGCGTCGGCCTTGAGCCGGCGCGGCGTGCCCGTCGTGCGGTCGCGCACCGCGACCGACTCGATCGCACCGCCGGCCCTGGACAGCCGCTCGACGTCGTGCTGGTACAGGAACCGCGCACCGCGGGCCGCGCAGCGGGCAGCCAGCTGCTCGGTGAAGAACCGCGCGTCGCCGCTCTCGTCGCTGGCGGTGAAGGTGCCGCCGACGATCCGGTGGCCGAACGAATTGAAGGCCGGCTCGATGGCAAGCAGTTCCTCGCGGCTCACCACCTTGCGTTGCACGCCGAATTTCTGCATCAATTGCGCCGCGTCGCCGGCCGCATCCAGGGATGCCTGGTCGGTGAAGTAGTGGGCGATGCCGCGTTCCAGGCGGTGGTATTCGATGCCGGTAGCGCGCACCATGTCTTTCAGCGCGGCATGGCTGTAGGCGCCCAGCGCGACCAGCTGCCGCACGTTGCGCTCGAAGGCCGCGTCGTTGCACTGCGCGAGGAATTGCACGCCCCAGCGCCACTGCTGCCAATCGGCGCGCGGCCGGAAGACCAGAGGCGCGTCGTTGCGGAACATCCACTTGAGCAGCTTGGCCGGCGCATGCCGGTTGGCCCAGGGCTCGCAGTAGCTGACCGAAATCTGCGCGGCGTTGGCGAAGCTGGTCTCCCGCGCCGCGCCCGGCTGGCGGTCGACCACCGTGACCTCGTGGCCCTGCTCCAACAGGTGCCACGAGGTGCTGATGCCGATGATGCCGGCGCCCAGGACTAGTACTTGCATGCCGGAAGTTTGTGGCAAGTTGTCCGCGATTAAAAGAGAAATTAAACTCTCAGTGAAAACATCAGACTTACTTATAAGAGGGAAGCATGAGCACCTTTGATCCGGACGCGCTGGAGTGCCTCGCCGCCATCGTGGAAGAAGGCGGTTTCGAGCGGGCCGCGCAGCGGCTGTCGATCACCCAGTCGGCGGTGTCCCAGCGCCTGCGCGCGCTGGAAGCCCAGGTCGGCACCGTGCTCATCGTGCGCAGCCGCCCGCTGCGGCCCACGTCCGCCGGCCAGTTGCTCCTGAAGCACACCAAGCAGATGCGGCTGCTGCGCGCCGACCTGGAGCGCGACTTGAAGGAACTCGCGCCCAGTTCCACCGGCGGCGCGCGCGAGGAGGAGCGCATCTCGATCGCGGTGAATGCCGACAGCATCGCGACTTGGGCTTTGCCTGCGCTCAACGACCTGGCGCGGCAGGGCCTGCCGATGGAAATCATCGCCGACGACCAGGACTTCACGCAGGAATGGCTGCGCGAAGGCCAGGTGCTGGGCTGTGTCACCACGCTCAAGCAGGCCCTGCGCGGCTGCAAGGTGGTGCCGCTGGGCGCGATGCGATACGTGGCCGTGGCCCAGGCGCAGTACGCGCGGCAGCGCTTTCCCAAGGGCCTGGGCCCGCACAATTTCCGCGAGGTTCCGTTCATTGCGTTCAACCGCAAGGACGACATGCAAAGTGAATTCGTGGGCAAGGCGTTCGGGCTGAAGCGGGTGACACTGAATCAATTGTTCGTGCCCAGCTCCGAAGGGCAGGTGCGGGCGGTGCTGGCCGGCTGGGGCGCCAGCGTGGTGCCGGAGCTGCTGGCGCGCGGTCTGCTGGAGCAGGGGCAGTTGGTGAACATCGCGCCGTCGTATGCGCTGCCGATCCAGCTGTACTGGCATTGCTGGAACCTCGAGTCCGAGGTGCTGGATGCGTTGACGGCGGCCCTGACCGGCGCCGCGGCGGCCGCGCTGGCGCGCAGCGCCTAGTCGCCCTGGGCGAGCAGGGTTTCGCGCAGGGCCTGGCCCTTGGTTTCGTCGAACAGGCCTTCGGCGCGCGCCAGCACCTTGCCTTCACGGTTGAGCACCAGCACCCAGGCGTGGTCGGTGCTGGTCAGGCCGGCGGTGCGAAGGAAAGCATCGCGGTCCGTGAACACGGGCAGCAGCCGCGAGCGGGCGCTTTCGGTCGGGTGCCGCTGGAGCAACTTGTTTTCGATGTCGCTGCGCGCGCCCTCATTGCCGGGGTCGTTGAGCACCGGCATCCTGAACCAGGCGATGCTGCGGTCCTGGTCCAGGTGCAGCCCCTGGATCCAGCTGTCGACTTCTCCGCGCTGGCTGCGCCCGAAGGCCACCAGCGCCAGCGATCGTTCAGCGGGCAGGCCCTGCGGCAGCACGACCCGCTGCTGATCCAGCCGCTTGGCGGTGAGGGTGGGCAGGCGCC
Source organism: Ramlibacter sp. (assembly GCA_028292245.1). Lineage (GTDB taxonomy): Bacteria > Pseudomonadota > Gammaproteobacteria > Burkholderiales > Burkholderiaceae_C > Ramlibacter. The sequence continues at coordinate 16,304 of JAQGMS010000139.1, forward strand.
CGAGGAAACTCGTTTCGCTCGGGGCAGCGAAAGCCAGTACCAGCGCCCCCGACACGGCCGCCAGCCATGCGAGGGTAGGGGTCCAGATTGTTCTTTTCATGGAGTCCTCCTGAATGCTGCATGAGTGTTCCACGCCGACCGGGTTCGCAACACGTCCATCTTGTAAAGAAGTCGCGACAGATGTGTGCGACTGCGCCCGCTTCTGCGCACGGTGGGCGCCGGCGTGATGCGCAACACGCGCAGTTGGTGCGAAAACACCCGGAAACACGGCTCTGCGCCATACGCACGCAACTTCCGCGCCTTTAGACGTCGACCACCAGCTGTTCGCGAAAACCCTCCTGCTCGCCGCGGGCCGCGTAGCCCAAGGTATTGGCGACAATGCGGCAGCCTCCGGCCGGATAGTCCTGCTGGCAATGCAGGTGGCCGTGCAGCCACCACTGGGCCAACGGCAGCAAGTCGTCGAGCGAGTTGCAAAAGCCGGCTGTCCCCGGGGTCAGGCCGTAGCGCGGGTCGGCGCTGCGCAGGCTGGGAGCGAAGTGGGTCACCACCACGGTGGTACCGTCGAAGGGCGTGGCCAGCGCGCGGCGCAGCCACTGCTCGCATTCCAGGGCCTGCTCGCGCCACAGCGGCGCCAGCATCGGCTCGCCGCGGCGCGTGGTGCCGGTCTTCTGCAGGTAGTAGTTGGCGGCGCGAAACGCCTTCTCCCGCTTCTTCAGGACCCGCGTCTGGCCGGCGATGCGGTCGGAGTCGTCGATCAAGGCGTCGAAGTCGGCCCACAGCGTGGTGCCGACGAAGCGCACGCCGTCAACGGCCAGTACCTCGCGTTCCAGCCAGGTGATGCCCAGCCGCTCGCAGGTCTCGCGCAGCCGCTCGTGCGCCGCATCGAAGTCCAGGTTGTCGTACTCGTGATTGCCCGGCACGTACAGCACCGGCACCGGCCAACCTCGCTTCGGCGAGAAGCGTTCCAGGCCGAAGTCGTCGCCGGCCAGTTGGCTGCCGGTCTGGTAGGAGCCGATGTCGCCGGCCAGCACCAGCATTTGCGCTTGCGGCGCCGGCCGGGGGCTGAAGTGCGGGTGCACCTCCAGGTGCAGGTCGGACATCAGCTGGATTTTCATCCGGCCATTGTGCCGACCGCACGCCAGCTCAGCCTTGGCCGACCGGCGGTGCGTGCAGCCGCACGTGGAAGGTCGCGCCCTGGCCGGGCTCGCTTTGCACTTCGATGCTGCCGTGGTGCAGCTCGACGCATTCCTTGACGATGTGCAGGCCGATGCCGGTGCCCTGGATGTTGCCCACGTTGGTGCCGCGATGGAACGATTCGAACAGGCGGGGCAGGTCGGCCGGGGGAATGCCGATGCCGCGATCGGCGATCGACAGGCGCAGCCGCTCGCCGTCCGCGCTGGCGATGCAGGTCACCGAGGTGTCCGGCGGCGAATACTTCAGGGCGTTGCCCAGCAGGTTGACCAGGATGTGGCTGAGCAGCTTGGCGTCCACCAGGCGCGCCTGCTCCACGCCCTCGCATTGCATCGCGATGCGCGCCGCCTGTGGGTGCGCCTGGTCCATTTCGGCCGCCACCTGCACCAGCAGTTCGGAGATGTTGCGCGGCTTCGGCTCGAAGGCGAACTTGCCCGATTCCAGCCGGCTGGTGAGCAGCACCTGCTCGACCATCTTGTTCATGCGCGAAACGGCGTTCTTGATCAGGCCGACGATCTCCTTGCGCTCGTCGTCGGGCAGCCGGCTGCCGTAGTCGTCGAGCAGTTCGATCGAGGACAGGATCGCGGCCAGCGGCGTGCGGAACTCATGCGATGCCACCGCGACGAAGCGCGACTTCAGCTCGGACAACTCGCGCTCGCGTGCCAGCGCGGTGCGCATGTCCTGCTCGACCTGCCTGCGCTCGGTCACGTCGGTGAGGAAGTTCAGCGTCGCCGGCGTGTCCTGCCACTCGAAGACCACCGCGCTGATTTCGAGCCAGCGCACCTCGCCATTGCGGTGGATCACGCGGAACTGGTAGTTGTTTTCGACCGCTTCGCCCTTCAGGCGGCGCAGGTGGTTGTTCAACACCCGCTCGCGGTCGTCGACGTGGATGAATTCGATGAAAGGCTTCGATCTGGCGGTCTCGTCGTCCAGCCCCGTGAGCTCGAGCGCGCGCGGGTTGGCAAACAGGATGCGGCCGGCGGCCGTGACGAGGATGCCCTCGTTGACGTTCTCCACCACCTTGCGGTACTTGGCCTCGGATTCGGCCAGGGCCTTCTCGGCCGCCTTGCGCTTGGAGATGTCGCGGATGAAGGAGCTGAAGGTGTGGCTGTCGCCGCTGCGCACCGGCCAGATCGACAGCTCGACGTGAAATTCCTCGCCGGTGCGCCGCATTGCGAACGTCTCGACGCGCCGGTTGAAGATCTGTGCCGTGCCATCGCGCAGGAAGCGCTCGATGCCCTCGGTGTGGTGCTTTCGGAAAGCCGGCGGCACGATCAGGTCGGTGAGCGTGTGCCCGATCGCCTCCTGGCGGCTCCAGCCGAACGTCCGTTCGGCGGCGGTGTTCCAGTCGATGATGCTGCTGTGCTCGTCGATCGTGACCACCGCGTCGTTGGCACTGGCGATGAGGCCCTGCAGGCGCTGGTTGGCGTCGCTCAGGCTGCGCTCGGCGTCGGTGCGCCGGCTGATCTCGTCGCGCAACTGGGTGGTGGTGTCGACCTGCCACGTGACGTCGCGCGCCACATGCGTGATGCAGGCCTCGCCGCCGGGCGGGCGGCTGGAAAATCCGCGCTCGCGCACGCGCGCCGTGCGGTCCGGCTTGTTGCCGCTGGCCGGCAGGACCACACGGTATTCCTCACTGTAGCCCGAGTGGAGCACGTGCTGGCGGGCGCGGCGGATGCGATCGCGGTCGTCCTCGTGGATCTGTTCGAGCAAGGCGTCACGGCCATGGCCCAGCTCCTTCGCGCCCTTGCCCCAGAAGCGCTCGAAGGCCTGGTTCGCAAACATCACCCGGCCACTGGCGGTGTCCCAGACCCAGAGCATTTCCTCGACTGCCAGGCCGACCTGCACCAGCCAGTCTTCGGCCTGGGCCGGGGTGGAAGCTGGGGTGGGCGGTGAGCTCATCGCTGGAG
>JAQGMS010000457.1 GCA_028292245.1 Ramlibacter sp.
TGGCGCGCGCGGTCATGACATATTGCTTGCGGATTTCATCGAGGAACGAATTCTTGGTCAGCAGGGTCATGGTCGCGAAGGCGCCGAGCGCCATCGAGATCAGCGGCAGCGTGATGTGCCAGAAATAATCGATAATCTTCCAATACCAGGGAAACTGGTCCCAGCCGTCCGAGGTCAGTCCGCGCAACGGGAACACATTGAAGAACGAGCCGCCGGCGAACAGGATGATCAGAAGAATTGCGAACAGGAAGCCGGGAATCGCGAATCCGACGATGATCACGGCCGAGGTCCAGGTGTCGAATTTCGTGCCATCGAGCACGGCCTTGCGTATGCCGAGCGGAATCGAGATCAGATAGGTCAGCAACGTCATCCAGATGCCCAGCGACATCGAGACCGGCAGCTTCTCCTTGATCAATTGCAGCACGCTGACGTCGCGAAAATAGCTCTTGCCGAAATCGAAGCGCGCAAAGTTCCACACCATCAGCGCGAAACGTTCCGGCGCCGGCCTGTCGAAGCCGAACTGCTTTTCCAGGCTCTTGATGAACGCGGGATCGAGGCCCTGGGCGCCGCGGTATTTGGAATTGACCGCGTCGGCGGAGGCGCCGACCTGGTTGCGGGCGCCAAAATCGCCGCCGGAAGAGCCTGAAATCCGGGAACTGGCGCCAGTATCGGCGCCGCTGAGCTGCGCGATCACCCGCTCGACCGGCCCGCCCGGCGCGAACTGCACGACGACAAAGGACACGAACAGGATTCCGAGCAGGGTCGGAAGCATCAACAGAATACGGCGGCCGATATATGCGCTCATGTCCTATTTCGCCTGTTCGAGCCTGGCCGCCTTGCCAGCGTCGGACCACCACGTCTCCGGCGCGCCGCGCGCATAGCGCGGCTTGACCTTGGGATAGCCGAACTGGTCCCAATAAGCGATCCAGTGTGACGCCTTGTTCCAGTGCGGAATCCAGTACCGGCCCGACCGCAGCACCCGGTCGAGCGCACGGCAGGCGGTATTGAGTTCGCTCTGGCTCTCCGCCCCAAGCGCCTTCTCGACCAGCGCATCGACGACGGGATCAGCGATTCCGGCAAGATTATTGGAGCCCCTGGTCTTGGCGAACTCGCTGGAAAAATAGTTGCGCAAGGCACTGCCGGGAATTTGAGGATAGATGAAGCGCGCGATCGTGATGTCGAAATCGAAGCCCTTGGTCCTCTCCTCGGCTTGCGACGGGTCGACCAGGCGGATATTGGCGTCGATTCCCAGCACGCGAAGGTTCTTGATGAAGGTGGTGTGGTGCGGCTCGAACGAGCGTTCGGTCAGCAGGAACTCGGCCGTGAGCTGCTCGCCTTTGGCGTTGACCCGCTTGCCGTCCTTGATGGTCCAGCCGGCGGCGTTTAGCAGATCGCCGGCGCCGCGCAGCAACTTGCGGTCCTGTCCCGATCCGTCGCTGACCGGCGGCAGCCATGCCGGGCCGAACACTTCCGGCAGCACCCGATCGCGGAACGGCTCGAGCAGCGCGACCTCCTCGGCCGAAGGCTCGCCCTTCGCCATCATCTCGGAATTCTGGAACACCGAGTGCGTGCGTTCGTAGGAGCCATACATCAGGTTCTTGTTGGTCCATTCGAAGTCGAAGGCGAGGACCATGGCCTCGCGCAAACGGCGATCGCCGAATTTCTCGCGCCTGGTATTGAGCAACCAGCCCTGCGCGCCTGACGGTCGTTCGTCGGGAATGACCACGCGCTTGACCCGTCCGTCGCGAAGTGCCGGAAAATCATAACGCGTCGCCCAGACCCGCGAGGTGAACTCCTCGCGGAACAGGTAATTGTGTCCGACAAAGGCCTCCATGCCCACCTCGCGGTCGCGGTAATATTCGTCACGCAACAGTTCGAAATTGTATTGTCCGCGCGAGACCGGAAGGTTTTCGCCCCACCAGTTCCTGAACCGTTCGAACTCGACATAGCGCCCCTGCTCGACGCGCCCGACGCGGTAGGGACCTGAGCCCAGCGGCGCTTCCAGCGAGGTCTCGTCGAACGGCTTCGTGCTGTAGTATTTTTCCGAGAAGATCGGCATCGATGCCGCCAACGCTGGCGCATCGAGGCCGCGGGCCGCAGAGAACCGCAGCATCACGGTCTGCTTGTCTTCGGCTACGATCTCGGCGAGCTCGCGCAGCACCGAGGAATAGGCCGGATGGCCCTTGGTCTTCAGGGTGGTCAGCGAGAAGGCAACGTCGGCTGCGGTGATCTCGGTGCCATCGTGGAACTGGATTCCGCGGCGCAGCCGGAAGCGGTAGACCAGCCCGTCGGAAGAAACCGTCACTTCCTCCGCGGCCAACGGATAGACCGCGTCCGGCTCGTCGAACGCCCGCGTCATCAGCGACGCGAAGGTCAGGTTCATGTTGTTCGCCACATCGCCCTTGATGATGTAGGCGTTGAGCGAATTGAAGGTGGAGCCGCCCGAGCCCACCAGTTGCGAAAATATACCGCCCTTGGGCGCGTCGGCGTTGACGTAGTCGAAGTGGTGGAAGTCGGCCGGATATTTCAGTTCGCCGAATGCCGACAGCCCATGCACCGCCCTGCCGGCATCGGCGGCAGCCGCGGATCCGAACCTTGCCGCGCTCAGCGCGCCGGCGCCGAGAGCGAGGACGTTGCGGCGGGACAACAACGCCATGCGCGAGAAATCCCTCAAGAGCGCTTGCCGATTCGCGCGGCCTTCTCGGCGTCGAACCACCAGATCGATGGGAATGCCGACTGGCCGTATTTCGGCAATTCCGCGGGACGACCGAAACGGTCCCAGCGCGCCGTACGCACCTTCGGGTAATTCCACTGCGGTACGACGTAGTGGTTCCACAGCAGGACACGATCGAGCGCCCTGGTAGCGGCAACCAGATCTTCCCGGTTTCTGGCAAAGATCAGCCGCTCGATCAGCTTGTCAACCGCCGGATTCCTGATCCCGATGACATTGCGCGACCCGGCCATGCTGGCTGCCTGCGAACCCCAGAATTCCCGCTGCTCGTTGCCCGGCGAAAGCGATTCTCCCCAGGACGACACCACAATATCGAAATCCCAGTTCCGCAACCGGTTCTCGTATTGCGCCGGATCGATGGTGCGCACACTCACGGCGATTCCGAGCCGTTCCAGCGATGGCTTGAAGAACAGCATGACCCGCTCGAAACTCGGGTCGGCGCCCAGCAGTTCGATCGAGAACTGCGTTCCGTTCCTGTCGACCAGCTTGCGATCCACGACGTTGTAGCCTGCCTCCTTGAGCAGGCGCAGGCCCTCACGCAGATTCTCGCGCACCGCCTCCGGGCTGCCGCCGACCGGATTGCTATAGGGCGTGGTGAACACCTCCGCCGGGACCTCGCTGCGGACCGCATCGAGGATGGCCAGCTCCGCGCCCTGCGGCAGACCGCTCGAGGCCAGCTCCGTGCCGTCGAAATAGCTGCTGATGCGCTTGTACTGGCCGAAAAAGATCTGCTTGTTCATCTCCTCGAAATCGAAGGCGTAGTTCAGCGCCCGGCGGACCCGCGCGTCGTTGAACTTGTCGCGCCTTGTATTCATCGCGAACGCCTGCATGATACCGGTGCTGCGATTGGGGAACTCCTCCAGAAGCACGCGGCTTTCGCTGACAGCAGGAAAATCGTAGGCGGTGGCCCAGTTCTTGGCCGAATTTTCGATGCGCCAGTCCACCTGATCGCCCTTGAAGGCCTCGAGCGCCACCAGCGAGTCGCGGAAATATTCGTAGCGAAGTTCGTCGAAATTGTTGCGCCCGACTTTGGCGCTGAGGTCGCGGCCCCAGTAATCCTTCACCCGCTCCAGCGCAACCGACCGTCCGGCGACGAATTCCCTGATCCGGTAGGGCCCCGAGCCAAGCGGTTTCTCCAGCGTCGTGGTCGAAATGTCGCGCTTGCGGCCTTCGCCGTCGGTACCCTCCCACCAATGCTTGGGCAATACCGTCAGCTGGCCGACGATCTGTGGAAGCTCGCGATTGCCCGGCGCATCGAAGGTGAACTTGATCTCGCGGTCGCCGTTTTTTTCGGCCTTCACCACATGGCTGTAATAGGCCGAATATTGCGGGTGATACTTCTTGAAGGCATCGAGCGAGAAAATTACATCGTCCGCCGTCACCGGCTTGCCGTCATGCCATTTTGCTTCCGGCCGCAGACGATAGATGACGTAGGAAAAGTCGTCGGGATGGCTGACGGCCTCGGCCAGAGCGCCGTATTCGGTCGAGACCTCATCCTGCGATGGCGTCATCAGCGATTCGTAGATGAGTTGGACGGCGGACGCGATATTGCCTTTGACGCCGGCGACCGTGACATTGAAATTGTCGAACGTTCCGATCAGAATTTGCCGGACCGTGCCGCCCTTCGGCGCATCCGGATTGACATAATCGAAGCGCTTGAAATCGGCAGGGTATTTGATCTCGCCGAACAGCGACAGCGCATGGCGCCAGACCGGTGCGGCGGCGGATTGCGCCTCGGCCGGCGTCGGAACGGCCGCAACCAACCCTAGCGCAGCAAAGGCTGCGCTTTGCAGCAGGTCTCGTCGGGAAATCGGCAAATCAAACATTCCTGTAGCTGGCAGAGGCGCCCCTTAAGGACGCAATATA
>JAQGMS010000258.1 GCA_028292245.1 Ramlibacter sp.
CCGCTGCCGCCGCCGCGCCGGCCGAGCGCCCGCGCTCGCGCGCCGCGCTGGTCGTGCGCGACAACCTGCGTAACCGGGTGCGCATCGAACGCGCCTACCGCCGCGCCATCGGGCGCGCGCGCGACGAGATCATCATCGCCAACGCCTACTTCGTTCCCGGGCGCAAGATGCGACTGGCCCTGATGTCGGCGGCGCGGCGTGGCGTGAAAGTGCAATTGCTGCTGCAGGGCCGCTACGAATACTTCATGCAGTACTACGCGGCCCGGCCGATCTACGGCGCGCTGCTGCGCGCCGGCGTGGAGATCTACGAGTACTCGCCGAGTTTCCTGCACGCCAAGGTTGCGGTGATCGATGGCCACTGGGCAACGGTGGGCTCTTCCAACCTCGATCCGCTGAGCCTGCTGCTGGCACGTGAAGCCAACGTGGTGATGGAGGATGCTCACTTCGCCGCCGAATTGCGCGGCCGGCTGGTGAAGGCCATGCGCGAGGAAGGGCGTGCCATGCAGCCGGCCGAGTACCAGAACCGACCGCTGCGCCAGCGGATCATGGAAGGCGTGGCGCTGGCGCTGATGCGGCTGGCGCTGGCCATCCAGGGCAAGAACTACCTGTAGCCATGGACCTGGTCGTTCACCGGCCGGAAGGCCTGTACTGCCCGCCGGGCGATTTCTACATCGATCCGTGGCGGCCGGTGCCGCGCGCGGTGATCACGCACGCGCATTCGGACCACGCCCGCGTCGGGCACGGGCACTACCTGGCGGCACAGCCCTCGGAAGGGGTGCTGCGATCGCGGCTGGGCGAGATCGACTTGCAGACACTGGCCTACGGCGAGCGCATCGTTCACAACGGCGTCGGCCTCTCGCTGCATCCGGCCGGCCATGTGCTGGGATCGGCGCAAGTGCGCCTGGAGCACGGCGGGCAGGTGTGGGTCGCCAGCGGCGACTACAAGGTCGCGCCGGACAAGACCTGCGCGCCGTTCGAGCCGGTGAAGTGCGACGTCTTCATCACCGAATCGACGTTCGGCCTGCCGATCTATCGCTGGTGCCCGGACGAGGAAATCTTCGCCGACATCAACGGCTGGTGGGGCCGCAACGTGTTGGCCGGCCGCGCCAGCGTGCTCACCTGCTACAGCTTCGGCAAGGCCCAGCGCATCCTCTCGGGCGTGGACCCGTCGATCGGGCCGATCATCGTGCACGGCGCGGTGGAGCCGCTGAATCGCGCCTATCGCGCAGCCGGCGTCGAGCTGCCCGAAACCAGCATGGTGACCGACATCAAGGACCGCGCCGACCTGAAACGCGCGCTCGTCATCTGCCCGCCCAGTGCCGCTGCCAGCCCCTGGATGCGCCGCTTCGGCGATGCGCAGACCGCGTTCGCCAGCGGCTGGATGCAATTGCGCGGCGCGCGCCGCCGCGGCGGCTACGACCGCGGCTTCGTGCTTTCCGATCACGCCGATTGGCCTGGCCTCATGAGCGCCATCGGCGGCACCGGCGCGCAGCGCGTCATCGTCACGCACGGCAGCGTGCCGGTGATGGTGCGTTACCTCACCGAACAGGGGCTGCAGGCCGAGGCGTTCGATACCGAATACGGCGGCGACGTGGTGGAGGCGGATGTGGAGGCGAGCGCCGCCACATGAAGCGTTTCGCAGCACTTTTCGCGGAGCTCGACGCGACGACTTCCACCAACGCCAAGGTCGACGCCTTGCAGCGCTATTTCTCGCAGGCCCCGGCGCACGACGCGGCGTGGGCGGTGTATTTCCTGGCGGGAGGCAAGCCGCGCCAAGTGGTGCCCACCGCCCAGCTGGCCGTGCTGGCCTGCGAAGTCGCGGGCGTCGCGCCGTGGCTGTTCGACGAGTGCTACCAGGCCGTGGGCGACCTGGCCGAAACCATCGCGCTGGTCTTGCCGCTGGACAGCGAGCCCAGCGACGTCGGCCTGGCGGTGTGGGTCGAGGAACGGCTGTTGCCCCTGAGGGGGTTGAGCGAGGCCGAGATCGCCGCGCGTATGAAGACGTACTGGCGGGAGCTCGATACGCAAGGCCGATTCCTGCTGACCAAGCTGGTGGGCGGCGGCTTTCGCGTCGGTGTGAGCAAACTGCTGGTGCAGCGCGCATTGGCCGCGCATGCCGGTGTCGACGCCAAACGCGTGGCCCAGCGCATGATGGGCTACACCGATGGGAAGGTGGCGCCTTCGATCGAGCGCTTCCAGGCATTGATCGCCCAGCACCAGCCCGGCACCGAAACGCTGTTGGACGAGGGCCAACCCTATCCGTTCTTCCTCGCGCATCAGCTGGATGCTCCGCCCGAAGTGTTCGCGTCCAAGCTTGGCTCCGTTTCCGACTGGCAGGTCGAATGGAAGTACGACGGCATCCGCGGCCAGGTCGTCAAGCGCTCCGGCAGGGTGTGGGTATGGTCGCGCGGCGAGGAACTGGTGACCGAACGCTTTCCGGAAATCGAGGCGCTGGCGCGCGGCCTGCCCGATGGCACCGTGCTGGACGGCGAGATCATGGTCTGGAAAGAAGAGGGCGGCGGGCCCGCGCCGTTCGCGCTGCTGCAGCAACGCATCGGCCGCAAGACCCTCACCAGGAAGGTACTGGCGGACGCGCCTGTGACTTTCATGGCTTATGACCTGCTCGAACAGGACCGGCAGGACATCCGCGACCTGCCCCAGCGCGAACGGCGCGCGCGTCTCGAGGCCTTGCTCGAAGGCACCGGCTTCAAGCTGTCGCCGGTTGAGACCGCCGGTTCATGGGCGGAGTTCGCCAAGCGCCGCGAGCGCTCGCGCGAGTTGGGTGTCGAAGGTTTCATGCTCAAGCGGCTGGACGCGGCGTATGGCACGGGGCGCACCAAGGCCGAGGGCCTGTGGTGGAAGTGGAAGATCGACCCGATGACGATCGACTGTGTGCTGATCTACGCGCAGGCCGGTCACGGCCGACGAGCCTCGGTCTACACCGACTACACCTTCGCGGTCTGGAACCGCGCGCCGTTGAACCCGGAAGAGGCCGACGCAGTCGTCGAGGCCATTTCGCGCCGCGAGCCACCGCAACCCGGCGCCTTGCAATTGGTGGCCTTTGCCAAGGCCTATTCCGGCCTCACCGACGAGGAGTTCCGCCAGGTCGACGCCATCATCCGCAAGAGCACCCTGGAGAAGTTCGGGCCGGTGCGAAGCGTCAAGCCTTCCCTCGTGTTCGAGCTGGGCTTCGAGGGCATCAACCGCAGCCCGCGCCACAAGAGCGGCATCGCCGTGAGATTCCCGCGCATGCTGCGGATCAGGTTCGACAAGCCGCTGCATGAGGCCAACACCCTGCAGGACCTCGAAGCGCTATTGAAGTTGTAGCGGCTGTCCCCGGCCGGACAAGGGCTGGGGCCAAAAGCCTTGTCAAACCGCTCGAACGCGGGCAATGTTAGTATTTAGCATGCTGATGAAAGCCCAAGACTCCCCGAATACCGACCAGGGCGACGCCGGAACGCCGGTGTCGGTGAAGATCCGCGAGCGCATCCAGGCCGCCCGCAAGCGCTTCCATTCCAACGACAACATCGCCGCTTTCATCGAGCCCGGTGAGCTGGAACAACTGCTGGACGAGGTCGAGGCCAGGATGCAGGGCGTGCTGGACAGCATGGTGATCGACACCACCAGCGACCACAACACCAACAACACCGCGCGCCGGGTCGCCAAGATGTACCTCAACGAGGTGTTCAAGGGCCGCTACACCAAGGCGCCCCCGATCACCGAGTTTCCGAACGCCGAGCACCTCAACGAGCTGATGATCGTCGGCCCGATCACCGTGCGCAG
>JAQGMS010000286.1 GCA_028292245.1 Ramlibacter sp.
AGCCCGAGTGCCCGGGCGATGTCTGCGGTGGAGCGCACCCGCCGGCAATCGAGGATGTCGCGTTGCGCCGGCCCTTCGGTGTCGCGGTCGCCGCTGTCGGGCACCAGCTTCAGGAAGCGGTACTGCACGTGCTGCTCGGAGTGCGTGGCGACGAACGTGCCCTTGCCCTGGCGGCGCACCACCAGGTTCTCCGCCGCGAGTTCGTCGATCGCCTTGCGCACCGTGCCCTGGCTCACGCGAAAGCGCGCGGCCAGGTCGATCTCGCTGGGAATCGCCTCACCGGGCTTCCACTCGCCGGCCTGCAGGCTTTGCAGGATCAGCACCTTGATCTGCTGGTACAGCGGGCTGAAGGCCGGCGTCGCCGGGGACTGCGCGTCGGCCGTGGCCATGCCGTTGTCGGCTGGAGAAGAAGGCGTCTGGGCCATCGCTTTCAGCGTGCGGGAAGAGGGTGGTTGGACGGGTTCAAAACTGCCCCAATGATATCTTATATAAGACATAAGACAAGTTGACGAGCTAGGGTTTTCGCGAGTAAACTTCGCGGTTCCCGGCAGCGCCGCGGCCCAGGTTTTTCGCCGCCCAGCCGGACCCGTTTCACAACTCACGCTTCGGAGATTCCCATGAGCAAAAAGCCCGTCCGCGTTGCCGTCACCGGCGCCGCAGGCCAGATCGGTTACGCCCTGCTGTTTCGCATCGCCGCCGGTGAAATGCTGGGCAAGGACCAGCCCGTCATCCTGCAATTGCTGGAGATCCCGGACGAGAAAGCGCAGAAGGCCCTCAAGGGCGTGATGATGGAACTGGAAGACTGTGCGTTCCCCTTGCTGGCCGGCATGGAAGCGCACAGCGACCCGATGACCGCGTTCAAGGATACCGACTACGCGCTGCTGGTCGGCTCGCGTCCGCGCGGCCCGGGCATGGAACGTGCCGAGTTGCTCGCCATCAACGGCGCGATCTTCATCGCCCAGGGCAAGGCCCTGGACAAGGTCGCCGGCCGCAACGTCAAGGTGCTGGTGGTCGGCAATCCGGCCAACACCAACGCCTACATCGCCATGAAGAGCGCCTCCAGTCTGCCGCGCGAGAACTTCACCGCCATGCTGCGCCTCGACCACAACCGTGCGCTGTCGCAAGTGGCGGCCAAGACCGGCTGCAAGGTCGGCGAGATCGAGAAGATGACGGTGTGGGGCAATCACTCGCCCACCATGTACGCCGACTACCGCTTCGCCAGCTGCAACGGCAAGCCGATCAAGGACATGATCAACGACCAGGTCTGGAATGCCGAAACGTTCCTGCCCACGGTGGGCAAGCGCGGCGCGGCGATCATCGAAGCGCGCGGCCTGTCGTCGGCGGCTTCCGCCGCCAACGCGGCCATCGACCACATGCGCGACTGGGCGCTGGGCACCAACGGCAAGTGGGTCACGATGGGCGTGCCTTCGAACGGCGACTACGGCATCCCGAAGGACGTGATGTTCGGCTTCCCAGTCACCACCAAGGACGGCAAGTACGAAATCGTCAAGGGCCTGGAAATCGACGCCTTCAGCCAGGAACGCATCAACAAGACCTTGAAGGAACTGCAGGACGAGCAGGCTGGCGTGGCCCACCTGCTCTGACCACGCCCAGGGCGAACGGAATCCAGGTGAAGCATCCACGAGAAGTCCTCCTCGGCGCCCAGGCACAAGCCGGTTTCCTTCCGGTTTGCGACCACTACAGCGGTGTCGAGGCGCGGATGCGCAAGAGCCTGCAACTGCAGGCCGAGATGACCGAGGAATTCGGCGCCTGCGTGTTCGACGTGACGTTCGACTGCGAGGATGGCGCGCCAGTCGGCGGCGAGGCGGAACACGCGGCCCTCGTCGTCGCGCTGGTTTCGCTGGCCAGCGACAAGGCGCGCGTCGCGGTGCGGGTTCATCCGGTCGACCATCCCGCCTTCGAGCAGGACATCGCCACCATCGCGGGCAAGGCCGGCAAGAGGCTGTGCCACGTCATGATCCCCAAGGTGGAGTCGGTGCAGGACATCGAGCGGGCCTGCAAGGCGCTGGATGCGGCCGGTGCGCCCGGCTTGCCGGTGCATGCGCTGATCGAATCGCCGGCGGCAGTGCACCGCGCGTTCGACATCGCGGCACATTCGCGGGTGCAGTCGCTCAGCTTCGGGCTGATGGACTTCGTCTCGGCGCATGGCGGGGCGATCCCGTCGCAGGGCATGGGCATCGATGGCCAATTCACGCATCCGCTGGTGGTGCGCGCCAAGCTGGAGATCGCATCGGCCTGCCACGCACACGGCAAGGTGCCTTCGCACGGTGTCGTCACGGAGTTCAAGGACACCAAAGCCCTGGGCCGCGCCGCGCGCAAGGCAGCGCTTGAATTCGGCTTCACCCGGATGTGGAGCATCCACCCGGACCAGATCCGGCCGATCCTGGAGGCGTTCGCTCCCAGCGCGCACGAGATCGATACCGCTACGAAGATAACCGCTGCTGCGGCCCAGGCCGATTGGGCCCCGATCAGCTTCGAAGGAAAGTTGGAGGACAGGGCGAGCTACCGCTATTACTGGCAGGTGCTGGAGAGGGCGCACCGGACAGGAAGGAAGCTGCCGCAGGAAGCGCAGGGGTGGTTCGAGCCCCCGCGCCACTAGTCAGGACTCAACGGAGACAACTCATATGAAAGCCCTTCTCGCCACCCTGTTGATCGCTGCCGCGCCGGCCCTGGCGCTGGCGCAGAGCAACGCGCCGGCCGGCCCGGCGGCCAAGCCGACGATCAAGAAGCGCGGCGGCGCCGTGGTGCCCAAGACGGTGGAGGAAGCGATCGAGGTGGACGATGATCCGGCCATCATCCTGACCGCGGCGGACCTCGAGATCGCCAAACTGATCCACATCGGGGACATCCCTTGCGAACTCGGTGCCACGGTGCATGTCACGCGGCACAAGCGGGAAGGCTTTTTCATCGTGCGGGCCGGCCTGCAGCGATTCCGGATGCATCCGGTCGAAAGCCGGACCGGAGCGCTTCGCCTGGAAGACCCGCGCGCCGGCGCCATGTGGCTGCAGCTTGGCAACAAGTCCATGCTGATGAGCCAGAAGATCGGCCGGCGGCTCGCGGACGAGTGCATGAGCCCGGCGCAGGCGGCCGTCGCTGATGCGCTGAAGAAAAACCCGATGCCGAGCCTGCTCGAGCCGCTGCCCGCCACCACCGCGGCACCGCCCGCTGCTGCGGCGCCGCCCGCTGTTGCGGCCCCCGTCCCCGCCGTCCCGGCGTCGCAGTGATCCCGGGCACCAAAAAGAACCTGTACATCGAACGGAGTCCACCATGTTGCAAGCCTATGTTGACCATGTCGCCGAACGCGCCGCGCTCGGTATCCCGCCATTGCCGCTGTCGGCCAAGCAGACCGGCGAGCTGATCGAGCTGCTGAAGAACGTTTCGGAGGGCGAGGCCGAGTTCCTGCTCAACCTGATCACCTATCGCGTGCCGGCCGGCGTCGACGATGCCGCCAAGGTCAAGGCCAGCTACCTGGCCGCAGTGGCGCACGGCACCGAGCAATGCAAGATCATCAGCCGCGCGAAGGCAACCCAGCTGCTGGGCACCATGCTCGGCGGCTACAACATCGGCCCGCTGGTCGACTTGCTGGATGATCCGGAAGTGGGCGCCATTGCGGCCGAGGGCCTGAAGAAGACGCTGCTGATGTTCGACCAGTTCCACGACGTCAAGGAAAAGGCCGACAAGGGCAATGCCAATGCCAAGGCCGTGCTGCAAAGCTGGGCCGACGCCGAGTGGTTCACCAGCCGGCCGGAAGTGCCGCAAAGCATCAAGGTCAGCATCTTCAAGGTGTCCGGAGAAATCAACACCGACGACCTGTCGCCCGCGCCCGATGCCTGGAGCCGGCCCGACATTCCGTTGCACGCGCTGGCCATGCACAAAAACCCGCGTGCAGGCATCACACCGGAAGAAGAAGGCAAGCGCGGCCCGGTCAAGTTCATCGAGGAACTTCGCGCCCGGGGCAACCTCGTGGCCTATGCCGGCGACGTCGTGGGCACCGGCTCTTCGCGCAAGTCGGCCACCAACTCGGTGCTGTGGTTCACCGGCGAAGACATCCCGTTCGTGCCGAACAAGCGCTTCGGCGGCGTCTGCCTGGGCAGCAAGATCGCTCCGATCTTCTACAACACGATGGAAGATTCCGGCGCCCTGCCGATCGAGCTGGACGTGAGCAAGATGGAAATGGGTGACGAGGTCGAGTTGCGTCCCTACGAAGGCAAGGCCTTGAAGAACGGCGAAGTCATCGCCGACTTCAAGCTCAAAAGTGAAGTGCTGTTCGACGAAGTGCGCGCCGGCGGCCGCATTCCCCTGATCATCGGCCGCGGCCTGACGGCCAAGGCCCGCGAGGCGCTGGGCTTGCCGCCTTCCACGCTGTTCCGCCTGCCGACCGCGCCGTTCGACACCAAGAAGGGCTACACGCTGGCGCAAAAGATGGTCGGGCGCGCGGTGGGCCTGCCGGAAAAAGATGGAAATCAAGTGGGCGTGCGCCCCGGCACATACTGCGAGCCGAGGATGACCTCCGTGGGTTCGCAAGACACCACGGGCCCGATGACGCGCGACGAACTGAAAGATCTCGCCTGCCTGGGCTTCAGCTCCGACCTGGTGATGCAGAGCTTCTGCCACACGGCGGCGTATCCGAAGCCGGTGGACGTGAAGATGCACCATGAGCTGCCCGAGTTCATCAGCAACCGCGGCGGTATCTCGCTACGCCCGGGCGACGGCATCATCCACTCCTGGCTCAATCGCATGCTGCTGCCCGACACCGTGGGCACCGGCGGCGACAGCCACACCCGTTTCCCCATCGGCATCAGCTTCCCGGCCGGCTCGGGCCTGGTGGCGTTCGGCGCGGCTACCGGCGTGATGCCGTTGGACATGCCCGAAAGCGTGCTGGTGCGCTTCAAGGGCGAAATGCAGCCCGGCGTGACGCTGCGCGACCTGGTCAACGCGATTCCGCTGTACGCCATCAAGGCCGGCCTGCTCACGGTGGCCAAGCAAGGCAAGAAGAACGTCTTCTCCGGCCGCATCCTCGAGATCGAGGGCCTGCCCGACCTGAAGGTGGAACAGGCGTTCGAGTTGAGCGACGCGTCCGCCGAGCGCTCGGCCGGCGGCTGCACGGTGCACCTGAACAAGGAGCCGATCATCGAATACATCAACAGCAACATCACGATGCTGAAGTGGATGATCGCGACCGGTTATTCGGATGTACGGACCATCAACCGCCGCATCAAGGCGATGGAAGCCTGGCTGGCGAACCCGGTGCTGCTGAAAGCCGATGCGGATGCCGAGTACGCCGCGGTGATCGAGATCGACCTGGCCGAGATCCACGAACCGATCGTGGCCTGCCCGAACGATCCGGACGACGTGAAGACGCTCTCGGAAGTGGCCGGCGCCAAGATCGA
>JAQGMS010000383.1 GCA_028292245.1 Ramlibacter sp.
GCCCGGGGCGGACGCTCTGGTGGAGATCGCAGACCCGTCGGGACTGTGGGTCGTCGCCGACGTCGCCGAATCCGATGCGGCGAAGATCCAAAAAGGACAAGCCGTGTCGGTGTCAGTGCCCGGCGCCGATAAGCGATTCGACGGCGTGGTCGATGGCGTCGGCTCGCGCGTGGACGCCGAAACGCGCAGGCTGCCGATTTATATCGTGCTCAAGGGAGACCTGCGAGCGCTCACGCCGGGAATGAACGCCGAAGTGAAGCTGCTCGGGAAGACCCCAGCGTTCCTCACCTTGCCCGTGACGGCCGTCCTTATCAAAGACGGCAAGCGCCGTATCGTCTACGTCGAGCGGGCGGACGGCCGCTTCGAAGCACGCGAGGTGAGAACAGGCACCTCGACGGCCGGCCGCGTCACGATACTCGAAGGCCTCGCGCCAGGCGAGCGCGTGGTGGTCAAAGGCGCTTTGCTGCTCGACAGCGCCGCCGAACAGCTCTTGTGATAACCGCATGCTGCGCGCACTGATCGAAGTCTCCGTGCATCGCCGCATCGCGGCGATATTCCTGACCGCCGTGATCGCGCTCTTCGGCGTGCACGCCTACCTGTCTACCCCGATCGAAGCCTTCCCGGATGTGACCAATGCGCAGGTCACGGTCATCACGCAGATGGCAGGCCTCGCGCCGGAGGAGATCGAGCGGCAGGTGACCGTGCCGCTGGAGCGCACGCTCAACGGCACCCCCTCGATGACCCGGATGCGCAGCGAAAGCCTCTTCGGGCTCTCGCTCATCACGATGACCTTCGACGATCAGGCCGACGCGTTTTCGTCGCGGATGGTCGTGGCGCAGCGTTTATCCGGGGCCGAGCTGCCACCCGGCGTCACGCCGACGCTGGCACCCGAGGCCACACCGCTCGGCGAAATCTACCAATTCCGCATGACGAGCGATCGGCACAACCTCTACGAGCTGCGGGCGGAACTGGAATGGAACGTCACGCGCGTGCTGCGCCAGGCCCAGGGCGTGGCCGAAGTCATCACGTTCGGCGGCTACCTGAAGGAAGTGCACGTCGAAGCCGACCCCGGCCGGCTCTACGCCGCAGGGCTTTCGCTGAGCGACCTCACGGAGGCGCTCAAAAAATCGAACCTGAATGTCGGCGGCGGTTTCCTGCGCCACGGCGACCAGGAGTTCACGGTCCGTGGAATCGGCTATATCGACTCGCCCGAGGACATCAAACGGGTCGCTTTGAAGAGCCGCCTCGGCACGCCGGTCACGGTCGGCGATATTGCGCAGGTGAGCCTGTCGAACGTGCCCCGGCGCGGCTCCGTAGGCTGGAACGACCAGAAGGAGGCCATAGAAGGCTTCGTGCTGATGCGGCGCGGCCAGAATCCTTCGATCGTGCTCGAGAACATGCATCGGCAGGTGAAAGCGCTGAATGACACGATCCTGCCCAAAGGCATGCGGGTCGAGACTTTCTACGACCGCACCGCGCTCGTCGATCACACGCTGGCAACGGTCCATAGCAACCTGCTCCACGGCTTCATCCTGGTCGTCGCCGTGGTGTGGCTCTTCCTGCGCAGCATCGCGGGCTCGGCGATCGTCGCGGTGGTCATTCCGCTTTCCCTCCTGATCGCATTTACGGGGCTCTACCTGATGGGGCTCCCGGCCAACCTGATTTCCATGGGTGCGATCGACTTCGGCATCCTGGTCGACGGTGCCGTGGTCATGGTCGAGCACGTGATCCACTCGATTCGTCACGAGCGTCCCGAAGACGCGAAAGCCATGTTGAGGCTCGTCATACGCTCCGGGCTCGAAGTGGGCCGGCCGACCTTTTTCGCGATGCTGATCATCATCGCCGCGCTCCTGCCGGTGTTCACGCTGCAATCGGTGGAAGGACGGATTTTCAGGCCGCTCGCGCTCACCTATGCCTATGCGCTGCTCGGTGCACTCGTGTTCTCGCTGACACTCGTACCCGCGTTATGCGCGCTCTCGTTCAAGCCTCACCACGTCGCGCTGCGCGAGCCGCGCTGGCTCGAAAAGCTTCGGGACGCGTACCGGCGCCTCCTCGGCAGGCTGCTGGGTGCACGTGTACTCGTACTGGCGGGCGCTGCATTGCTGCTGGTCGCCGGAGGCCTTGTCGTTTCGAGGCTCGGGACCGAGTTCCTGCCGGAGCTCGACGAAGGTGACATCCTGATCTTCGTCGAGATGCCGTCGAGCATCGCGATGGAGCGCGGCCAGGAGATCCTGGTGGAAGTACGCAAGCGGCTCCTGACCTTCCCGGAAGTGAAGGAGACTCTCAGCGAGCACGGGCGCCCCGAAGACGGCACGGACAACGAAGGCGTGAACATGTCCGAAACTTTTGTGCGTCTGCATCCCAGGGACACCTGGCGGCGCGGTCCGGACAAGGAAGGCCTGATCCATGACATGCGCGCTGTGCTCAGGGAAATCCCGGGTGTGCGGTTCAATTTCTCGCAGCCCATCAAGGACAACGTCGAAGAGGCGGTCGCCGGCGTGCGCGGCAAAGTCGTGCTGAAGATCTTCGGGCAGGATCTCGCCGTCATGCGAACCACGCTCGAACAGGTGAAGGCGGCGCTGAAGCCTGTACCAGGCATCACCGATCTCGATCTCTACCGCGACGCCACGGTGCCGCAACTTCGCATCAGGCTCGACCGCGCAGCGCTGGCGCGCGCGGGGCTCGCGATCGAGGACGCGAACCGCACGATAGAGACTGCGCTGGCAGGCGTGCAGGTCACGGAATAC
>JAQGMS010000502.1 GCA_028292245.1 Ramlibacter sp.
GCGGTTTTGCATGTTCGGCGTCAGCAGGCACAACGGCACCTGTCCCACTTCCTTCCAGGTGACCTCATCGCGATCGCCGAACATTCCATCCGGCGAAGTGAGCAACCGGTAGCTCTCATTATAGAGCGGGATGGTGCGGACTTTACCCAGGGGCTCATTCTCGATGTAAGTCAGCCCGGCATCGACTTCCAGATTCTCCAGCAGACCAAGCACGTCGGCCGACGTGCACGACACGATGCGAAACCGCACGTTAGGATGACGTGCCCGAAACGGCGTGGTCAGGGATGCGACCATGCCAAGCACGGTTGGGATGGCTGCGATTCGAATTTCGCCCGACAGCCCGTCCTTGAGCGAATTGATTTCCTGACGCATGCCGCGCACGTCGCCGACGATGCGCCGCGCCCAGTCGAGCGTGCGCTCTCCTTCCGGCGTAAAGCCGACGAAGCGCGAGCCGCGCTCGACCAGCATCACGCCCAGGATATCTTCGAGTTGCTTCAGGCTGGTCGACATCGTCGGCTGCGTGACGCCGCAGGCCTCGGCGGCGCGACCGAAGTGGCGTTCCTTTGCCAGAGCCAGCAGGAGTTCGAGCTTGTCGATCAAGAAATTCGCCCCGGTAAACTCAATCCCCGCCACAGCTTCGCGGGCCGCTTGCCAGCTTGGTTGGCGTAACGCCAGCCAAGTCACAGCACCCGGAAATCATGCAGGACAGTGCAGAAACCCGCATCATCGGAAATCAAGCTACAGCAAAAAATGCATAACAAGAACCCGCATCATGAGCGATGCGCGCTCTTCCCGTTCATATCGTTGCGCCGCCGGCCTTTTCAATCCGGAACGTGATCCGACTCTCCCCACGCTCCGCAATTTCGACGCTGTCGCCGGTCTCCTGGATCAGATTGGGGATGTCGATCACCGACAGCGGGTCGGTGCAGACCACCTCCAGAACGTCACCGGGCTTGAGCGATTTCAGCGCCTTGCGCGTCTTCAGGGCAGGCAACGGACATTTGAGCCCGGTAAGGTCGAGTGTTGTGGCGGTCATGAGCGGAACATGACGAAGCAGGCCGGCATCGTCAACGGACAATGCCTGCCGCTGCTATAGCAGGCTCGCATAGGACAAGAACCCAACGGTCTGGCCCGGCTCAACCTGCGTGACCTCCTCGCCGAGTTCGACCAGGCCGTCGGTGTCGACCAGCGACGACAGCAGGCCGGCGCCCTCGCGCGGAAATTTTGTCGCTTCAAGCACGCCGTCGGCGCCCTTGCTCAGGACCACCCGGACATATTCGCGGCGCGCGATTTTCTTCTTGTAGGTAAAAGCCGCGCGAACCGGCATCGGAACCAGCTTCTGCTGTATCGCGCCCGCCAGCGCCAGCACGGTCGGCCGCACCACATGGACAAAGGTGACAAAACTCGCCACCGGATTTCCCGGCAATCCGATGCACGGCGTGCCGCCGATGATTCCCATCCCGACCGGGCGTCCGGGTTTTATGGCCATGCGCCACAGCACCAGCGTGCCGACGCTTTCGACCGCCGCCTTGACGTGGTCCTCTTCGCCGGTCGAAACGCCGCCGGTGGTGAGAATGAGATCGTGGGCGTCAGCCACCTTCTTCAGGCCTGCCGCGAGCGAAGCGCGATCGTCCCTGATGATGCCGAGGTCGCTGACCACGCAGCCAAGCCGCGCCAGCATCGCCATCAGCATAATGCGGTTGGAATCGAACAGTTGCGCGGCGGCGCGCGGCGAGCCCGGCGACACCAGCTCGTCGCCGGTCGAAAACACCGCGACACGGATGCGCCTGATCACCTCGATCTCGGTGAGGCCGAACGCCGCGGCGAGTGCGGCATCCTGTGGCCGCAGCCGCTGGCCCGCCTTGAGCGCGGCATGGCCGAACGGAATATCTTCGCCCGCGGGGCGAACATTGGCGCCGGGCTTCAGACCCGGCGGGAGAACAACCTTGCCGGCTTCGTCAAGCCGCACGTCCTCCTGCATGAATACCGTGTCGGCGCCCTCGGGCATCGGCGCGCCGGTGAAGATCCTGACGGCATGACCCGGCTCGATCGGCTGTCGCACAGACGCGCCGGCCTGGACGCGGCCGGTCACGGCAAACGCCTGTTCGCCGTGACGCGGAAGGTCGCCACTGCGCACGGCATAGCCGTCAACCGCGGAATTGGTGAAGGGCGGCAGCGGCAGCGGCGCCGAGATGTCAGCGGCGAGAATGCGCCCGTCCGCTTCCATCAGCGGGACGGACTCGACCTCCTGTACCGGCTTCACCCTGGCTGCGATGATGCCGACGGCTTCATCGACCGACATCAGCGGACCGCCAAAGGCAAAGCAATCGTCGGACAATTGCGCCATCTGGGGTTTCTCAGCTTTCGCCGGCGCTGATCGCCAGCACGTCGTCGATCGAAATCGCCGACCGCTGCATCATAGCGGCGATCGCCGGGATGTCATCGAGATGGACGGTCGGAAGCGTGGTTTCAACCGGCGTATCCGTGGCAATGCCGACGATGCCGGGATCGCCGGGGAATAGCACCGCCTTGCCATTGGCGGCCCGATGCACCTCGATCTTGCGATGCGGCTCGGACTTGAAACCCTCCACCACCACCAGATCGACCCGCGACAGTTTCGCGAGCAATTCCGGCAGTCGCGGCTCGGGGGACCCACGCAATTCGTGCATCAAGGCCCAGCGCTTGCCGGAGGAGACCAGCACTTCGGTCGCGCCGGCCTCGCGGTGCCGCCAGGAATCCTTGCCGGGGACGTCGACATCGAAATCATGGTGGGCGTGCTTGATGACGGAAACAAGCAGGCCCTGACCGAGCAAGTGCGGGATCACGCGGCCCAGCAGCGTGGTCTTGCCGGCACCGCTCCATCCGGCGAGCCCGATCACTTTCATCTCATTCTCCAGGCCGCCGGCGGAACCCGGCTATGCTTTCTTCAGAGGTGCTTTATATCGGCCCAAAGCCAATGTCATGCTAGCCTGAGAACCATGATGAAGATCGA
>JAQGMS010000300.1 GCA_028292245.1 Ramlibacter sp.
CGCGCGTTTTCGGTTGAGAACATCCAGTTGATGCGGGCGCCACTGGTGTTTCGCAGGTGCTCCCAGGCAGCGGTCTCTGCGACGAGGCGATCGTAGCTGTCGATACGACGATCGAGGCACTGGCCGCGCAGAACGCCGATTTCGATCTCGACCATGTTGAGCCAGCTGGCGTGCTTGGGCGTGTAGTGGAACTCCAGCCGTCGCAGGATGCGTCGCGCCTCTGATGGCGGCAGGGCCTGATAGAGCGCGGCGGGCGTGTGGGTTGACAGATTGTCGAGCACCACCCTGACGCGTTCGGCTTGGGGGTAATGGATATCGACGAGGTCGCGCATGCAGTGGGCAAAGTCTTGTGCTGCGCGCCGCTCGGTGACCTTGACCTTGCGCCAGGAACGATGCGCATCGAGGAAGACGAACAGGTTTGCGGTGCCGTTGCGTTTGTACTCGAAGTCGTAGCGCTCCAGCCTTCCCGGCGCGACCGGGATTGGCTGACGCACCTCGCCGATGAGTTGGGTCGGGCTTTCGTCGAAGCACACCACGGGCCGCTTCGGATCGGGTGCTTCGGCATAGAGGTCGAGCACATCCTCCATGCGCGCGACATACTCCGCGTCAACCTTTGGAATGCACCACATTTCCTTGCGCCAAGGCTTGAGATCGTTCTCGGCCAGGCGCCGACGCACCGTCTCGCGCGACAGCTGTTCGTGCTCGGTCAGCTTGACGAACTCGTCGGCCAACAACTCCAGTGTCCAACGGGCGCGACCCGGCGGCGGGCTGGAACAGGCGGTGGCCACCAGCAAGGCTTCCTCCTTGCCGCTCAGCTTGCGCTCCGCCCCGGGGCGCGGCTCTTCGCTGAGCGCCGCCTCCAGACCTATCTCCACGAAGCGGCGCTTGGTGCGGTAGACCGTGGAGCCGCCGACCACCACCGTCGTCGCAATGGTTTCGTCGCCCAGGCCGACATCGGCAGCGAGCAGAATCTGGGCCCGCTTGAGCTTGCGCGCCGGATGCTTGCCGCTTCGCAGCATCGTTGTGAGTGCGTCGCGTTCGGGTTGGTCGAGATCGACGCGATAGCGTACATTCATCCGGAAGGCCTCCTTCGGTTTGCGGAGATTCCGGAAGAATCGACAAATGAATCAATTAGTTGACGGACGGTCGCCAGCGGGTCCCAGCTTCACCGAAAAGCAGGGCCAGTATCTCGCCTTCATCTGGACCTACGGCTTGCTCAACGCTCGCTCGCCGGCCGAACGCGATATGCAGCGCTTCTTCGGCGTCACCGCACCTTCCGTCCATCAGATGGTGCTCACCCTTGAGCGCACTGGATTGATCCGCAGGCAACCGGGCCTCGCGCGCAGTATTGAACTGCTTGTCGAACCCGATAGCCTTCCCAGGCTACAACCCATCCAATCCGTCAAATCCTCTGTGCAGAGGTACTAGTTGGCAGGCGCGGCCGGTGCAGGGGCCGTCTTTGCAGGGCTAGGGGCAGGGGCGAGAGCGGGTGCTGGCTCGGCGGGCTTTGCTGGCCAGCAATTCAACGGGTGCATCCAGCACGCCGGCCATATGGCAACGGTATTCGTAGGAAGCGCTTTCATCTATGTTCTGAAAGCGCCCCCAGCTGCTAATACCAAGAGTCATGGGGTTTGACCGACATGGGCCCATTCGCGCATCCCGATTGATGTGATGGTCTGGGAAGCTGCGAGGAGTTTCTGCCAGGCGTCGCAGGCCGCATCGATGATATCGTCATAGCTGTCGAAGACGCGGTTGGAGAGCCAGTTCTGGCGCATGTACTGCCAGACGTTCTCGACCGGGTTCAGCTCCGGCGCGCGTGACGGCAGGAAGATCGGGGTGATGTTGTCGGGTATGTTGAGGTTTGCGGTGGTGTGCCATCCGGCACGATCCATGACGAGTACGGCATGGGCGCCCTTTTCGACGTGGCGGCTGATCTCGTTGATATGGAGTTGCATGGCCTCGGTATCGGCAAACGGCAGTGCGAGAGCCGCCCCGGTACCACGTGCTGGGCAGATGGCGCCGAATAGGTAGGCGCTCTTGTAGCGCTGGTCGGCCGGCTGTCGCGGCCGCGTGCCACGTCTGGCCCACTGCCGTACAATCCCGTTCTTCTGGCCGATCCTTGCTTCGTCCTGGAACCAGATCTCCACCTTCGTACGCGGCGGCAAGTCGCAAAGATGCGCCTTC
The DNA here is from genome assembly GCA_028292245.1 of Ramlibacter sp. GTDB lineage: Bacteria > Pseudomonadota > Gammaproteobacteria > Burkholderiales > Burkholderiaceae_C > Ramlibacter. Next base: position 2,185 of record JAQGMS010000300.1, read on the forward strand.
AGCGTGCGAGGCCAGTTTTTTTGAATTCCTCGATGATATGGGCATCCTGCGCCGGATGACGCGGCCGCACACTCATGTGGGAGAAGCCGAGCTTGTGCAGCAGCTTCCCGACATAGCGCGCATCATAATCAATGCCGAAGCGGTCCTTGATGGCTTTCTTCAGGTCGATCCGCCGCCAGCGCACGACGCCATAGACGGCACGATCCGGGCCCTTCTCCACAAGCGCGGCCAGTTCGGCCCGCTGCTCAGACGACAACCGGGACACTGGTCCCGGCGCCCACTGGTCCACAAGACCATCGGGGCCGGCCGTGTTGAACCGATGCACCCAGTCGCGCAGCGTCTGGCGATCCATCCCGCCAATCCGGGCCGCATCGGCCCGGCTCATGCCGTCCAGAACCGCCGCGATCGACAACAGCCGGCTGCTCTGGCGCACATCCTTTGAGTTCCGGGCAAGACGGCGAAGCTCCCCCGTCGAAAAGTCCGTCCGCAACTTCACCGCTGATCCCATCGCCGAATCTCCTTTCGGCAATAGAGAATCACGCCGCGCAAATCTGCCAAAATCACAAAAGAGTCAGCAGCCAAGACCGTTGGTATAAGACCATTGCTTCGGGCTTTAATGGGGTCACGCTTCGAAGCGTATTCACATGCTTTTAGAACCCAGCGCCTGACTGGTCGCAGTTGCGTCTCGCAGGAGGTCAGCGACCATCGCTGGTCGACGTAGATTCCAGGGTCTCGCTTGCTCAAGTTCCCGCCCAAGCAGCAGAAGCGTTGCCTCGTGTCCATAGCGAGCTACAATTTGAACGCCGATCGGCAC
>JAQGMS010000408.1 GCA_028292245.1 Ramlibacter sp.
TTCGTCGCCACCGGCGGCTACGCGCTGAAAACCTACGAGCGCTTCGCGCGCATCAAGCAGGACAAGCAGGGCCGCTGGCGCGTTACCAATCCGAGGGTACGGCAAAGCTATCGGCTCAATGTCGGCACCATCGTCGAGGACACCATGCTGAAGGTGCGGCTGGTTCGGTCCCGCGGTGCAAAGGGAAACTTGGGATCCACCGGCGCGCTCGGGCGCGGCGGCCGGATGCTGGGCGAGATCGAGGAGGCTTTTATTGAAGGCCTCGTGATCGGCGACACCTTTGTCTTCGGCGGCGAGGTTGTGCGTTATGAAGCCCTCGCCGAAGATCAGGTCTATGTCTCCCGGGCACATGACAAGGACGCAAAAGTGCCGTCCTATATGGGCGGAAAATTTCCGCTCTCGACCTATCTCGCCGAGCGGGTCCGCAAACTGCTGGACGACAAGCACGCCTGGAGCGCGCTGCCGGAGCAGGTGCGCGACTGGCTGACCCTGCAACGGGACATCTCGCGCGTCCCAGGCGTGCGCGAATTGCTGGTGGAAACTTTTCCACGCGGCAACAAGCATTACCTCGTCTGCTATCCCTTCGAGGGCCGGCTGGCGCATCAAACCCTTGGCATGCTGCTGACGCGGCGGATGGAGCGGGCGCGGGTGCGGCCGCTCGGCTTCATCGCCAATGAATACGCGCTGGGTGTGTGGGGGCTCGGCGACATGTCGTTCATGATCCGCCAGGGCAAGCTCGATCTCAACGCGCTGTTCGATCCGGACATGCTCGGCGACGACCTCGAGGCGTGGCTGGCGGAATCCGCGCTGATGAAGCGCACCTTTCGAACCTGTGCCATCATCTCCGGACTGATCGCCCGGCGCTTCACCGGCGAGGAAAAAACCCGGCGCCAGGTGCTGTTCTCGACCGATTTGGTCTACGACGTGCTGCGCAAGCATCAGGCCGATCACGTGCTGCTGCGGGCGGCGCGCGCCGACGCCGCCACCGGGCTGCTCGATATCAGGCGTCTCGGTGATATGTTGTCGCGAATCAAGGGGCGAATCATCCACAGGGAACTCGACCGGGTTTCGCCGCTCGCGGTGCCGGTGATGCTGGAAATCGGCCGCGAACCGGTTTATGGCGAAGCATCCGATGAACTGTTGGCGGAAGCCGCCGCGGAACTGGTCAAAGAGGCGATGTCCTAGACGAGAAATGAATTTGCTTGCTGCTCACATATCAACATCGTCATGCCCGGGCTTGACCCGGGCATCCACGTCTTTCTTCCTCGATGAGCCAAGACGTGGATGGCCGGGCATAGGCGAGCGGAAGCGACGCCGTCCTTTGGACGTCTATGCCCGGCCATGACGAACATTGCTGTCGACATATCCACCCCTTTGTCTGTGACCGTTGCCGGCGTGACCCTGGTCGCCGATCTCTCCGGCGCGCTGTTCTGGGAAGAGCAGGGCTTGCTGGTGGTTTCCGACCTGCATCTGGAAAAAGGCTCCAGCTTTGCCGCCCGCGGTGTGTTGCTGCCGCCCTACGACACCGTGGCGACGCTCGCCCGTCTCGCGGCCGTGGTGGCGCGGCATGATCCGCACATGGTGATCGCGCTCGGCGACAGTTTCCATGACCGCGACGCCCATGAGCGCTTGTCGGCCCCGGACCGCGACGCCATCGCCGCATTTCAGGAGGGGCGCGACTGGATCTGGATTGCCGGAAATCACGATCCGGCGCTGCCGTCCGATCTTGGCGGCGTGGTCGCGAGCGAAGTGGCTGTTGGACCGATCGCGTTTCGTCACGAGCCGACCGGCGAGGTGGGCGAAATCGCCGGACATCTGCATCCCAAGGCGCGCGTCACCACGCGCGGCCGCTCGATGGAACGGCGCTGCTTTGCCTGCGACGGCGAGCGCGCCGTGATGCCGGCCTTCGGCGCCTATGCCGGCGGCCTCAGCATCCGCGACGCCGCGTTCGGAAAAATCTTCCAGACCCTCGAGTTCACAGCGCATGTGCTCGGCGACAGCAGGCTGCACAGCATCGCCGCGTCAAGGTGTTACTGAGCGATCTTGCTTACCCTCCCTCTCCAGGGGGAGGGGAACCGCAGCGTCATCACCTCACCGGGAACCCACCGACATGCCCACAACCGCCCACGGCATTCACTACGTTACCCAGGATCTTCGGCCGCCATGGATCACGTCCGGACTGCCGGTCATCTTCAACCATGGCATCGGCACCAATCTCGATATCTGGGCCGAATGGGTGCCGGTGATTTCAGCGCGGCATCCGATGCTGCGTTTCGACATGCGGGGTTTTGGCAAGTCCGCGATTCCATCAGAAGATCATGAGTGGTCGATGGAGGAGATGGTCAGGGATCTCTGGGATATCGCCGACACCACCGGCGCGGCAAAAGTTCACCTGGTCGGTGAATCCTTTGGCGGAACGATCGTGCTGGCCGCCGCCGTGGCGCGCCCCGAACAAGTCGCCTCGGTGACGATTTCCAACGCCAGCTTCAAGGGCGCAGGCATCGGCCAGCTGCAGTACTGGAAGGATGAATTTTCGGAGGGCGGCGCCGCCGGCTGGGGCGAGCGGATGATGGTGCATCGCTTCGTGCCCGGTGTTGGGGACAAGCGGGCGCTGGCCTGGTTCGCGCGGGAGCAGGCGACCACGCGGCCTCACGTCGCGCTCGGCCTCGGCGGCATTCTGGCGGCCGCTGATCTGACCGAGCAGATGAAAACGCTCGATGTTCCGATCTCGATCGTGCTGCCGGATTCGAGCCCCTTCGTTCCAGTGCAGCACGCCACCGAGCTGCACCAGCTCGCCAGGCGCTCGAAACTGCGAATCGTGCCCGGCGTCCGTCACGGCCTGCCGTTCGTGCATGCGCGCGAGGAAGCCGCCGCACTGCTGGCGTCGCTCGCCCAGTATGAAGGGAAGGCGGATTAACCGCAGGCTGCCGCTTGACGCGGGTGCCCGCCATGATCATCCACCGCGCGAGACGCGTTCGCTAGATATCGAATACAGCGACGGCGCGGATCGGCGATCCCGTGCCCTCGCGCCATTTCATCGGCAACCCGATGAAGGTGAACGGGCCTTCGCCGAGCAGCGCTTCCAGATTGCACAGGCTCTCGATGTGGGTGATGTCGAGCTCGCCGCAGGCCTTGTGAACCAGCGAGTTCACCTTGCCTTCGGGCCCGGGCCGCATCGAGTCGATGCCGAAATGCACGACACCCTGGTTCGCCAGCCATTCGGTGGCGGCGACATTGACGCCGGAATTCTCGGTTGAATATTCCTTGCGCGGAAAGGTGCGGGCGTGATGGCCGGTGCAGAGCAGGACGGTGCCGCGCTTGGGCACGGGCACACCGGCTTTCTGCACCGCGGCTTCAAGATCGGCGGGCGTGATCTCGGCACGCGGCGCAATGTGGCGCAGGTCGATGCAGATGCCGGGCACGATGCAGTTCTCCAGCGGGTATTCGTTGATCGGCTGTCCGCCCTTGTTGAAGTGCCGGGGCGCATCGATATGGGTGCCGGCGTGGTCGGGCATCGACATGAACATCGAGGACAGCCCATGCACATTCCCGGACGCGACAAAGGATTCTTCATGCGTGGTCCAGACGCCATGGATGATCGGCGGATGGCCCGGATAGGTCGGTGTCTTGTGGTAGAGCTCGCGGCTGAGATCGACGAT
>JAQGMS010000349.1 GCA_028292245.1 Ramlibacter sp.
GAAGAAATCAGGCTTTGCGATTGCCGCCGCCGCTTTCTCAATGATGGTTCTGTCAACCGGCGCCGCCTATAGCGGACCCTATCCGTTCGGTGATGAGCCGTACCGGCTCAAGTTGTGGTACGAACCGGAAATAGCGTCCGGCTGCTGGAAGTGGAATTGGCAGGTGCATCACTGGAATGACTACTGCGCCGTCTATGTCCATCCAAAGGCTTACATGTATCCGCGCTCGTCGCGCACGGTGCTGCGCTCCAGGGGCTGATCGGGCGAGATCGCGAATCGCGAACTCGCGCGTTCTGAAACGACTCGCGGTTCAGGAAGACTGAATCGTGCAGGCAATCTGGCTATGTTTGCCAAAATTCAGGAGCGCGTTCTCGCGCTTTCCATCGAGCCAGATACCCCGGCCGGCATAGCGGTAACCGACGCCCATCGGGATCAGCCGAACGTGTGTTGCGCCGTGCGGCGAAGTATAGAGCGACGCGGTAATAATCTCACCAACGACGCTGACGGCGATCGGGCAGAGCGGATATTGATGGCCGTTCTCGCAGACAAAGACGATCTCGGAACAGCCGCCTCGGCCGGACGTCATCAGACCCAGATCCGCCGCAGCTGCCGGCGCTGGGCCCATGCTCACGGCAAGGCCTATCAACGCTGCGGAAGTCAAAAACGTTGCGAATCCGGCGCGCATCACAGCCCCCAAGGTGATAAAAATCACAGTCAGCAGAGCAAAAAACGCCCACACGGTCAATCAGATCTTGCGAGCGTCGCCTGATCCCGCGCCCTGGTTTCGGTGAAGCCGCCGACTGCGTTCGCCGGCGCGAACAACGCTCAAGCGTTGCCGGGCAGCGCATCGATGAAATTTTTGGAATCGCAAATTCGGCGGGGATCGGTCGCTAAAATGCCGTCGTTGACCGGCTTTAAGGAGGTGCGCGCGCGCCCTGTTCGAGTGAGTGATTCGCCCGAGCGCATTACGGCCCACCAACTGCGGCGGGCTGCCTTGGGGACGGGGCGATGATGCATTTTCACTTCGCGAATTCGCGCATTTCATGCCGGCGCATTTGGCTGGTCGCCGCTCTGGCCGGGTCGCTCTCTTCCCAGGCCAAAGCCGAGAGCTTTGACGGTCCGAATTTCCGTAAGGGGATGTGGCATTTTGTCAGGACGATTGACGTGCTGATGCCCTCGAAGTTCAGGCACCGGGTACTGGCGCAAGAGATGACACGCTGTGTCGATCCCACCCACGCCATGAAGGGCACCTTTTCACCGCTTGCGGTCGGCAACTGTGTTTCGGCAAGGCCGGAACGGTCGGAGAATCGCTACACTTTCGCCAACCGGTGCGACTACCTCGGACCGGTGAGTACCGTTATCACCGTCCACAGCGATGAATCCTATACGGAAATCAACGACCTCAGCCTCGGCGAGCTTCCCAAGCAGGAATTGGTCGTCGCGCACAGAGTTGGGGATTGCGAGGAAGAAGGCGGTGATGCCGGGCGGCAGCCGCTGCTGTCACACTGATCTTGAAAATCTTTTTGGAGCGCGACGCGCGGACGCGCCGAGGCTAGATCCTTTGCTGCGCGCCGGGCCCGACCACCTTCACGGTGATCTTCTGAATCTCCGTTCGACCGCCGGCATATTTGATCTCGATCGTCAAAACATCATCGCCGACGAATTCCGGCGATGATTTGTAGAACGCAACATAGGCCGGCACTTCCAGCGCCAGGCAGGCCTTGTAGTTCGTCGCTTTCACCTTGGCCGTCTTGACGACCACCTTTCCGGAAGAGGGCGGGCTGGCCAGCCGAATCGTCGGGAGGGTGCCGGACGTGCAATCCGGCAGCACGTTGAGATAGACGCCGATCTGGGTGTCCTTGTTCGGCGCTGCCTTGACGGAACGCTCGACAAGTTGGGGCTGGGCGGGGGCCGGCGCGGGAGCCAGTTCGGGCGCCGGAGCCGGAGTTTGGGCATTGGCGATTCCCGCCCAGACGGCCAGCCCGAAGGCCAGAAAGACCCCTCTCATTTTACCGCTCCATCTCGCTGGATCGCCCTGCGGCGAGTTTCCGGTGTGTCAAATCTGCCAATCAAGTCCTTGATGTGGCTGACTCTGTTCTCTCTTTACCACATTGGCATCGAAACTATTGATTAACCAAACACTTTTGTTGACCCGCAGTTCGGTTAACAATAACTTAAGCCCGCATTTAGAGCTAATTTTTCCAAGATATTGACACATACGTGGTCGGAGTAATTTCTAATGAATGGACCGTTTCAGGTTGCGCAGGTTTCTGGCACCACGAGTTCCACTAGCGGCACACCTCCTCGTATCTTCAAATTGACCAAGCCGCTTGGCGATCAAGCGGTCACGGTCAATCTTGGATACGACCAAAAAGTCCAGCTCGATTTCACCTCCATCGCCAACGAGAAGATCACGCTGGTCCATCTCGGCGACAAACTGATCATCCTGTTCGACAACAAGTCGACGGTGACCGTGGAGCCGTTCTTCGACGCCCGGCATGATGCGCTCAAGAATCTTACCATCGAAGTGGCGCCCGGCCGCGAGGTTTCGGTCAATGAATTCGCAAGCCTGTTTCCGATCACCACGGATCAATCCGTTCTGCCGGCGGCCGGCGAC
>JAQGMS010000525.1 GCA_028292245.1 Ramlibacter sp.
GGTGTTGCTGACGGCAGTGATGGTGTTCAGGGTCGGGATGCGCACCCACGCGACGAGCTCGCCGGTGGCGGGAACGTATTTTTCTACCTGGTGGTCGAGCTTCGTCACCCCGTCGGCGGCGCGGAAGATGATGTCGAAGCCGTTCGCGCTGTGTTCCGGATCGGGACCACAAACCTGCACGCGAGACACATCCTCCCCAACGTCATCCAGCGGTTTCGCGCGAAATATTCCGATGTGTCGGTTCAGATAGAACAGGGAACAAACAGCGAAGTCACGCAATGGGTCGCCGCACGGCTGGTGCATGTCGGTATCACGTCGCTTCCCGAGAATGTTCCGTCAGGACTGATTACACTCCCCGCGATGCGGCTCGAACGCTGGCTGGTAGTGCCGCACGGCCACCCTCTGCTCTCCATTGAGAAGCCGACATTGGCAGACATAGCCCAGTACCGCCTCGTCTGCCACAGTGCCCGGCATTCCTCTGGCGCCCACATACGAATGCTGTTTGCGTCTTCAGGGCTCGAGCCGGAAATCGCCGTCACCGCGATGGACGCCTCGGTGCTCAAGGAGTTCGTGATAGCCAATCAGGGTGTGGCGCTCCTGCACCGCGTGGCGCTGGGCCCGGAGGACGGCGCAAGGCTGGCCGTAATAGACGCGAGTCATCTTGCGTCGGGAACAGAGACCAATCTGGTGATTCGCAGCGGGGAGTATTTGCGCTCGTATGCCTATGATTTCATCGAAGGCTTTGCACCGCGATGGACGCGGCGTGCGATCATGTCGGTGGCTGCGGGCGACACGGCGACCGGCGGCGAGAGGCTGCATCCACTCAATGCGCGAATCCTCCCGGCGTCCGCTGCGACTAATCACCTGTAGTCAGCTGCAGCGGCATCCACTGGCTCCGCTCGGTGCAGATCGTCCTCGCCCGCTTCGTCAGTGCTCGACGACTTGACGAATCTTTGTTCAGCCAGCCGTCTCATCGGCATATGGCTCCCGCATGTGCAAGTATTGACGCGATGTCGGATCGTCCAGGGGCTTCTACCGGCCGACTTGACCAGCGCGTGCCGCCATTGCCGGCGCTTTCATCACCCTCACCGCGTGTCCCGGCTGTGGCGCAATAAGCGACATGGGACTATTTACTGTCATGCGTGCGACCTTCTATGAAGCATTCCCATATAGCTCAAGGCGGCGATGATCACGGCGACAATCACTGAATAGTCCCACGAGAACCACACGAGCGTAGCAGCGAGGAATAGCGTCTCGTATCCAATAAGTATGGCTACACCAAGAAAGCTTCGCGTAAGGCTTGTAGACAAAAGGATGAGTGCCCCGGCATTTGCCGCGATCAGAGTCAACCCGAAATAAACGGCCTGCGGATAACCTTCCACAACCCTCTGATCGGTCGGTACCAGCCATGGCTGCAGAACGAAGAGAATTAGCGCGGAGAACGTTAGCATTAGCGCATGTAAGAGCACGATCAGCCATCGTACGGGATTCACACGGTTCAAACCGCACCTCCGGCGTCTGACTGGCGCTATTGACGTTACCGCTCCATTTCTCAGACGCCCGGAACATATTGATACGTCAGATCGCACTCCGATCAGGTGCATCCTGAAGCGGCTTTGCGCAGTTGCTCCACGAGAGTTTTCCGAGCTTGTCCAGTCGAAGTCTGTTTGTCGCTCGGGCGATCCACGAAGTCCCGCCCCAGTCTCTTGACGATTTCGCATACGTCCCCTGCTGGGGGGCTTTCCGCGTGCTCCGTGAAGTCCCTCAAATTCCCAGCCAAGACGATATACAGCAGCTCCTTGCTTTTATCGATCTGCCCTTCCTCGAGAAACCGTACCAACGTCGCGCGCTCCTTACCTTGGAGAAACCGAGCGTGGCTCAGGAGTTCCTCAGTGCGCGCTTTGGACTGCACCGTCGCCATTGAAGACCCGCCGTACAAGCCGATTGCCATTGCTGCAACGGACGCACAACTGACGACTACAGCGATGCCCTTCAATTGCATTGGCGATTACGCTCCAGGGCTACTAGTTAACAACTCATTGTGCGCAAGCCGCCGCTGTGGGACAACTCACGGATTGTTTATCCCAGAGACAATTCCCCGCGAGTTCATCGGCGAATGCCTTACAAAGCACAGCATTCCCCGCAAACCCTGTGCACATGCGGAAAACCTTTTGAAAGTAATCGTTGCAAGACTCACCATCTTTCCGGCAAACCCCTGATTTCTTGAGAGCATTCTCGAGCCCCTTGCGCAACTGGTCTAAGTCCGGCGCGCGATTAGGCCATTTCGCAATCGTATAGGGATCCGTGAACGTTTCGTCCGGTAGCAGACCCAGTTTGTCAGTAACGCCGATAGGATTGCCGGCAACATACGCGTACAGATTGATGCTGCCCTTGATCCCAATGGGGTCACTCTCGACGTATCTCCCGATGCCCGGATCGTAATCCCTGAAGTAATTGTAATGTAACCCCGTCTCCTTATCGAAGTACTGTCCCGGCAGCCGAAGGTTGCAAGTGAAGGTGCCCAGCGCGCTCGGATTCCCGTTCGGCAGGTTCGCACCCAAGGGGTCGAGGTTGTCCCACTACCACACTAGCTGGCTCGCGCTGTTGGTGATCACGCGCGGGGTGTTCA
>JAQGMS010000354.1 GCA_028292245.1 Ramlibacter sp.
CTTTTCAATGAGAATCGCGCCGTCCGGGAAGCTCGCCGGGATCAGTTGTCGCTGCAGATAGGGCAGTTCGAAGAGCAAGTCCGGGGATTGCTCGCGCAGCAGGATGCCAATGCAAGCGAACGCAAGATGGTCAAAGACGACCTGGAACGCTTAACGCCGCTCTACACCAAGGGATTCATGGAGATCAGCAAAATCCGCACTATGGAGCGCGACCTCGTGAAAATCGACGGCCTTAAGGGCGAAATCGGCGCGAACGTCGCGAGGGTCAAGGGCCAGATCAGTGACTCCAGGATAAAGATCATCGAACTTGACCAGCAGGCCCGAACCGACGGTCAACGCGACTTGCGTGAGGTTGACGGCAAACTCGCGGAACTGCAGGAGCGGATCGTCGCCTCGCAGGACCGGTTGTCCCGAATGGTGATCCGCTCGCCCATTTCCGGCGTGGTCAACGAACTTGCAGTCAACTCGGTCAATGGTGTGATCGCTCCAAAGGAGACGCTGATGTCCATCGTTCCGGAGAGTGCGGATCTCGTGGTCGAAGCCAAGCTGTCGCCGACCGATATCGACCAGGCCGTGAGCGGCCAGCCGGCGAGACTTCGCTTCTCCGCATTCAATCAGCGGACCACTCCCGAGGTCGCAGGCACGGTCGAAACCATCGGTGCCGCCGCCACGTTGGAACAGGCCACGGGTCAGACCTACTATCTCAGCACGATCGCGATTGCGGGGGGCCTCAAACAGGTCGCCGGCAAACCGATTGTGCCGGGTATGCCGGTGGAAGTTTTCCTGTCCACCGGGGATAGGTCGGCCTTATCGTAACTGATTAAGCCGTTCACGGATCAGATGATGCGGTCTTTCCGGGAGGAGTAGTGGTTGTCCAATTCGGCCATTCGAACGCCGGATTCGTGCGAAATGTCCTTCTGGACACGGAGCTTCCGCGCATTTGCTCGCGGCTGTCCTTCTTGCCGGCGCCTTCGGGCACGCCGATTTGGGCTATCAACGTCGAGCAGGGCAGCCCATTCAGAATTCGCCTCCTCGATCCAGATCGGATCCCACCTTGGCCTTAGCACCAGGGTTCTAGAGGCCGACAGGCCACCATCTCGCGTACGCGCAAGGCAAGCACGGCGCGGGGGCGGGGGGATCTACGATCTAGGGGAGTTGCTCAAGTGCCCGTACAGTCCAACCGATGACTAGATCGTTCGAAATAGAAAATAAGCGCGAAAAGATTCGTGAATTTCGTCCAAGGAACGTCTCGACTTCGGCGCAAGAAATTACACAAAGTATCCGCCAACCGGGGAATAACCTTCGCCAATCGGGTTTTATCCCGATATCGGCACCGGGGTCCCAGCATGATAGAACCCTCGATTACAGCTCGATCCGACCGGTGGCTCATGCGCGCCATCTTCGGGATTCGCGATTTTCTATCGCCGTATCTGAACAGCTTGGGATACAGGACGGAAAAGAGGACGCACGAAGGACCGACGGTCGACGACCGAATGCGGGGACCGATCATCTGGCTAGGCAAGCTTCGCAGTGACAAGGACGCTCGCCGGAAGGACTGAAGCCGGTTCGGCATAACGGATTTGCCCAGCCGCCGCTCAAGTCTGAGGCGGCGGCACAATCCGCATTGCAAAGACAAGTGCTGCCTATCAATGCGATCCCCCCTGCGAGAAACACCGCTCTGGTGACGCTGGAAGCCGCGCGGTAATGCCGAATTTCGTAAGTCGGAAGGTTGTCGCTCCGTCCCAGCTTCTCATAACCGTAGCTTGAGACCATAGCTTTCGGCGAAGTGTGCGAAAAGTACTGCAAAGTCAGCAAGGTTTGACGGAGCGGTGGTCCGCCGCGAGCGAATTGGAGGGCGAGTGCTCCCCTGTACCGCAGGGTGAATCGAAACAGTACGTCGGTTTGAAACAGGTAATCAATGAAAGGGAAATGCAAGCACAGGAGTGGATAGCTTTCTAGGAAGACCCCTAGTTGCCTCTTGGAGCAACAGATAAACAGGCAAGCGTTGGCCACCGGCTTGGGCGCGCATCACCGGTGTCGGCACTGATCCCGTACTTCTCGAGGGTGTGACGCGGGGCCTTGCACGCGCCGACGTGCTGTGGATCGGGGCCAGCATCACGCGCCCAGCGGCCGGATTTGGCGTACAGCGACACAATGCCGTCCCACTCGGATTCGCTCAGTTCCTCAGGCCGCTTGCCCCTCTGCGGCGAGGGTCGCGATAGCTCAACGCGCGGCTCCTTCTGCTTGGACTTGTGCTCGTGCCAGCGCTTACAAAACAGGTAGAACGTATCCCTCCAGGACTTCGATGCCACGCCGCCGCTGACGTTCAGCGCGCGAAAGGCAGGCACCTCTTGCGGAGATCCTCGTCAGTCATCCCGAAGTCGGTCGCAACCTGGGCGCACAGCGCCTCGTCGGGTGTCCAGTCCTCGGGGAGGGGCATTCCAATCAAACTCCTGCCGATATTCGCCCTATTGAAACCTAGTTTTTCTTTCGGAGTGTGAGTTGCCGGCGCCGCAAGGGCCGGTGCTTGGCTCGATCTGGGCGGAACACTCTCAACAGATTCTGAATTTGTTCTAAGACTCCTTCTACCTTTTCCCAGCCTTGATGACAGAGAACATCGGCGAATAATGTAGTACAGGTCTCTGTTGTAAATTGCTGATTTTGCTGTGCATTCCGAACGTTGGCGAATAAGGGAGAACAGTCTACTGGCGGAAGGGGTGGGATTCGAACCCACGGTACCCTTGCAGGCACGCCGGTTTTCAAGACCGGTGCCTTTAA
>JAQGMS010000539.1 GCA_028292245.1 Ramlibacter sp.
GAGGTCGCTCGCCGCTACGGTATCGACGGCCGCGTTCTGCGTCGATGGAAGCAAGAGCTGGCGCCTCCGGCATTTGTCGCCGTCGAGATCACCGATGCGGAGACCGTGGCATGACGACGCTGCTTCCTCCGAACGTAAAGGTGCATCTGGCCTTAGGTTTCATTGACATGCGCAAGGGCATCGATGGCCTGGCCATGCTGGTGCAAGGCGTACTGCAGCAAGATCCGTTCACGGGTCACCTGTTCGTGTTCCGCGGCCGCACCCGGGCCAACCTGATCAAGATCATCTACTGGGATGGCACGGGGTTCTGCCTGTTCACCAAACGGCTCGAACACGGCGTCTTTCTCTGGCCGCCGAGCGTCAAGCTTGACGAGACGCTGTCGCTGACCTCGGCACAGTTGTCGTTGCTGATCGAAGGCGTGGACTGGCGCGCGCCGGAACAACGCTGGCGACCGGCACTCGCGGGCTGATGCTGCGACGGATTGACTCGATGACGCAAACAGGGCGGCAAGAACGGTGCGAGTCAGCTAGACTCTACTCTCATGAACATCGATCTCGCGGCCCTGCCGGATGATGTGGAGACGTTACAAAGGTTGGTGCGATCGCTCGCAGCCGAGCGCACCAGCCTCAGTCAGGCGCAGGCCGAGATCGAGCGGCTCAATCTCATTATCAAGAAGCTCCAGCGCAGCCAGTTCGGCCGGCGCGCCGAACGGCTTGATGACGATCAGCTGCAGTTTGGCCTTGAAGACCTCGACACCGATCTTGCCTGCGTCGAAGCCAGCCTTCCGCTTGCCCAAGCCGCCGATATACCCAAGGCCCGAGACGAGCGGCCCAGCCTGCCGGCGCACCTCACCCGCGAGGACGTCCGGCTCGATGTCGAGCATCAGGTCTGCTCCTGCTGTGGCGGCGCGCTGCACCTGATCGGCGAGACGACGAGCGAGATGCTCGACCACGTCCCGGCGCGGCTGCAGGTCGTCCGTATCTGCCGGCCGCGCTATGGCTGCCGGGCCTGCGGGACCATCCACCAGGCGCCGGCCCCGGAACGACCGATCGCCAAGGGTCTCGCGACCCCTGCCCTGCTCGCCCACGTCCTGGTCTCCAAATACTGCGATCACCTGCCGCTCTACCGGCAAAGCCAGATCTTTGCCCGGCAGGGCGTCGAGATCGACCGCTCCACCCTGGCCAACTGGGTCGGCGGCGCCTGCTGGTGGCTCGAGCCGCTGCAGAACAGGCTCGCCGAACATGTCTTCGCGTCGCAAAAGCTGTTCGCCGACGACACCCCGATCCCGGTACTCGATCCTGGCCGCGGCCGTACCAAGACCGGCCGGCTGTGGGTCTACGCCCGTGACGACCGGCCCTGGAACGGGACAGACCCGCCGGCTGCCGTCTATCTCTACAGCCCCGACCGCAAGGCCGAGCGTCCTGTTGCTCATCTAGCCGAGTTCAAAGGCATTGTGCAGGTCGACGGCTATCCCGGGTTCGAGCAGCTCGGCGCCGACATCCGGCTCGCTGCCTGCTGGGCGCATGCGCGGCGCAAGTTCTACGAGGTCCATCAAGCGACCGCCTCTCCGATCGCGGCTGAGGCGTTGCGGCGGATCGCCGAGCTCTATGCAATCGAGACTGTCATCCGAGGCCAGGCGGCCGCCACGCGCCAAGGCATGCGCCAGGCCAGATCGCTGCCGCTGGTTAGGGCTATGAAGTCATGGCTGGCAGCCCAGCTCTCCCACATCCCGCCCCGCAGCAGCCTTGCCGATGAGATCCGCTATGCGCTGACCCGCTGGGACGCTCTTTGCCGCTTCCTTGATGATGGACGCATTGAACTTGATACCAACACTGTGGAGCGAGTGATCCGGCCTGTCACGCTCGGTCGCAAGAACCACCTGTTCGCCGGATCCGACGGCGGCGCCAAGCGCTGGGCCACCATCTGCTCCCTCATCACCACCGCCAAACTTAACGACGTCGAGCCCTTCTCCTACCTTCAGAACGTGATCGAGCGCATGTCCAGCGGCCATGCCATGAGCAGGCTAGACGACCTACTGCCCTGGAACTGGCGGCCAACCACCGCCCTAAACTGAGACCATGTGCAAGAAATGGACGCTTACCATTATCAGGGCCCGGCGGGCCCGCGGCCTAACAGTCCAAGACCCACCGTCAGGCGAGAGCGGCGGCTTGGAGCTCGATGCTCGTTTTCCAAGCTCACGCTTATTGGTTATTTTAGCTTAGGGAATCTCGCGTAGGGTTTCACTGTGAGGAATGGCGTCTCGGATTTCGGCGTCGACACGGGATGTGTTCAACTTCACGCGCGGCCAAGGGCGGGATGCTCTAAGCCGCAATGCCGGCGGGATGCCGACTCCTCTTAAAGGCTGGCTGGGATCGGGAAATCCTGGCCATCGAGCTGCAAGGTCTGATCGACCTCGGGTTTGAGGTGGAGTTGACCGGCTTTGAGCCGGCAGAAATTGATCTCATTTTGGGCGATTGGCAGGAAGCTTCCAGCGAAGCGGTCGCGCCGGAGGATCAAGATGTAGAACCTCTAGCTGATGCGGCGGTTAGTCGCCCCGGCGATCTCTGGATGCTTGGTTCTCACCGCCTGCTTTGCGCAGATGCTCGATCGTCGGAAGCCTACAAAACTTTGCTAGGGGCTGAACGCGCCGACCTGATCTTTACGGACCCTCCTTACAATGTTGCCATCGAGGGTCACGTCTCGGGCCTGGGGCGCGTCCACCATCGCGAGTTTGCGATGGCCTCCGGCGAGATGACCGAGGTGGAATTCACAGGCTTTCTCACTCAGGTCTTTCGAGCGGCGGCGGACGTTTCACGGGATGGGGCGCTTCACTACATTTGCATGGATTGGCGGCATCTATACGAGGCCCTTTCCGCTGGCAGAGCCGTCTACTCCTCATTCCTGAACCTATG
>JAQGMS010000011.1 GCA_028292245.1 Ramlibacter sp.
AACGAAGGAGGGAGGGAGGGAGGAGGAGAAGAGTCGCTCCAGGGTTTGCATCCGGGCTAACTGCTCCCGGAAGGCTTCGCGGCAAGAAAACTCGAATTCTTGGAGGCCCCTGCCTCGTGCTTGAGTAGAGTGGGGTCGCATTCCCCGGGTTCCAGTCCGGGGGCTCGCGGCGAGGTAAATTTTTGTGAACCTCGCGCGGCTGCCGCGCAGACGGTTACTTCGCGGACAGTTCTCTTTCGATATCCCGCAGCAGCGCCGTGTCCTCCGGCGTCGTCAGGCTGGTGTAGCTGGCCAGCACCTTGCCGCTGCGGGCTATCAGGTACTTGTGGAAATTCCACAGCGGCTGGCGCCCGGTCGCCAGGGCCAGCTGCTTGTAGAAGGCGTTGGCTTGCGCGCCTCGCACGCTGCTCTTGGAGAACATCGGGAACTTCACCCCGTAGGTGTTCTCGCAGAAGTCGGCGATCTGCTTGTTGTCGCCGCCCTCCTGCTCGAAATCGTTGGACGGAAAACCCAGCACCACCAGGCCGCGGTCCTTGTACCTGGCGTGCAACGCCTCCAGCCCCTGGTACTGGGGCGTAAAGCCGCAGTAACTGGCCGTGTTGACCACCAGCAGCACCTTGCCCGCGTACTGGCACAGCGACTGCGGCTTTTCGTCCTGCAGCCGCGGGAATTGGTGTTGCAGGGTCGCTGGACAGGCCGCGGCTTCGGCTGCGCGGGCCGGTGCGGCGCCAAGGCCCCATCCCAGGAGCGAGGCGATCACAATGAGGCGAAAAGTGTTCAAGATGAGGCACCTCGGAGGCGAATGGTGAGCAATTGTCAAGCCGTTTTGACATGGCCGCTTAAAATGTGGGCAGCCGAAGAAAGCCCGCAATGCTCTATCCCGAACTCTTCAAGCAACTCGAATCCGTCCGGTGGGACATGGACAAGGATATCCCCTGGGACCAGTTCGATGCCAGCAAGCTGTCCGACGAGCAGGCCCAGACCATCAAGATGAACGCCATCACCGAATGGTCGGCGTTGCCGGCCACCGAAATGTTCCTGCGCGACAACAGGGACGACAGCGATTTTTCGGCCTTCATGTCGATCTGGTTCTTCGAGGAGCAGAAGCACTCCCTGGTGCTGATGGAATACCTCAAGCGCTACCGCCCGGAGCTGGTGCCCACCGAAAAGGAACTGCACGAGGTGCGGTTCGAGTTCGAACCGGCACCCGCGCTGGAGACGCTGATGCTGCATTTCTGCGGCGAGATCCGGCTGAACCACTGGTACCGCCGCGCCAGCGAATGGCATACCGAGCCGGTCATCAAGCATATCTACACCACGCTGTCGCAGGACGAGGCGCGGCATGGCGGCGCCTACCTGCGCTACATGAAGCGCGCGATCAACAATTTCGGCAACGAGGCCAAGGCCGCCTTCACCAAGGTCGGCGTCCTGATGGCCAGCGCGCGCCGCACCGCGCAGGCCCTGCATCCGACCAACCTGCACGTCAACAAGAACCTGTTCCCGCGCGACACCATCCAGTCGCGCCTGCCCAACCCGGAGTGGCTCGAGCACTGGCTGGACAAGCAGATCAACTTCGACGCGGTGTGGGAAAGCAAGGTGGTCGAACGGATCCTGCACAACATGAGCCTGCTGATGGACCGCAGCTTCAAGAGCGTGCAGGAGCTGAACCGCTACCGCAAGGAATTGGCGGCGGCGCTGGTCCAGTCCGGCGGCACCCCGGGTGCGGCGCCTTCGGCCGTTTGAACACCTTCCTCGACAAGATCGTCACGCGTGCCGGTGCCGCCGCGCGCGCCGCCGGGTTGCCCCAGCCGGTGGTCTTCACCAACGGCGTCTTCGACGTGCTGCACCGCGGCCACGTCACCTACCTGGCGCAGGCACGCCAGTTGGGCGCGAGCCTGGTGGTGGCGCTCAACACCGACGCCTCCGCCCGCCGCCTGGGCAAAGGCCCGGACCGGCCCCTCAACAACGAGCAGGACCGTGCCGCGGTGATGGCGGCGCTGGAATCGGTGAGCCTCGTGACGTGGTTCGACGAGGACACGCCGTTGCAGCTGATTGGTGAACTCAAGCCTGCGTTGCTGGTCAAGGGCGGCGACTACGACATGAGCACATTGGCCGAAACCGCCCTGGTGGAAAGCTACGGCGGCAAGGCATTGGCGATCCCGTTCGTGAGCGGCTATTCGACGACGGAGCTGGTGCGCCGCATCCGCGAACAGAGCTAGTCCGACTTGACGCTCGCGCCAAGCGGACCCAGCCGGCCCGCGATCCAGCCGCAAACCGCACCGGCCAAAGCACTCGTCAGGTGCGCCGCGTAAATCACGTTGAAGCCCCAGCTGGGATCGAACACCACGGGCTGCGACCACGCGTGCTCGGCGAGCAGCTTCAGCGCCATTCCGCCGAACAGCACCGGCGACAGGGCCTTGAGCGCCGGCCGGCGGGCCGCCACCGTGGCCAGCACCATCGCGGCGGCGTGGATCGGACCGCCCAGGCCGCCGTAGTTGCGCACTTCCGGCCACAGCAGCAGCGCCAAGGTGCCCAGCGGCCAGGCGACCAGCAGCGCGATGGCCGCGTGGCGGCCGGCGCCGATCGCAGCGCCCAGCACCGCCAGTGCCGCGAGCGCGAGCAGGTTGCCGCCCAGGTTGCCGGTCGAGGTGTGCACCCAGGCCGAGGTCCACAGTGTCCACGGCCGCAGGACCCAGCCGATCGCGTCCCAGGCCAGCGGATGCGCGGCCGGCCCGTCGGTGGGCATGGCGAAGCCCGATGTCCACGCCACCGTGATGCTGCCTGCGCCCAGCAACGCGCAGGCCGCGAGCCAAGCCCTCACACGGGCCGTCCTTCGGCTGCCGCGGCCGGGGACTCGGGCTGCACGGCCGCCTTCGCTTCAGGCTGGCGCCGCAGCTTGCGGCCGATGCGGCCGATCAGGTGCTCCAGGTCGTCCATGTAGGTGAAGACCACCGGCACCACCAGCAAGCTGAGCACCGTGGACGTGATCAGCCCGCCGATCACGGCGATCGACATCGGCGAGCGGAAGCTCGGGTCGGCCGTGCCGAAGCCGATCGCGATCGGCAGCATGCCCGCGCCCATCGCGATGGTGGTCATGATGATCGGGCGCGCGCGCTTGTGGCAGGCGTCCAGCAGCGCGTCGAAGCGCGTCATGCCGTGGTCGCGGCGCGCGACGATCGCGTATTCGACCAGCAGGATCGAGTTCTTGGTGGCGATGCCCATCAGCATGATCAGGCCGATCAGCGACGGCATCGAGAAACTCTTCTGCGCGATCAGCAGGCCGACGAACGCGCCGCCCAACGCCAGCGGCAGCGCGCACAGGATCGTGACCGGGTGCAGGAAATCCTTGAACAGCAGCACTAGCACGATGTAGATGCACAGTACGCCGGTGAGCATGGCCAGCCCGAAGCTGGCGAACAGTTCGCCCATCACTTCGGCATCGCCCACCTCGATCACCTTGACGCCCGCCGGCAGGTTGCGCACCGAAGGCAGCTCCTGCACGGCGGCGGCGACGTCGCCCAGCGGCAGGCCCGACAGCTCGATCTCGAAGTTGACGTTGCGCGATCGGTCGTAGCGGTCGATCACCGCCGGGCCGCCGGTCATCTCCAGCGTCGCCACCTGGCCCAGCATCACCGGGCCGCGCGTGCCCGGCACCGCGAGCCGTTCCAGCAGGCTCAAGTCCTTGCGTGCGCCTTCTTCCAGCTTGACCACGATCGGCACCTGCCGCTGCGACAGGTTGAGCTTGGGCAGGGCGATGTCGTAGTCGCCGGCGGTCGCGATGCGCAGCGTCTCGGCGATCGCCGTGCTGGTCACGCCCAGGTCGGCGGCCTTCGCGAAGTCGGGCCGCACCGCGATCTCGGGGCGGATCAGGCTAGCGGTGGACGCGACGCTGCCCAGGCCGGGGACGGTGCGCAAATCCTTCTCCACCGCCCGTGCCGCTTCGCCCAGCGCCTGTGGGTCTTCGCCGGTCAGCACCAGGATGTACTTCTCGCCGGAACCGCCCAAGCCGACCTTGCTGCGCACGCCGGGCAGCGGCTCCAGCGCCGCACGGATCTTGTTCTCGATGCCCTGCTTGCGCGGCCGGTCGCCGCGGTCGGTCAACAGGATGGTGAGCGTCGCCTTGCGCGCCTCGGCCGCGCCGGACGGCGCGAACGGGTCGGTGCCCGCGCTGCCGCCGCCGATGGTGGTGTAGACGCTCTTCACGTGCTCGACCTTGGAGAGCATCAGGCGCGCCTGTTCGGCCGTCGTCTTGGTTTGCTCCAGCGTCGAGCCGGGCGGCAGTTCCAGGTACACCTGGGTCTGCGAGTTGTCGTCGGGCGGGATGAAGCCGGTGGGCAGCAGCGGGATCAGCGCCACCGAGCCGAAGAAGAACAGCGTGGACATCACCATGGTCGCCACGCGGTGCCGCATGCTCCAGTTGACGCAGCGCATGTAGACCTTCATCCAGCGCGCGTCCTCGTGGGCCGTGACGATCGGCTTGAGCATGTAGGCCGCCATCATCGGCGTCAGCACCCGCGCCACCAGCAGCGAGGCGGCCACCGCCAGCGACGCGGTCCAGCCGAACTGCTTGAAGAACTTGCCGGCCACGCCGCTCATGAAGGCGGTGGGCAGGAACACGGCGATCAGCGTGAAGGTGGTGGCGATCACGGCCAGGCCGATCTCGTCGGCCGCCTCCATCGCCGCCTGGTACGGCGTCTTGCCCATGCGCAGGTGCCGCACGATGTTTTCCACTTCGACGATCGCGTCGTCGACCAGGATGCCGACCACCAGCGACAGCGCGAGCAGGGTCACCACGTTGACGGAGAAGCCCAGCAGGTGCATGCCGATGAAGGCCGGGATCACCGACATCGGCAGCGCGATCGCCGACACGAAGGTGGCGCGCCAGTCGCGCAGGAACAGCCAGACCACCAGCACCGCCAGCACGGCGCCTTCCAGCAGCAGATGGATCGAGCCCCGGTATTCCTCCTGCACCGGCGTGACGAAGTCGAAGGCCTGCACCAGCTCCACGTCGGGATGCCGCAACTTGAGTTCGGCCAGCGCCTTGTGCACCGCCGCGCCTACCGCGACCTCGCTTTCGCCGCGGCTGCGCGCGACCTCGAAACCCACCACCGGCTTGCCATTGAGCAAGGCGGCTGCGCGCGGCTCGGCGATGGTGTCGCTCACCGTCGCGACATCGGACAGCTTGATGCCGCGGTTGCCGGCGCCCGCAAGCGTGATCTGGAGGTCACCGATTTCGCGCGCGGTCTTCACCGTTGCGATGGTGCGCACTGGCTGCTCGGCCCCGCCCAGGTCGGTGCGCCCGCCGGCGCTTTCGGTTTGCACTTGCCGCAATTGGCGCGAGATGTCGGCTGCCGTGGCGCCCAGCGCCTGCAGACGCACCGGGTCGAGCGCGACGCGAATCTCGCGGTCGACGCCGCCCACGCGATTCACGGCGCCGACGCCGCGCACCGCCAGCATCATCCGCGAGATGTCGTTGTCGACGAACCACGACAGTGCTTCCTCGTCCATGCGCGGCGAGTACACGGTGAACGCCAGCACCGGCTGGCTCGCCAGGTCCATCTTGGTGACGATCGGCTCGCGCACGTCGGCCGGCAGTTCGCTCCGCACCCGCGAGATGGCGGAGCGGACGTCGTCCACCGCTTCCTGCACCGGCTTTTCGAGCCGGAATTCGGCGGTAATCGTCACCGCGCCGTCCTGCACCTTGGTGTAGAGGTGCTTGAGGCCCTGCAGCGTCGCCACGGCGTGTTCGAGCTTGCGCGCGACGTCGGTTTCCATCTGCGCCGGCGCCGCGCCGGGCAGCGACGCGGTGATGCTGACGGTGGGCAGGTCGATGTCCGGAAAGTTCTGCACCTTCATCGCATTGAAGGACAGGATGCCGCCGAAAGACAGCAGCACGAACAGCATCACGGCCGGAATCGGGTTGCGGATCGACCAGGAAGAAACGTTGAGCATGGTGGTGTTGCTCCGTCCTAGCGCGCCGGCTTGGCCGCGGAGCCGGCCGGCGCGGGGGCATCGGCAACGCGCACCAGGTCGCCGTCATTGAGAAAGCCTGCGCCCACCGATACCACGCGGCCATCGGCCGCCAGCCCGCCCAGGATCTCCAGCTGGTCGCCGGCCAGCCGTCCGCTCTGGACCTTCATCTGGCTCACACGGCCGTCCGGATTGACGCGGTACACGTAGCTGAAGCCGTCGCGTACCACCACGGCCGACTGCGGCACAGTCAAGGCCGGCGTCGAACCCAGATCGAACTCGCCGCGCGCGAACATGCCGGCGCGGGCACTCGCCGGCGCGCCGGGCAATGGCGTGAGATCCACGTAGACCAGCGCCGCGCGGCTTTGCGGATCGACGGTGGGCCCGATCATGCGCACGCGCCCCGCCAGCCGCGCGCCGCTGGCCGCGGTGACCAAGACAGTGGTGCCCGGCGTGATGCGGCCCAACTCCTGCGACGTCACTTCGGCGCGCCACTCCAGGCGTCCCTGGCGGATCAGGCGGAACAGTTCCGCGCCCGCGCCGACCACCGCCCCTACGGTTGCCATGCGGGCGGAAATGACGCCATCGTCGGGCGCGTGCACGTCGGTCAGGCCCAGCCGCACCTGCTGTGCTTGCAGCAGCGCGCGCGCGGCTTCCACCTTGGCGTGCGCGGTTTTCTCGGCGGTGAGGTACTGGTTGATCTGCGACGCGCTGAGCGCGCCCGTGGATTGCAGGCTGCGCGCGCGCTCGGCGTTGCCGGCTGCGTCGGCGGCGGCCGCTTCGGCTTCCGCCAGGCCCGCGCGCGACTGCGCCAGTTCGGCGCGCGGCGTTTCCGCCGCGAAGGTGGCCAGCACCTGGCCCTTGCGCACGCGGTCGCCCACGTTCACGTGCACTTCCGTGAGCCGCAAGCCGGCGGCCTCGGCGCCGATGGCGGCCTCCTGCCAGGCCACGATGTTGCCGTTGGCGGCGAGCTTGACCGGCAGGCTTGCGCGCTGCGGCAGCACGGTCGTCACCGTGAGGGCGGGCCTGACCACGCCCTTCTTTTCCTCGGCCGGACTGGAGCCGGACTTCATCCAGACCAGGAGGCCCGCAATCGCCAGTACGGCAATCGCGATGGCGGCGATGGCCGCGGGTTTGAGCTTGATTTTTTTCATTGTTCGCGTGTCGTTGTCATCAGGGCTGCGTTGCCGCCGTCGCCATGCCGGCGGGCCGCGCCCAGCCGCCGCCAACGGCGCGGTACAGCGCGATCCAGGCCGCGACGCGTTCGCGTTGCAGCGCCACCCATGCGGTCTCGGCCGCCAGCGCCGTGCGGCGGGCGTCCTCCAGTTCCACCAGGCTGGCCAAGCCGCTGCGATAGCGCGCGTCGGTGGCGGCAAAGGAGGCGCGATAGCCTTCGGTGGCGACGCGGGCGTCGTCGGTGCGCAGCCGCGCGCTCTCCAGGTTCACCAGGGCCTCCTCCACCTCGCGCACTGCCTGCCGCACCCGGGCCGCATATTGAAGCGCAGCTTCCTCGTAGCGGGCTTGCGCCGCGTCCACGTTGGCGGCGCGCCGGCCGCCGTCGAAGATCGGCAGCGTCAGCGCCAGCGGGCCGATCGACCAGGTCTGCAGGTCGGTGCTCACGCCGTCGATGCGCACACTGCCCACTGCAATCGAGCCGGACAGCGACAGGCGCGGAAAGCGCTGGGCGCGTGCATTGCCGACCTCGGCGCTGGCCGCTGCCACTTCGCGTTCGGCCTGGTACACGTCCGGGCGCTGCGCCAGCAGCTGCGCCGGTAGCGACGCCACCGCGAGTGCACCCGCCTGCGCGGGCTCGGACCAGCCGATCGTCAATTGCTGGCGCAGGCGCGGTTCCGGCATGGCCGACAACGCGACCAGGGCCTTGACCTCGATGTCGCATTGCGCGCGTTGCTGGATGGCGCGGGCCGAGCTTTCGGCCGCGCTGGCACGGGCCAGCGCGGCGTTGGCCGGGGCCGCGAAACCAGCCCGCGCGCTCAAGTCCGACAGGCGGGCGGTTTCGGACCGCGACTTGGCATCGTTGTTGGCCACCGCCAGCTGCTGTTCGCAGGTACGCAGGCTCACGTAGCCGTTGGCGGTTTCCGCGGCAACCGAAACCCGCGCGTCATGCCAGCCGGCCCGCGCGCCTTCCAGCCGCGCTTGCGCGGCGTCGGCCGCGGCGCGGTTGCCGCCGAACAGATCGATCTCCCAGGCGGTCTGCAACCCGGCTTGCAGTGTGGTGGCCAGCGGAACCGGCGGCTGGTTGTTGCCGCGCTGCGCCGACGCCACTGCATCGAGCGTCGGCAGCAGCGCGGCCCCGGCACCGATTCGCGTGGCGCGGGCCTGGCGAATCCGCGTCGCCGCTGTTGCAACCGTCGGGCTCGCCGCCTGCGCCGACTCGATCAGCTCGATCAGCAAGGGATCGTTGAACTGCTGCCACCACGTCGTGAGGTCGGTGAGCGTGCCGTTGTGCGGCAGCGGCGCGTACCACTGCGCGGGCGTGTCGGCGGCAACTTGTCCGGGCGGCCGCGGGCCGGAGCAGCCGGCCAGCCCCAAAGCCGCTGCCGCGGCGATGAATCGGAGTTTCTTCATGAGTTTTCCCGGGTCCGCGCCCCAGGCGCGGAACTCAGGAGAATACCGCGCCGCACAGGGCCAGCACGGCCTGGCGTTCGGCTTCGAGCGCGCCGGCGGGTACCTGCGTGGGCTCTTCGTTCAGGCGCGCCTTGTGCTGGACGCGCCGCAGTTCGCGATACGCGCTGGCCGCCGCCTGGCCGACGCCCGCGGGCAGCAGGCCGCAGGTCTCGGCGCGCTGCAGCAGCGCGATGTTGCCGACGTTGGGGATCAGCTCGGGATGCGATGCCGCTTGCGAAAGTACCAGGAACTGGACGGCGAATTCTGCGTCCACCATGCCGCCGGCGCTGTGCTTGACGTCGAAGAACCCGGCCTTGACCGGGCGTGCCGCCCGCACCTTCTCGCGCATCGCGATGATCTCGGCGCGCAAGGCGGCGGCGTCGCGCGGCGCGGTGATCACTGCCTGGCGCACGGCATCGAAGCGCGGGTGCAGGGCCTCGTCGCCCAGAACGAAGCGCGCGCGCGTCATCGCCTGGTGTTCCCAGGCCCAGGCCGTGTTGCTGCCGCGCCGCTGCTGGTAGTTGTCGTAAGCCTCGAAGGTGGTGATCAGCAGGCCCGAGCTGCCGTTGGGGCGCAGGGCGGTATCGATCTCGAACAGGTCGCCCTCGGCGGTCTTGGTCGACAGCCAATTGATCAGCTTGCGCACGAAGGCAGCATAGGCTTCCGGCGCGGCCTCGTCGTCGTCCTCGTAGACGAACACGATGTCCAGGTCGCTGCCGTAGCCCAGCTCCTTGCCGCCCAATTTGCCGTAGCCGATGATCGCGAACCGCGGCGCGTCGCGGTGGCGGTTCTTCAATCGTTCCCAGCACCAGCGCGCCGTCACGCGCAGCACCGAATCGGCCAGCGCACTCAGCTCGTCGGCCACCTGTTCCACCGTCAGCTGTCCCTCGACGTCGCGCGCCAGGGTGCGGAACACTTCGGCATGGTGGGCCCGGCGCAGCAGGTTCAGCAATGCTTCGTCGTCGTCCTCACCGGTGATCTGCAGGGAGCGGCGGCGCGCCTCGAGCTCGCGCTCGAAATCGGGGGGCGAAAAGCGCTCGGCCAGCATGGCGTCGCTGGCCAGCTCGTCGATCACGCCCGGGTGCTGCAGCAGGTAGCGCGCCGGCCAGCGGGCCGCGCCCAGCACGCGCAACAGCCGCTCGTGCACGCCGGGCCGCTCCAGCAGCAGCGCCAGGTAGCTGTCACGGCGCAGCAGCGGCTCGATCCAGTCGGCCATGCGCAGGGCGGCTTCCTCGCTGACGCGGCCCTGCTCCAGCCACTGGCCGGTGCGCGCCACCAGCCGCGAAAGCCGGGACCGCGCATCCTCGCGCAGCGCCAGCACGCGCGGGTGGCGCGACCATGTCGCGACGCGTTCGCGCAATTTCGCCGGCAGTTGCTCCAGCAGCGCGTCCAGATCGGGCGTGGCTGCCTTGTTTCCCTTCGGGCCGCCGCAGCCCCGGCATTCGCCGGCGCCGCCCAACAGCGTGTCGAACTCCTGGGCCACCAGCTCGCGGTGCGAATCGAGTTCGTGCAGGAACGGGCAGCAGTCGGCAAAGCCCATGGTGCGCGCGATCCAGCCCAGGTCGCCGTCGTCGTCGTGATCGCAGGCCATCGGCATCACGTGCGTCTGCTGGTCGTCCAGGTACTGGATGCGGTGTTCGACACGGCGCAGGAACTCGTAGGCGCGCGCCAGCGCGTCGGCGGTGGCTTGCGGCATCAGGCCCGCCGCGGCAACCCGTTGCAGCGCCTGCAAGGTCGGGCGGGTGCGCAGTTCAGGGTAGTGGCCGCCGCGCACCACCTGCAGCAATTGCACCGTGAATTCGATCTCGCGGATCCCGCCGCGAGAGAGCTTGACGTCGTTGGCGCGCTCGGGCCGGCCGGCGCTGCGCTTGGCCGCGTGCTCGCGGATCTGCTTGTGCAGCAGCCGCAGCGAGTCGAACACGCTGTAGTCGAGGTAGCGGCGAAAGACGAAGGGCAGGACGGCGGTGCGCAGTCCTTGCGCGGAGCCGCTGTCGATGCACGAGCGCGGCGCGACCACCCGGCTCTTGAGCCAGGCGAAGCGCTCCCACTCGCGGCCCTGCACCTGGAAATAATCCTCCAGGGCGCCCAGCGACACGGCGGGCGGGCCGGAGTTGCCGTTGGGCCGCAGCGCCAGGTCGACCCGGAATACGAAGCCGTGCTCGGTCGGGTCGCCGACCAGGCCGTAGATGATCTTCACGGCCTTGCCGAAGTACTCGTGATTGCTGATGCGGCCGCGCGCGCCTTGCAGGCCGGCGGTCTCGCCGTCGCAGTCGTAGATATAGACCAGGTCGATGTCGCTGGAAACGTTGAGTTCGCGCGCGCCCAGCTTGCCCATGCCCACCACCCACAGCTCGGCTCGCCGCCCGTCCGGGGTGAGCGGCGCGCCATGCTGGGCGTCGAGTTCGCGCTGGGCCTCGACGCAGGCGATGTCCAGCGCGAATTCAGCCAGTTCCGTCACCGCGCCCGTCACCACCGCCAGCGGCGCCTGCTGGTCGCAGTCCAGCGTCATCAGGCGCTCCATCACCAGCTGGCGCAGGATCCGCAGCGCCGAGCCGGCGTCATCGCCGCGCGCACGCAAGGTGGCGTAGGCCGTGTCCATGGAAGCGCGGCTGGGGTTGCCGGGCGCAAGCAGCGCCAGTTCGGCGGCATAGCGGCGGCGCAGCCGCTGCGCGAAACGCGAATGGGACGACAGCGGACCGTTGGCGGCGACTCTTTCAACCACCATCGGGAACGCGGCGCTGTCCGGCGGGACAACGTCTTTTTGCATCGAACCCAATCGCGCGCCGGGGGTCATAATTCCTGCCACATCGAAGTATTCATGAACGCCCGCCCGCTGTTTCCGTCACGTCCGCTGAAGGTTTACGCCACCGTCGCGAAAGGGTTGTTGTGGCTTCTCTTGACCGCCTGGCTGGTGCTGGCGCTGGCCTGGGGGGCGCTGCATGGCTGGATTGTGCCCCGAATCGGTGAGCTTCGCCCCGACCTGGAAATCGAGGCCGGGCGGGTCCTGGGGGTACCGGTCCGCATCGGCAGCATCACCGCGCGCAGCGAGGGCCTGATGCCTTCGTTCGAGCTGGTCGACGTGGAACTGCTCGATCCGCAGGGCCGGCCGGCGCTTCGCCTGCCGCGCGTGCTGGCCGCGCTGTCGCCGCGCTCGTTGTGGAACCTGGGTTTCGAGCAGCTCTATATCGACCGGCCGGAACTCGACGTCCGGCGCGCGGCGGATGGCCGCATCTTCGTGGCCGGCCTGGATTTTTCCCGCAGCAGCGACAACGACGGGCGGGCCGCCGACTGGTTCTTCCAGCAGACCGAATTCGTGATCCGCAACGGCATGGTGCGCTGGATCGACGAGATGCGGGGCGCGCCGCCGCTGGCGCTGGAGGGCGTGGAGTTCGTGATGCGCAACGGCGCGCGCCGCCATGCCTTGCGGCTGGATGCGACGCCGCCGGCCGCGTGGGGCGAGCGCTTCAGCCTGCGCGGCCTGTTCCGGCAGCCCTTGTTGTCCACGCACCATGGCCGCTGGCAGGACTGGGAAGGACAGCTGCACGCCGATTTCGCCCGCGTTGACGTCTCGCAGTTGCGCCGCTACGCGAACCTCGGCATCGAGGTGACCGAAGGCCACGGCGCCATGCGCGCCTGGGTGGACGTCGACCGCGGGCAGCTGGCCGGCGGCGTGGCGGACCTGGTGCTCGCCGATGTGAACGCCACGCTGGGCGCCTCCTTGACGCCACTGGCCTTGCGCTCGGTTTCCGGCCGCATGGGCGGCAAGCGGCTGGGCGAGGGCTTCGAATTCCAGACCCAGGGCCTGCAGTTCGAAACCCGCGAAGGCCAGCGCTGGCCCGGTGGCAACGTGTTCGTGTCCTGGCTGCCGCCCGAGGGCCAGCAGCCCGCGCAGGGGGAAATCCGTGCCGACAAGCTGGACCTGTTCGCGCTGAGCCAGATTGCCACGCGGTTGCCGCTGGGCACCGCCACCCACTCGGCGCTGGCAGCCTATGCGCCCAAGGGCCTGGTCGAAACCGTGCAGGCCAAGTGGCAGGGCCCGATCGACGCGCTGCAGAAATACGAAGCGCGCGGACGCGTCGTGCGGCTGGAGATCGCCGCCCAGGCCGGCGAGGCGCCGGCCGGCGCGCCGCCTCGCGCGGGCTCGCCCGGCATCCGGGGCGCGTCGCTCGACTTCGACCTGACGCAGGCCGGCGGCAAGGGCAAGCTGGCGGTGCAAAAGGGCGCTGTCGAAGTGCCGGGCGTGTTCGAAGACCCTACCGTTTCGGTCGACGAGTTGACGGCAGACCTGCAATGGCAGGTCGTAGGCCAAGCGATTTCGGCGTCGGTGAGCAACCTCAAATTCGCCAACGCCGACGCCCAAGGCGAGGGCCGCGCGAGCTGGCGCACCGCCGATGCGGGGCGCTCGCGCTTTCCCGGGATGCTGGACCTGCAGGCCAGCCTGAGCCGTGCCGACGGCGCCCGGGTGTTCCGCTACCTGCCGCTGGGCGTGCCGAAGAACGCGCGCGACTATGTGCGCGATTCGGTGGTGCAGGGCGCCGCCACCGGCGCGAAGTTCCGCGTCAAGGGCGACCTGCATGACTTCCCGTTCAAGGACCCGAAGCTCGGCGAGTTTCGCGTCACCGCCGATGTACGCAACGTCACCTATGCCTATGTGCCGCGCACCTTGACGCGCGGCAGCGCCACCTGGCCGGCGTTGACGCAGCTGTCGGGCGAGCTGGTCTTCGCGGGCAACGGCATGGAGATCAAGGGGGCCGTCGGCCAGTTCGCCGGCGCGCCCGGCTTGCAGGTCAAGGCCGATGCGCAGATCCCGGACTTTCGCGGCACCACGGTGGCGGTGACGGGTGACGTCAAGGGACCGTTGAGCCAGGCGCTGGGCGTCGTCAATGGGTCGCCGCTGGCCGCGATGACCGCCAATGCGCTGGCCAAGGCCAGTGGCAGCGGCAATACCGACGTCCGGCTGCAACTGGAACTGCCGATCGCGACGCTCGACAAGTCCAAGGTCCAGGGCACCGTGACGCTGGCGGGTAACGATGTGCAGATCACGCCCGACAGCCCGGTGCTGGCGCGTGCGCGCGGTGCGGTGACCTTCAACGAACGCGGCTTCGCCCTGATCGGCACGCAGGCGCGCACCCTGGGCGGCGATGTGCGGCTGGAAGGCGGCAGCCGCGGCGCCCCGGCCGTGCCGCTGCCGGGAAACCCGGACGCCACCGTGCTGCTGCGCGCGCAAGGCATCGCCACCGCCGACGGGCTGCGGCAGGCCAAGGAGATCGGCTTTGTCTCGCGGCTGGCCAAGGACGCCAGCGGCAGCGCAAGCTACAACATGACCCTGGCGCTGCGCCGCGGCGTGCCCGAGATCGCGGTGACCACCAACCTGCAGGGGCTGGCGTTGACGCTGCCGCCGCCGCTGGCCAAGCCGGCCGAGTCGGCGCTGCCGGTGCGCTATGAAAGCGTGCTGCTGCGCGAACCGCCGGCCGCCGGTGCCGGCGCGCCGCTGCGGCTGCAGGACCAGCTGACGGTGGAAGTGGGCCGGCTGGCTTCGGTGGTCTACGTACGCGACCTTTCCGGCCCGGAGCCGCGCGTGGTGCGCGGCTCGATCGCGATCGGCCTGGCGCCGGGCGAAAGCGCGGCGTTGCCCGAGCAGGGCGTGGTGGCCAACATCAACCTCGCCAGCGTCAATGTCGATGCATGGGAGGAGTTGTTGGGCAACGCCGCAGGAGCCGCGCCCGCGTCGCTGCGTGCGCCCGTGGGCAGCCCGTCGCTGGCCTACCTGCCCACCGTCACCGCGATGCGGGCCAGGGAGCTCACGGTGGGGGGGCGCACGCTGCACAACATCGTGGTCGGCGGATCGCGCGAGGGCCTGACCTGGCGCGCCAATATCGAAGCCAACGAACTCAACGGCTATCTCGAATACCGGCAGTCGACATCGGGCCTGGGCGGCGGGCGGCTGTATGCGCGGCTGGCGCGGCTGTCGATCGCCGCCTCGGCGGCCAAGGATGTCGAGACCTTGCTGGACGAACAGCCCGACAACCTGCCGGCGCTGGACATCGTGGTGGACGACTTCGAACTGCGCGGCAAGAAATTGGGGCGGCTGGAGATCGACGCCATCAACCGAGGCGCCAACACGGTGGCGCGCGAAGGCGGCGCGCGCGAGTGGCGCCTGAACAAGCTCAACCTCACGATGCCCGAAGCGCTGTTCACCGCCACCGGCAACTGGGCTGCCTTGAACGCGCAGGCGGCGCTTCCGGTAGCTTCGGCCCGGGCAGCGCAGCGTCCCGCGGCCGACCGCCGCCGCACGGTGATGAATTTCAAGCTCGAGATCGCCGATTCGGGCCTGCTGCTGGCGCGCTTCGGGATGAAGGACGTGGTGCGCCGCGGCAAGGGCCGGATGGAGGGGCAAGTGGCGTGGCAGGGTTCGCCCCTGACGCTGGACTACCCCACCATGAACGGCAATTTCTATATCAGTGTGGAAGGCGGGCAGTTCCTCAAGGCCGATCCCGGCCTGGCCAAGCTGCTGGGCGTGCTGAGCCTGCAGTCGCTGCCGCGCCGGTTGGCGCTGGATTTCCGCGACGTCTTCACCGAGGGCTTCGCTTTCGACTTCCTGCGCGGCGACGTGACCATCCAGCAAGGCATCGCCGCCACCAACTACCTGCAGATGATGGGCGTGAACGCAGCAGTGCTGATGGACGGCAAGGCCGACATCGCACGCGAAACCCAGGACATCAAGGCGGTGGTGGTGCCGGAGATCAACGCCGGCACGGCATCGCTGGTGGCCACGGTGATCAACCCGGCGATCGGCCTGGGGACCTTCCTGGCGCAGATGTTCCTGCGGCAGCCGCTGATCCGCGCGGCGACCCAGGAGTTCCACATCGACGGCACCTGGACCGATCCGCGCATCACGCGGCTCGAACGCAAACCCGCAACCGCCGACGGCCGCTCCGACGCCGCGTCGGACGCCCGCACCGGAAAGGTCAACTGAAAATGAAGGTCGCTGCCCTCCAGATGGTGTCCGGGGTGTCGTTGCAGGCGAACCTGGATAGCGCCCGCGGCTTGCTCGAGCAGGCCGCGCGGGCCGGCGCGGAACTGGCCGCCCTGCCGGAATATTTCTGCCTGATGGGCCAGCGCGACAGCGACAAGCTGGCGGTGCGCGAGAGCCTGGGCGAAGGGACGGTACAGCGCTTCCTGGCCCAGGCGGCGCGCGAACTGCAATTGTGGATCGTCGGCGGCACGCTGCCGCTGGCGGCGGGCGATGACGCCCATGTGCGCAACACCAGCATGGTGTTCTCGCCGGCGGGCGAGCGCATCGCGCGCTACGACAAGATCCACCTCTTCAAGTTCGACAACGGGCGCGAGCGCTACGACGAATCGCGCGTGATCGAGAGCGGCAGCGACACGGTGGCGTTCGAGCTGCGCGCGCGGGATGGCCATGCGTGGCGTATCGGCCTGTCGGTCTGCTACGACCTGCGCTTCCCGGAGCTGTATCGCGCGCTCGGCGCCGACGTGCTGCTGGTGCCCAGCGCTTTCACCTTCGTCACCGGCCAGGCCCATTGGGAACTGCTCCTGCGGGCGCGGGCCGTGGAGAACCTGGCCTACGTCGTGGCGCCGGCGCAAGGCGGCGTGCACGAGAACGGCCGGCGCACCTGGGGCCACAGCATGGTGGTCGACCCCTGGGGCGCGGTGCTGGCGCAGCAGGCCGAAGGCCCCGGCGTCGTCATCGCGCAGCTCGATGCCGCGCGCCAGGCGCAATTGCGCGCGCAATTGCCCGCACTGGAGCACCGGGTGCTATGAGCGCCGCCGCGCCGCCGGCCGCCTTTGCGCCGCGCTACGTTTCCGCCTACCTGCGCTGGTCGTTGTGGGCGCTGCTGGTGGCGTTGGTGGCCGCGCTGCTGGTGACGCTGGTGTGGCTGGCCGGCCGCTATGAAGCGAGCCAGGTGCAAAGCAAGCTGGAGCGCGACACCGCCGACGCGCTGGGCGACATCCGCGCGGCTTTCACCCGCAACGTGCAGACCCTGCAGGCGCTGCAGTCCGGGCACCCGACAACTGCTTCATGGATCGACGAGTCGGCCCGGCTGCTGCGCGAGCACCGCGAATGGATACGCCTCGAGTGGCGCGACGCCGGTCTGGGGACCCGGGCGTTCGCCGATTCGCCCTATCGGTCGCCGCCCTTCGCGCGCCTGGGCCGCGCCAACGCCCAACCCGACGTCGCGCTGGCCTGCGCCAATGGCCGGCGAGTGAGCGGCCCGGCTTATTCCAGCAGCTATTTCCTGCCCCAGCTGGACGGCCTGGGGCTGGAGGTGATGGAGCTGTGCCTGCCGCAGGTCAGCGCCGGCCAGCTCACCGGCTACGTCGTGGCCACCTACTCGCTCAGCGAGATCCTCGCCGGGCTGGTCGGCCCGCAGTTGATGCGCAGCCAGGACGTGTCGTTCACCGAGGCCGACGGCACGCGGCTGGCGCTGCATGGCACGGCGCGCCGCGGCAACCGCGTGTTCACGTCGCAGCAATTGCTGGACCTGCCGGGCAACACCATGGTGCTGCGCATGGACAGCTGGCGCGGCGCGCCGGACCTGTTCCCCAACGTGCTCACCGCGCTGGTGACGGCCATGTCGATCGCGCTGGTCTCGGTGCTGGTGCTGCTGGGCAAGGACACGCGCAGGCGCCTGCGCGCCGAGCAGGACTTGGCCGATGCGCTGGCCTTTCGCAAGGCGATGGAGGATTCGCTGGTCACCGGCCTGCGCGCGCGCGACCTGCAAGGCCGCATCACCTACGTCAATCCCGCGTTCTGCGCGATGGTGGGCTTCACGCCGGAGGAACTGCTGGGCAATACCACCCCCGCGCCCTATTGGCCGCCCGAGCTGGCCGGCGACTACCAGAAGCGCCAGGACGTGCGGCTGGCCGGGCAGCACGCGCCGCCACGCGAAGGCTTCGAGTCGGTGTTCATGCGCAAGGACGGCTCGCGCTTTCCGGTGCTGATCATCGAGGCGCCGCTGATCAACCACCACGGCGTGCAGACCGGCTGGATGAGCGCGTTCCTGGACATCAGCGAACAGCGCCGCGTGGAAGAACTCTCGCGTGCCAGCCAGGACCGGCTGCAGGCCACCGCGCGTCTGGCCACCGTCGGTGAGATGGCCTCGCTGCTCTCGCACGAGCTGAACCAGCCGCTGGCGGCGATCTCCAGTTACGCGACGGGCTCGATCAACCTGCTCAAGTCGCAGCTCGCGGCGCAGGCCGCGACGGCCGGCCACGATGCCGGCGGCGGCGCCATGGACGCGATGCCGGACATCGAAGTGGCCATGCAGCGCATCGCCGAGCAGGCCGAGCGCGCCGGCAAGGTGATCAAGAGCGTGCACGATTTCGTTCGCCGCCGCGACAAGGAGCGCGAGCCGGTTGCGCCGCTGGCCCTGCTGGACGCGATCATGCCGCTGGTGAGCTTGCAGGCGCGCAAGCTCGGTGTGCGCGTCGACATCCGGGTCCAGCCGGGCCTGCCCACGGTCCTGTGCGACCGCACGATGGTCGAACAGGTGTTGCTCAATCTCGCCCGCAACGCGATGCAGGCGATGGACCAGGCGCCGCCAGCCCACCGTTCGCTGGTGATCGAGGCGCGCCGCTCCGGCGCCAGCGCACCGGCCGGCGCCGGCAAGGGCTGGCTCGAGTTTTCGGTGGCCGACCTCGGGCCGGGAATCCCCGCCGAGATCCAGCGGCAGCTGTTCACGCCCTTCTTCACCACCAAGGCCGAAGGCATGGGCCTGGGCCTGTCGATGTGCCGCACGGTGGTGGAACAGCATGGGGGATTCCTCGGGTTCGAAGCCAACCGCCCGCAAGGTACGATTTTCAAGTTCACCCTGCCGGTGGACCCCGCCATCTCCCACCGCTCCTCCTGATGCAACCTGCTTCCAATGCAACCGTCTTCATCGTCGACGACGACGCCAGCGTTCGCGAGGCGCTGGCGTGGCTGCTGCGCTCGCGCCACCTGCTCAGCGAAAGCTTCGGCGCCGGCGAGGAGTTCGAGGCGATGCTGCAGCCGGGCTACTCGCCCACGCAGCCTTGCTGCCTGCTGCTGGACGTTCGCATGCCCGGCATGAGCGGGCTGGCCCTGTTCCACAAATTGGCCGAGCGCGGGCTGGTCGAGGTGATGCCGGTGATCTTCCTGACCGGCCACGCCGATGTCCCCACCGCGGTCGACATGGTCAAGCGCGGCGCCTTCGATTTCTGCGAGAAGCCGTTTTCCGACAACGCACTGGTCGACCGTGTCGAGCAGGCGGTACGCCGCTCCGAAGAGGTGCTGGCCGCGCGGCGCGGCAAATCCGTGCTGCAGAACCGGTTGGCCGAACTCACCGATCGCGAACGCGACGTCATGCGGCTGGTGGTCGAGGGCCTGCCGAACAAGCTGATCGCCGACCAGCTGGACATCAGCGTGCGAACCGTGGAGGTGCACCGCGCGCGCGTGTTCGACAAGATGGAAGTCAAGTCGGCCGTCGAGCTGGCCAACATGCTGCGCAGCCTCTAGCGCTTGTTGTGCTCATCGGGCAGCTCGCCCTTCTTGCGCCCGGAGAACATCGTCCACCAGACGATCACAAGCAGCAGCACCAGCGCGAGCAGCGCCTCAAGCAGAATCAAGAGCATGAAGTTCCTTTGGACCGTGGCCATTGTAGGAACGCTGGCCGGCTGCGGCAGCGTGCCGCTGCCGCCGGCGGATGAAGCGCCCGCCGCGCGCGCCCCCGCGCCACCGCCCGTGGCCGTTGCCGGCGATACGGCGCCGTTGCCTTCCACGATGGTGCAAGGCAAGGGCCGCTGGCAGCCGGTGCGCTGGGCCGAATTGCCGGGCTTCGCCGATGACTCGCTGCACGAAGCCTGGAATGCCTGGCTCAAGAGCTGCGAGCGTCCGGGCCCGGCGTTCGCCTCGCTGTGCCCGGAGGTGCGGCGGCTGTCGATCGGCTCGGGCGAGGAACAGCGCGCCTGGATGATGCAGCGGCTGCAACCGTATCGCGTCGAGTCCTTGCAAGGCCCGGGCGAGGGTTTGCTCACCGGCTACTACGAGCCGATGCTGGAAGCCAGCCGGCAGCCGACGCCCAGGCAGGCCGTGCCGCTGTACCGGCCGCCGGCCGGCATCGCGGCCCGCAAGCCCTGGTTCACGCGGCAGGAAGCCGACACGCTGGCGGAAGCGCGCGCCGCGTTGCGCGGCCGCGAAATCGCCTACGTCGCCGATCCGCTGGATGCTTTGACGCTGCAGATCCAGGGCTCGGGCCGCGTGCGCATTACCGAGCCCGACGGCAGCCAGCGCGTCGTGCGGCTGGCTTTCGCCGCCAGCAACGAGCAGCCGTACCGCAGCGTCGGCAATTGGCTGTTGCAGCAAGGCGCGATCCGCGATGCGTCCTGGCCCGGCATCAAGGCCTGGGCGGCGCAGAACCCGCAGCGCGTCAATGAAATGCTGTGGAGCAATCCGCGCATGGTGTTCTTCCGCGAGGAGCCGCTGTCCGAGCTGGATGCCGCCTTTGGCCCCCGCGGCGCGCAGGGCGTGGCGCTGACGCCAGGGCGTTCGATCGCGGTGGACAAGGACAGCATCCCCTACGGCACGCCGGTCTGGCTGGCATCGGCGGGCCCGGTGACCAACCTGCAGCGGCTGGTGCTGGCGCAGGACACCGGCAGCGCCATCGTCGGCGCGGTGCGCGCCGACTACTTCACCGGCTGGGGACCGGACGCGGGCGAGCTGGCCGGCCGGCTGAAGCAGCCGCTGAGGTTGTGGGTGCTCTGGCCCAAATGATGCGTGATGCATCCGCAGCCCCCCAAAAAAGGCAAGCCGCGCCGCACAATCACGCCCTTGGGTGCGATCAAGGAGTCGTGATGGCGAAAATTCTGGTGATGTGTGTGGCCACGGCTGCGTTGCTGTGCGGGTGTGCTTCGGCGCCGGCGGTGGCCCCGGCCGCTTCTGTGGCACCGGCACCCGCACCGGCGCCGGCAGCCGCGCCCGCACCGGCCAGCGCTGCCGCCGCCACACCGCACTACCACTGCGACCAGGGATTCGACTTCACGGTGCGTTTCATCGACGACACGGCCGTGCTTGATGCGGGCCCCCGCGGCAACGACGTGTTGCTGCGCGATGCCGGCGGCGCGACGCCGCTGCAGACGGTCTACAGCAACCTGCGCATGCGCGCCGAGTTCGGGCTGGGTGCCGGCGGCCGCGAGGCCCTCTTGCGGTACGCCGCGCCGCCTCTGGTGGCGCATTGCATGCAAGGCTGAGGCGCTACGGCGTGCGGGCGCCCAGGTGCGACAGCGGCAGGCTGCTGCTGGCCTTCACTTCGCCCAGCGAGAAGCTGGTGTGCAGGTCTTTCACGTTGGGCAGGTTGATCAGCACCTTGCGGGCGAACTGCGAGAACGTGTCGAGGTCGCGCGAAACCACCTGCAGCTCGAAGGTGCCGGCGCCGCTGATGTAGTGGCAGGACACGATCTCGGCGATCTTGCCGATCGCCTCTTCCATCTCGCGGGTGAGCTCGCCGGTGTTGCGATTCGCGTCCAGCCGCACGAAGGCCAGCACGCCCAAGCCGATCTTGTGGCGGTCGATCTCGGCGTGATAGCCCTTGATGAAGCCGGCTTCCTCGAGCGCGCGCACGCGCCGCCAGCAGGGCGCCGCCGAGAGCCCGACGCGCTGCGCCAGCTCGGCGTTCGAGAGGCGCCCGTCGGCTTGCAGTTCGTTGAGGATGGCGACGTCAAACTTGTCTAGTGTTTCCATGATGGGCCGATTTGAGCAAGAATCTTGCGCATCTTATCGATTCCCAGGCATAGAACGCAAAGACATATCTGGACAGCGGGCATACACTTTGCCTTCCTCCTGGAGACAAGACGGCCATGAACGCCCCCTTACCCGAACACATCCGCAAGGCCCTGGAAACCGTCACGCTCGACGACAAGTACTCGCTCGACTACGGACGCGCCTTCATGAGCGGCGTGCAGGCACTGGTGAAGTTGCCGATGCTGCAGCGGCTGCGTGATGCGCAAGCGGGCAAGAACACGGCGGGCTTCATCAGCGGCTATCGCGGCTCGCCGCTGGGCGGGTATGACCAGGCGCTGTGGAAGGCCGACAAGTATTTGAAGGCGCAGAACATCGTGTTCCAGCCCGGCGTCAACGAGGAGTTGGCCGCGACGGCGCTCTGGGGCACCCAGCAACTGGGCTTCGCGCCGGCCGGCACCCAGAAGTTCGACGGCGTGTTCGGCATCTGGTACGGCAAGGGTCCGGGAGTGGACCGCTCGGCCGACGTTTTCAAGCACGCCAACATGGCGGGCACCACGCCCTGGGGCGGCGTGATCGCGGTGGCCGGCGACGACCATGTCGCCAAGAGTTCCACCGCGGCCCACCAGAGCGACCATATCTTCAAGGCCTGCGGTTTCCCGGTGTTCTTTCCGGCCACGGTGCAGGAAATCCTGGACCTGGGCATCCATGCATTCGCGCTGAGCCGCTACGCCGGCGTCTGGTCGGGCATGAAGACGATCCAGGAGATCGTCGAATCGGCCGCCACGGCCATGATCGATCCCGAGCGTGTCGACATCAAGATCCCCACCGATTTCGAGATGCCACCCGGCGGCGTGCACATCCGCTGGCCGGACACCGCGCTGGAGCAGGAAGCGCGGCTGTTCGACTACAAGTGGTACGCCGCGCTGGCGTACATCCGCGCCAACCGCCTGAACTACAACGCGATCGAGGGCCCGAACGACCGCTTCGGGCTGATCGCCAGCGGCAAGGCCTACAACGACACCCGCCAGGCCCTGCTCGACCTGGGCCTGGATGACGCGACTTGCCGGCAACTGGGCATCCGGCTGCACAAGGTCGGCGTGGTCTGGCCGCTGGAGGCGCAAGGCACGCGCGAATTCGCGCAAGGCTTGCGCGAAATCCTGGTGGTGGAGGAAAAGCGCCAGGTCATCGAATACCAGTTGAAGGAGGAGCTCTACAACTGGCGTCCCGACGTGCGTCCCGTCGTCGTAGGCAAGTTCAGCGAGGCCGAGGGCGACTTCTCGGGCGGCGAATGGTCGATGGCCAACCCCACCGGCAACACCCTGCTGCGCGCCAATGCCGATTTGTCGCCGGCACTGATCGCCCGCGCGATTGCGCAGCGCCTGAAGAAATTGGGCGTGGAC
>JAQGMS010000556.1 GCA_028292245.1 Ramlibacter sp.
CGGAAAATCGTCGACGCGGATGATCACGCCCTCGCAGAGGTCGCGAAAGCTTTTCGGCAATCGCTCGAAAATCTCATGCGCCATGGCCTCCATCTCGGCCAGCGACGGCGCTCTTGCTGTGGTCCACATCGCATAGTCTTAGCCGGTGTTTTCAGGTCATGCATGCGGTTTTGCGGGCCCTGCGAGTTGACCTTGGCGCGGCAATCGGAGACGTTGCGGCCCATAACGGGTGCAAAGTGGACGTCAGATGATGTGGATCAGAACAGCGGCGGTATGGGTTGCGCTGGCAGGCGGCTTGGCGTTGCCGGCCGCGGGCGCATCAGCGCAAACCGCATCGACGACCCTGCGGATGGCAAAGCCGACGCAGCAGCCTGATGTCACCGAAGCGTCCGCGCAGCGCCGCCGCCCGTCGACACGGCTGCGCGTCACGCCGAATTACCGGCCCGACGACGTCTATCCCCGGTATTTCCCCGGCCGCAATGCGGTGCGGGACTGCACGGCGACTTACGTGCAGGAATACCGGCCGAGCGGCACCGTGATCGTGCCTCACATGAATTGTTACTGGCGCCGCGGCTGACCTGATATCAGCGCGCCAGCCGCTGCCATTTGCCATAATCAAGCTGCGCAACAGCCATTCCACCGGGGCGAACCGGTAATGCTGAGCCATTGGGCCTGCATCGGCTCGGCTACGGTGAGCGCGGCCCCGATCACTATGCCCGTCGTCGCAACCGCGAGCAGCAGGTGCCGGTGGCCCGCGGGGGCGGCGTACGTCATCGAGCGTCGAACTCGTGCCGCGCGCGGAAACTGGTCGAAGATGGAGACGCGGAACTCCATCGTGGCGTGGATCGCCATGACGCCGAACAAGGCGAGACCTCGGAGCGCATCGACGGCGTCGATACGCTCAGACGGATTGCCGGAGCCGAGACCAACTCCGGATCGGTTCGTTGCGCAGGCTGCATGGCGGGCTTCGGAAAGCATCGCTGGCCGTCAAGACGGCATCGCCTAACTGAGCCATTTTGAACACGTTGCACAAGATAAATGCGCGAAGCGGGAACCAGAGCAGGCGATTCGCATTCATGTCTGTGGCGCAGTCATTCAGTTCTCATTCACATCGCTCACCCTAATTTTGCAATTGCGTCGCGTCGCGGCGGCTGACTCGATCAACCGCACGGCGCAGGCGTGAGACGATGACCAGGAAAGATTAGCTATGAACGTAAAGACACTCCTGAGCTTCGCCGCGGTCGGCGGATTACTCTTGTTGGCCACCCCCGTCGAGCGCGCCCAGGCATTGTCGCTGAGCAGTCCCGGCGCCGCCACGGCGGTTCAGGATGGTTCCGAACAGGTGACTACCGAAGTGCGCTGGCGCCGCTATCACCGCCGGCACCATCATCGCCACTGGCGCCGCTGGTAATACCGGTCGCGCGCGAGCGCGTTTCGGAACAGGCCCGCAGGTTGCGGGCCTGTCTTGCGCCGAGCGGTTGCTTCACCTCTGCGCGCTCGTTATGCGTTGATCGGCATTCTGCTGAACATGAGGAGCTTTGATATGAAGCGATGGTTCGGAGCCGCCGCCGTTTTGGCAATCCTTGGGTTGGTAAGCCCTGCCACGATCACTCCGGCCGCTGCAGCCGCGCCGCGAGCCGGCGCCACCACCGCCGGTGTTTCAAAAACCGCCGACCTCAGCGCCCGGCGTCGCCATTACCGGCATTATTCCTACCGTCCCTATTACCAGCCATATTATTACGCGCGGCCGACGTATTATCGGCCCTATCCCTACGCCTCCCCGGTGCCGTTCTTCCTCGGATTCGGCTTTGGCCCGTGGGGCTGGTGAGGATGATTCTGCCCAGCTTGCCGGAATGGCGGCGAGCAAAATGTTGTGTACCTCTGCCGTTGGGAGAGGGAGCAGATTCCCGTTCGCGCAATCTCGAGCAACACTTCGGCCCCTAGCCGCGCGGCGCAAATCCCTTCGCCAGCAGCACAACGGCTTCTGCGCCGGCTTTGCGATCCTGCGAGATGTTCTGGTAGTCCCGCGAGTCCGCGAAGGCGCGATAGGCGGCCTCGTCGGGAAACGACATCAACACCAGTTTGTCGCGATCTCACGCGCCTTCCATCACCTCGGGGCTTTCATCGGCGGACAATAGCCGCCCATCGAATTTCCTGAACACATCGAAGAACCGCGCCTGGTAGCGATCGTAGGCGGCGCGATCCGTCATCTTGAGCTGCGCGATCACATAGACGGTCATATCGGATCCTCTTGCCATGACGTGTGTTGCGCCTGCATCCATCGTCGCCGCCAGCGCATTCATGGCGCGTTCACTTCGCCATCTTTAATTTAATATTGGGAGCGATCGCAAATGAAGGTGGCGGAAGGCGGCCTCTTGGCCGTTGCCTTCGTCACCCATTCCGTGAGGATTCATCGATGATCAGGATTCCAGATCCGAGGCGCGGCCTTGTTCGTGGCTGGGGCTTTGCGGCCGCCGCGGTACTGGCGCTGGCCCTGCCAGGCCAGGCCCAGGCGCTGTCGCCGCTCAATGCCGGCACCGCGCCGGCAGCAAAGCATGTCACTGACACCCCGACGATTGAAGTCAGAGGCGGCCATGGGGGTCATGGTGGCCATGGCGGTGGCGGCGGGTTTAGAGGCGGTGGAGGCGGCGGCTTCAAAGGCGGCGGCGCTGCCTTTCACGGCGGCGGCTTCAGGGGTGGCGCCATCCATAGCGGCGGCTTTCGCGCCGGGCATGTCTTCCGCGGCGGTGGCGCTAGCTACCGTTATGCAGCGCCCGGAATCGGCAGGCATTATTTCGCGCCGCGACGCGCCTACTGGCATCATCGCCACCATTTCCGTCCGCGCTATTATGGTTATGCGCCGACCTATTATTATGGACCGCGCCGTTACTGCCGGACGGTCTGGACCTATTACGGCCCGCGCAAGATCTGCCGCTATCGCCCGTGGCATCACCACTGGCGCCATCACCATCGCCGGCATCACCGCTTCC
>JAQGMS010000085.1 GCA_028292245.1 Ramlibacter sp.
CGCACAGGTCCTGGATTGCGGGTGCTGAAACCCCGGACTTGATCCGGGGCCGCAATGACAGCGTTCGCGCTCTTCGGCTCAGACGAATGTGCGAGCCGAGCCCATAGCGCCTTCCAATCCACATCCCGCAGCGCCTCGCTGGCCAGGATCAGCACGAACGCGATGCCTTGCAGCAGCAGCACGGAGGCATCGGGCAGACCGAGCCGCCGCTGCAGCAGGCTGCCGGCCGCGCCGAAGCCGCCGAACAATATGGCCACGGGAATCACGGCCAGCGGCTGGTGCCGCGCGATGAACGACACCAGGATGCCGGCATAACCGTAGCCGGCGATCAGCGAAGCGTTGGCGCTGGTGTGCACCGCCGCCACCTCCACCGCACCGGCCAGGCCGGCCGCGCCGCCGCCGAGCGCGCAGGCCAGCAGCACCAGCCGCGAAGCCGGCAGTCCGACCAGCTGCGCCGCGCGCAGGTTGCCGCCCACCACGCGCACCGAAAAACCCGAAGGTGTCCAACGCAGCCACAGCGACGCGACGATGCAGCCCACGATGCCCAGCACCAGCCCCCAATGCACGTCGGAGCCGTTGATGCCGCTGATCAGGATGCCCGGGTCCAGTGCGTGCGTGGAAGGCTTGTTCAGGCTGGCCGGGTCGCGCAGCGGGCCTTCGACAAAATGCTTGAACAGTCCGATCGCCACATACGCCAGCAGCAGGCTGCTGATGGTTTCGTTGATGCCGCGGTATTGGCGCAGCCAGCCGGCCAGCGCGATCCACAGCGCGCCGGCGATTGACCCGGCCAGGCACACCAGCACCGTGCCGGCCGTGTTGGCGGGCAGCGGCAGGCCCTGGGCCAGCCCCGCGCATGCGAGGCCGCCCAGGACCAGAGCCCCTTCTCCTCCGATGATCACCAGGCCCGCGCGCGCCGGGATCGCCACGCACAGCGCAGTCAACATCAGCGGCGCGGCGCGCTGCAGCGTGTTCTGCCACGAGTACCAGTCGCCGAAAGCGCCCTTGAACAGCAGCAGCCAGACTTCCGCCGGGTTGACGCCGGCGAACCACACAAAGACGCCGAACAGCAGCAGCGCGGCCGCGATGGCCGCGACCGGGAGCAGGGCGTCCTTGAGGGCGTTAGGCATGAGTAGCCCGCTATGACAATTTCCTCAGCCTATGGATCCGACCACGCCATCGACCAGGTAGTTCATCTTTTCCAGCTCCAGGTCGGTCTGCTTGAAGGATTTGCCGGCGGGGATGATCGCGGCACCCTTGTTGTCCTTCAGCG
Organism: Ramlibacter sp.; assembly: GCA_028292245.1. Taxonomy (GTDB): domain Bacteria; phylum Pseudomonadota; class Gammaproteobacteria; order Burkholderiales; family Burkholderiaceae_C; genus Ramlibacter. Next base: position 1,271 of record JAQGMS010000085.1, read on the forward strand.
GGCCCTTGAAGATGTCGAACGTGCCCGCGATCATCTTGGCCTTGACGGCGTCGGCTTCCTTCTTCGCCGCATCCGGGACCATGGGCCCGTACGCGGACATCTTCACATAGCCTTCCTTCAGGCCGCCACGGATGAAGTTGGGATGCGGCTTGCCGCTGCGCGCCGCTTCGATGAAAGTGGTGTAGGCGGTCAGCCAGTTCCACTCGGCGCCCGTGAGGTAGGCGTTCGGCGCAAGCTTGGCCTGGCTGGCGTGGTAGCCGCAGACGAACTTGCCGCGCTTGGCGGCGGTTTCCACGATCACCTTCGGGCCGTCCACGTGCATGGTGAACACGTCGACGCCCTGGTCGGCGAGGCTGTTGGTGGCTTCGGCCTCCTTGACGGGCATCGACCAGTCGCCGGTGAAGATCACGTTGGTGGTGATGCCCGGCTTGACCGAGCGCGCGCCCATGGTGAAGGCGTTGATGTTGCGCAGCACCTGCGGAATCGGCTTGGCGGCGATGAAGCCGATCTTGTTGCTCTTCGTCATGTGCCCGGCGATCACGCCGTTCAGGTACTGGCACTCGTCGATGTAGCCGAAGTAGCTGGCGGCGTTCTTGGGGTGCTTGCCCTCGGTCCACATGCCGCCGCAATGGGCGAAGCGCGCTTCCGGGAACTTGGCGGCGACGGCCAGCATGTGCGGGTCGAAGTAGCCGAACGAAGTGGCGAACACCAGCGACGCGCCGTCCTGGGCGATCATGCCGGTCATGGTCTTTTGCACCGCCGCGGTCTCGGGCACGTTCTCTTCCTCGATCACCTTGACGCCGGGCATCTTCTTGACGGCGGCGGCGGCTTCGGCCTGGGCCTGGTTGTAGCCGTAGTCGTCGCGCGGTCCGACGTAGATGACGCCCACGGTGATCGGCTTCTGGGCAAAGGCGAGTTCGCTGAATGCGCCCAGGGTGCCGGCGGCCCCGAGGGCGGCCAGGGATTTCAATGAATCGCGGCGGTTGAATTGCTTGGTGCTCATGGGGCTCTCCGGGGGTGAAGTTGAAAAAGTACTGCGGGGACGAAAGCAGGATTCATGCAAGCGGCGGCGGCGCCGCCAGCAAACTGACGTGGGCGGCGACGACACGCCAGCCCTGGGGCGTGCGCATCCAGGTCTGGCTCTGGCGGCCGGTCTTGCCGCTGCCGCTGCGCTGGAACTCGACGTTGGCGGTGGCGAAGTCGCGGCCGTAGGTGGTGATCACGGTCTTCAGTACCGCGCGCTCCAGCCCTGGCGCGGGACGCGCCATGCGAAAGGCCTTGATCTCCTCGTAGCCGTACAGGTTTTCGGTGACGCCGTAGCGCAGGGTGTGCGGACTGTTCCAGAACAGCTCGTCCAGCACCCGCACGTCGTTGGAGACGAGCGCTTTTTCATAGCGATCGAACGTCGCGGTCACTTCGGCCAGGATGTCGGGAAGGTTGATTTCCATTACAGGCCCGCTGGCTTCAAGTGCGCCACCCCCGCCTGCTGCAACACGTGCGCGGCGCGCAACGCGAGGTCTTCGCGCCACGGCGCAGCAATGAGCTGCACGCCAATCGGCATGCCGCCGGTGCCTTCGGGCCACATCGGCGCCGCCACCACCGGGCAGCCGGCACACGAGATGGGTTGTGTCAGCAGCCCCATCGCCGGCCGGCTGGGATGGTGGACGCCATTGATCTCCAGCCAGTCGGCGCCGATCTCCGGCGAGCTGACCGGCGTTGCCGGCGCGATCAGCACGTCCCACTGCTTGAACAGGGCATTGACCTGGTCGCGGTAGACCCGCCGATAGCGCTGCGCCTTGATGTACCAGTCGGCCGGCTGCAATGCGCCCGAGATGAAACGGTCGACCGACAGAGGCTCGAATTCCGCCGCGCGTGTGCGCAGGTCCTGCAGGTGCAGGCTGCCGCCTTCGCTCGCGGTGATGATGAAGGCGGCGGCGCGGCCCAGTTGCGGATCGGGCCAGAGCACCTCGTCGGTCGCGCCCAGCGTGCTCGCCGCCATGGCCGCGACAGCGCGCGCGGCCGGCGTTGCGTTGTCGTGGAAATAGCCGCCCAGGATGCCGATGCGCAAGCCTTGCACGCCTTGCGAGACGCTGCCCGCGGCCGGCTGCACATGCAGCGCGTGGCAGCCGGGGTCCAGCGGATCGGCGCCCTGCATGGCGTCGTACGACAGCGCCAGCCCCTCGACACTGTCGGCCAGCGGCCCGAGATGGTCGATGCTGTGCACGAACGGATAGCTGCCGCGCCGCGACAGCCGCCCGAAAGTCGGCTTCAGGCCCCAGACGCCGCACAGCGACGCAGGCACGCGGATCGAGCCATTGGTATCGGAGCCCAGCGTCAGCGGCACCTGCCCGGCCGCCACCGCCGCGCCGGAGCCGCCCGAGGAGCCGCCCGACATGCGCGACAGGTCGTGCGGATTGCGGGTCGGCCCGTAGTGCGTGTTCTCGGTGGTGAAGCCGTAGGCGTACTCGTCCATGTTGAGCGAGCCGACGAGGACCGCACCGGCGGCCTTCAGGCGCTGGATCAATACAGCGTCGGCCTTTGCCGGCGGATGGCTGCGATTGACGATCGAGCCCGCCAGCGTGGTTTCGCCTTCGATGTCGAACAGGTTCTTCACCGCGTAAGGCACACCGGCCAGCAGCGGCAAGGGTTCGCCGCGGGCTCGCAGTGCGTCCACCGCGGCGGCCTCGTCACGGGCCCGCGCGTAGTTCTTGCCGGTGAAGGCGTTGACGCGAGCGTCCGTCGCTTCGATGCGCGCGACGCAGGCGTCGAGGGCCTCGCGCGCGCTCACTTCGCCGGCCGCGATCGCGCTTGCCAGTGCCGGCAGCGGCATGACTTGCACGTTCATTGCGCAGCCCCCGGCGCCGGAAACGGAGCGGGCTTGTAGACCTCGGCCGGCTCGTCCTCGACGTCCATCCCGGCGGCATCCAGTTCGCGGGCCAGCATCGCGGTGCGCGCCAGGTGCACGGCCACGCGCTGCGCGGCCGCCACATCGAGCGGCAATTCCAGCGCGGCCGCGGCCGCCTTGACGTAGCAGAGAACTTCGTCGTCGGTCATGACTGCATTTCCAGCCGCATCACCGCCTCACCTCGCGCTGGAAGATTTCCAGGCTGCGCTTCTTGGTGGCGATGAAGCTCGCGTCCGACAGGGTTTCCACCGTGCGGGGACGGGCGTCGCCGTAGGGCAGGATTTCCGCGACCCGGGTCGGGCGCTTGGTCAGCAGCAGCACCTGGTCGGCCAGGTACACCGCCTCTTCCAGGTCGTGCGACACCAGCAGCATGGTGGTGCCGGTCTTCATGAAGACTTCCTGCAGCTTTTCGCGGATGAAGAGGGTCATCTCGAAGTCCAGCGCCGAGAACGGCTCGTCCAGGAACAGCACCTCGGGATGGTTGGCCAGCGCGCGCATGATCGACGCGGTTTGCTGCTGGCCGCCCGACAGCTCGTAGGGGTAGCGGTTCAGGTCGAACTTGACGTCGAAGGAGGCCACCAGTTCGGCCATGCGGCGATCGACCTCCGCCTTCGACTTGCCTTCCAGCTTGAGCGGGTAGGCGATGTTGTCGATGGTGCGCATCCACGGAAACATCGCCTCGCGGTAGTTCTGGAACACGTAGCCGATCTTGGTGTCCTTGAGCGACTTGCCGTCGAACAGGATCTCGCCCGAATCGATCGGCACCAGCCCGGCGATCATGTTGATCAGCGTGGACTTGCCGCAGCCGTTGGGGCCGAACACCGAGACGATCTTGTGCTTGGGGATGTCGAGGTCGAAGTTCTCGTACAGCGGCCAGCCGGCGAAGTACTTGGTCAGGCCCCGGATGGTGATCTCGGTGCCGGCCGGGCCCGGCTTGAACTCCGGCGTCGGCGCGTCGACGAACAGCGGTGCGTTGAGGACGGCGTTCATCTTCCGCTCCAGTGCACGATGCGGCGCTCTGCCAACAGGAAGAGCACGTTGAGCGCATAGCCGAGCGCGCCGGCCGACAGGATGGCGGCGTACATGCTCTTGACGTTGAGCACCTGCTGCGCGTCGATGATGCGGTGCCCCAGGCCGCTTTCGGAGCCGATGAACATCTCGGCCACGATGACGATCACCAGCGCCATCGACACCGCCGAGCGCAGGCCGACGAACGACGGCTGCAGGCTTTCCCAGATCTGCACGTCGCGAAAGGTCTGCCAGCGCGACGCGCCCATCACCTTGGCCGCCATCACGCGCTGCTTGCGCGCGTTGATGACGCCGTAGGCGCTGTTGAAAACGACGATCAGGAAGGCGCCGAAGGCCGC
>JAQGMS010000557.1 GCA_028292245.1 Ramlibacter sp.
TTCGTCATGATGGGAGCTTGCGTCGTCGTTTCGCCGTTTGTCTTGCTTCCCTCGGAAATGAAGCTTTTCGCGAAGAGCCTGATCGCAGTACCGAGTTTTTCTTCGAATTTTCTGTTCTGGCGGGAAAGCGGTTATTTCGACATTGCGGGGCACCTGAAGCCGCTATTGCATACATGGAGCTTGGCAGTCGAAGAGCAGTTTTATCTCGTCTATCCGTTTTTCTTGCTGGCCATCTGGAAGTTGGCCAAGCCGAGGGTGGCGTTGCTGCTCGCTCTGACGGCCCTGATCAGTCTGGGTTTGGCGCACTGGGCAGCCTTTCACCGGCCGGGCGCGGCATTCTATCTTTTGCCGACCCGGGGCTGGGAGCTGCTGATGGGCGGTCTCGCTGCTTACCATTTGCTGATAAAGAAGGAAGAGTTGCTTACGGCGCCAATAGCCGAAGTTCTCGGTCTCGTGGGGCTGGTGTTCACTATCCTCCCGATATTCCTGTTTTCGGCCGCAACGCCTCATCCAAGCCTTTATACGCTGGTGCCAACCGTCGGCACGACGTTGGTAATCCTCTTCGCCAGGGCCGACAACTACGCCGGGCGCATCTTGATTAACCCGATCTTCGTCGGCCTCGGGTTGATCAGCTACAGCGCCTATCTCTGGCACCAGCCGATATTTGCCTTTGCCAGAATCTCCAGTCTCAATGAGCCATCGTCGTGGCTGATGACGTTGCTCTGCGCCCTGGTACTCGTCGTTGCCTATCTGAGCTGGCGATTTGTCGAACGACCTTTTCGCGAGAGGTCTTTGGTCGGCAGGAAATGGCTGGGAAGCGGTGCCGTTGTCGGCTCTGCGCTGTTCGTGGGAATCGGGATTGCCGGCTATGGCAGCAGCGGCTTCGAATATGCCTATCTCCTGATGCTGAACGACAGGCAAACGAAAGTCTGGACAGAGTCGCAGGACAAGCCGAACGACAACGGCTGTAAATTCCCTGCTTCCGAAATCAATGCCGACATCGAGAAGAGATTTAATCAGTGTGCGGTTGAATACGGTAACGCCATTGTTGTCCTGGGCGATTCACACGGCATCGATATGTATCAGGCCATCAGTTTCAACTCGGCGTATCCATTTATAGTTGGATTGGTGCAAGGCGGGTGCAGGCCGCACTCTCCCGATCCGGACTGTCACCTGGACGATTTTCGGGCCTTCATAGAAAGGCACGGTCCCAGGATTTCGCAAGTGTTTTATAATCAGGCCGGGTTTCCACTGCTGACAAAGCTGACCGCGATATTGGACGACAGGTCTGTTGGTGAAGAAAATGCCAGTTCCTATGCTGTCGACGATAGAAAAATTGAACTCACCATCGAATTCCTTGAAAAGTTGGCCGGGCAGGTCAGCGTGGTGTGGCTGGGGCCGTCGATTGAACCGGACCACAACGTAAAATTGGTAAGAAAAATGGCGATGTCCTGCCAGCTTGCCGACGTCGCCATTAATCGCGCGCTGGATGCTGCGTTGAGTCGTTTTGATCGAGATATAAAAGGCATAATGAAAGGTAAGGCGCCCGGTGTTTCCTATTTTTCCGTCATCGACGCTTTGAACTTTCGAAAGCAGGTCGATATCTACGACTGCGATGCCATCTATTGGATCAATGGGGATCATTGGAGTGTGGCCGGCGAGAAGCGCTTTGGCGGTCGAGTTGTCAAGGCGCTACGTGATTTGAACTTGGTGGAGTAGCTACCAGCGATCCTAACCGGATGATCATCGAAGTCCTTTCCCGTGGGCTATTGTCGGCTTCGCAGGAACACGGCTCTGGTGCCCACCTAAATAGTCGGGTGGTTATTTTTCTTCCGAAGGCGCACACCCGCCCCACCCGCCGTTTTCATCAATGAAATCGATCCCAGCGTTCTCCAGGGCCTCCCGCACATCTTCGAGTGCGCAGATAAGGTTCCCTGGCGCCGCGCTCAAAGTCTGCAATCGTCTTTGTAGCCGTTTTCCTTGTCTTTGAGAGATCTGCTTGGGACCAACCCAAAAGCCCACGGCGGCGCTATGTCTAGAATTCGTCCCACCTCCATCCGAACGCGCGACCGGAGCCAATTTGTCGGAGGTTCGGATGCCCGGATCATCATGGGCAAGGACGAGAAAGCACTTCTGCGGCTTTGGCGCCTCGAGTCGCGGGGATTCTCTTGAGGAGTGTAAGCTGATTCCATCTTTGCGACTGAGTGGGCGGGATGGAATGGGCAAGCCGTACCGCATGGATTTGCGTGAGCGGGTAGAGGCAAAATCATGCTGCCATGGGCGTACTCAGAGGAAGGGGCGGCGGAGAAGCACATGGCCCAGCTTCAGCACAACATGCTGGTCGCGGGCACCAAAAAGTCCGTGCTCTCCATTATCAACGGCGGCGGCAAGTGGGTCGAGCTTTCGATCGACGCAGATCCGATCTACCAGACAATCCTGATCGCAGCAGAGAAGGCATTTTGGCGAGCGGTCAAGACCGGCGAAACCCCAGCCTTGTTCGATTGTGAGCCGCCGAAACCCCGGATTGAAGCGGTCCGCGTCGTTGATATGAACGCGTCCAACTCGTGGGCGGAATTTGCCGGACTATTTCGTGAAACCCAAAACGCCCACGCCGACCATGAGCGAGCCAAAAGCGAGCTGAAAAGCTTGATGCCGGAGGATGCCAAAGAAGCGATAGGGCATAGCATTCGAGCGAAGCGCTCTAAGTCCGGCGCCGTCACTTTCGATTTGGTCGAGATGGAGGTTCATCATGCATCGGTCCAGTGAAAGCGTCGACTGAACTCTCTAATCCCGAGAAGGCGATGATAGGAACGGTCTACAACAACCGGTCAGATACACCGCAGAGTTTCCGCTACGCCTCGTTGTCGAGCGGCTTAGACATTGTTCGCAAGACCTTGGGGGGCCAGCAAATTGCGATTGCGCACACGACCAACATCGATCGCGCGGGTGGCACCGTCAACCTGACCATCCTGCTACATATACGTCAGGGGAGTGGATCTCCTCGATTGGCCAGTTTGTCATTTATCCGAGACATCTGCACCGCGCCGGATGGGTGCGGCGCTAACTTACGCTCGGCGCTATGCGTTGTTCGCAGTCGTGGGAATAACCGGAGAGGACGACCTCGACGCACCGGATGATAAAAGCAAGTTGCATTTCCCGGTCCTAGCCACGTTCCCGCGCTTAATGGTGTCACTCACCACCGTACAGACGAAGCAGGCATACCACCAATTCGGAAAAAGCTCAGCGCCGATGAAACTGCCGCGAT
>JAQGMS010000110.1 GCA_028292245.1 Ramlibacter sp.
GAACTGGACCGAGCTGGACGTGTGGCAATACATCGAGCGCGAAAACATCGCCCTGCCCTCGATCTACTACGCGCACCAGCGGCAGGTGATCGAGCGCAAGGGCCTGTTGGTGCCGGTGACCGAACTCTCGCCGCCACGTGACGGCGAGGAGGTCGTCACCCGCACCGTGCGCTTCCGCACCGTGGGGGACATCACCTGCACCTGCCCGGTCGACAGCCCCGCCGCCAATGCCGCCGAAGTGGTGGTCGAAACATTGACGGTGGAAGTCAGCGAACGCGGCGCCACGCGCATGGACGACAAGACCTCCGATGCTTCCATGGAGAAGCGCAAGAAGGACGGGTATTTCTGATGAGCGCATTCACAACCGTTCGGGCTGAACCGGTCGAAACGGCCGCCGCGCAGCATGACCATGTATCGGCGCTGAAATTCATCACCTGCGGCTCCGTGGACGACGGCAAGAGCACGCTGATTGGCCGCCTGCTGGTCGACAGCAAGGCCGTGCTGCAAGACCAATTGGCGGGCGTGCAGCGGTCCGGTGAGACCGACCTGGCGCTGCTCACCGACGGCTTGTCCGCCGAGCGCGAGCAGGGCATCACGATCGACGTGGCCTATCGCTACTTCGCCACGCCCAGCCGCAAGTTCATCATCGGCGACGCGCCGGGTCATGAGCAGTACACCCGCAACATGGTCACGGCAGCCTCCAGCGCCGACGCGGCGGTTGTGCTGGTCGATGCGACCAAGTTGCAGTGGCAGAACCCGGGCCTGGAACTGCTGCCGCAAACGCGCCGCCACTCGCTGCTGGTGAACCTGCTGCGCGTGCCCTCCATCGTGTTCGCGGTCAACAAGCTGGACGCAGTCGAAGACCCGACGGTCGCCTTCAACAACATCAGCGGCGCCCTGCAGCAGTTCACCGCCGCGGCCGGCATCCCCGTTCGCGCGATCATTCCGATTTCCGCGCTCAAGGGCCACAACGTCGTGGAACCGCAGCCCGGCTGGTGCGGCTACCAGGGCGTGTCGCTGCTGCAGTTGCTCGAACAGCTCGACGTGGTCGCCGCCGAAACGACCGAACCCTTTGCCTTCCCGGTCCAGTGGGTCGAAAAGTTCTCCTCTTCCTCCGACACCAGCCAGGGCCGCCGCGTCTTCTGGGGCCGGGTTGCCACCGGCGCCATCGAACCGGGCCAACAAGTCAAGGTGCTGCCCAGCGGCCAGACCGCGACGGTGGCCCAGGTGTTGAATCACGTGCGCCAGCTCACGAACGTTCCGGCGGGCCACAGCGCCGGCATCGTGCTGGACCGCGAGGTCGATGTCTCGCGCGGCGATTGGCTGCTTGCGCCTGGCGCGCCCGAGCCTTCGAGGGAAGTTTCGGCCACCATCGCCTGGATGGACGACGAGCCACTGGTCGCCGGCCGCGTCTATTGGGCATTGCACGGCCACCGCTGGGTCAAGGCCAAGGTCAAGCGCATCGTCCACAAGCTCGACGTGAATACGCTCGCCGAAGCGGATGCCGACCACCTGGAGCCCAACTCCATCGGGCACGTCGACCTGGCGCTGCAGGAACCCCTGGTCACGCTGCCTTACCTGCGCTCGCGCATCCTCGGCTCACTGGTGCTGGTCGATACGGCCAGCCACAAGACCTCAGGGGCTGTGCTGGTTAGGTGAGAGGGCGGCGAGCCCGAACCCATAAAATAAGGGGTTTTCCCCAATTCGAAGCATCACAAATGACCCACGTCGTCACCGAATCCTGTATCCGCTGCAAGTACACCGACTGCGTGGACGTCTGCCCCGTGGACTGCTTCCGCGAGGGGCCGAACATGCTGGTGATCGACCCGGACGAATGCATCGACTGCGCGGTGTGCATCCCGGAATGCCCGGTCAATGCGATCTATGCCGAGGAAGACGTGCCGGCCGACCAGATGGCCTTCATCAAGCTCAATGTCGAGCTGTCGCAGCAGGCCGGCTGGAAAAGCATCACCAAGCGCAAGCCGGCGCCCGAAGACGCCGATGAATGGAAGGACAAGACCGGCAAGCTCACCGAGCTGGTCCGCTGACGGAAAATGGAACCGCAACTCAATCAAGAAGTGATCAAGACCGCAGCCGCCCACGACGGCCCGATCGAAACCGATGCGGTCGTCGTCGGCGCGGGGCCGGTCGGCCTGTTCCAGGTGTTCGAGCTCGGCCTGCTCGAGATCAAGGCCCATGTGATCGACTCGCTCGCCTACCCCGGCGGCCAGTGCGTCGAGCTCTATCCGGACAAGCCGATCTACGACATCCCCGCAGTGCCGATGTGCACCGGCCAGGAACTGACGGACAACCTGCTCAGGCAGATCGAGCCGTTCGGAGCCACCTTCCACTTCGGTCAGGAAGTGACCACCGTGGAGCGGCAGGACGATGGCCGCTTTTTCGTCGAGACTTCCCGCGGTACCCGGTTCCTGACCAAGACCATCTTCATCGCCGCCGGTGTCGGCGCATTCCAGCCGCGCACGCTGAAGGTCGAGGGTCTCGATAAATTCGACGGCACGCAACTTCATTACCGCGTGAAGAACCCGGCGGACTTCGCCGGCAGGAACCTGGTGATCGTCGGTGGCGGGGATTCGGCCCTGGATTGGGCGCTGAACTTCGTCCAGGAAGGGCCGAACAAGGCCGAAAGCGTGATCCTGATCCACCGCCGCGACGGTTTCAAGGCGGCTCCCGCATCGGTCGCCAAGATGCACGCGTTGTGCGAGACGCACGAGATGCAGTTCGTCATCGGCCAGGTCACCGGCTATGAGGAAAAGAACGGCAAGCTGACTGGCGCCAAAGTCACCGGTTCCGACGCAGTGACGCGGGTGGTCCCGCTGGACGTCCTGCTGGTGTTCTTCGGCCTCAGCCCGAAGCTCGGGCCCATCGCCGAATGGGGCCTGGACATCGAACGCAAGCAGGTGAAGGTGGACACCGAGAAATTCGCCACCAACACGCCGGGCATCTTCGCGGTGGGCGACATCAACACTTATCCGGGCAAGAAGAAATTGATCCTGTCGGGCTTTCATGAGTGCGCGTTGGCGGCATTCGGCGCGGCGCCCTTCATCTTCCCGGACAAGAAGATCCACCTGCAATACACCACCACGTCGCCGAAGCTGCACAAGGTGCTCGGCGTGGAGTCCCCGGTCTTCGATTAAAATTCCGTTGCGTTCGAAAGAGCGCATTCGCTAGGGGTGTTGCCGCTTCGCAAGAGGCGGCGACTGAGAAAGTCCCTTTGAACCTGATTGAGGTAATCCTCGCGCAGGGAAGCAAGCTTACCGACGGCGCCCACACCTTTCTTCCGGGCGCATCCCGTCACAGCAAGCCGACCTGCCATTGCGTTGAAAGAAAGACGTCATGGCACAACTATCGCCACTCGCGCGGCCCCACTGGCCGCAATCCCGGATCGCGTACGCGATCGCCACAGCCTTCCTGGTGGCCGCTTCGGCCCAGGCCCAGGAAACCACCCTGAAGCCGGTTGTCATCACCGGCCACACCGCTGCCCCGGCTGCCGACGTGACCGGCTTCGGCGACGTGCCGCTGAAGGAGGTGCCGGTCTCCGCGACCGTCATTAACCGCCAACAGCTGGACGCCAGCGGCGCGCGGCGGCTGGCCGACCTCACGCAGTTCGACGCCTCGGTGACCGACGCCTACAACGCGCCGGGCTACTGGGACTTCATCTCGATCCGCGGTTTTACGCTGGACAACCGCTTCAACTTCCGGCGCGAGGGCCTGCCGATCAGCGCGGAAACAACGATCCCGCTGGACAACAAGGAGCGCGTCGAAATTCTCAAGGGCACCAGCGGGATCCAGGCCGGCACCAGCGCGCCGGGGGGCTTGGTCAACTACGTCGTCAAGCGCCCCACCGAGCAGGACCTGCGCGAGGTCAAATTGGAAATGACGAGCCGCGCCAGCG
>JAQGMS010000526.1 GCA_028292245.1 Ramlibacter sp.
GGGCGGGGCTGTGAGGAGCGGGCTGGAGAATGCCCGGACGATAAGCTACCGCGGCAGGCGGGGCTGACCCATGCGCATCCTGCACCTCGCGCCGCTGTGGTACCCGATCAGCAGAAGTGCGCCCGGCGGTATCGAAACGCTGCTCGCCGAGCTCATCGATGTTCAGGTCAGTGCGGGGCTCGAAGTCGCGGTCGTCGCGTCGGCGAACAGCGAGACTCCGGCGCAGCTGCTGTCGGCCGTCGACAGTGGCGTCGTCGGCAAGATGGCTGCAGACGAAGCCGCAGAATACGAGTATTTCGAGCAGCATCAGCTTTCGATCGCGCTCGCCGCGGCTGCCGATTACGACATCATCCATTCGCACATCGGTTCGTGCGCGTATCTGCTGTCGCACCTGCCGGGCCTGCGAAACCGCGTCCTGCACACGGTACACGGCGCAGTCCTCGAGGACATGGCGTGGTACGTGCGAGCGCACAGCGACATGTGGATCTCGACGGTGAGCGAGTATCAGGGGCGCAAGCTTCGCGTGGCGGGCGCGGTACGCTGCCGCACCATTTACAACGGTATCGATACGGCTCGGTTCAGAGACAGCGCGGGCGGCGGCGGCCTTCTCTTTCTCGGGCGGATCGAAGCACGGAAAGGCGTCGACGCTGCGATTCGGGTCGCGCGCGAGCTCGGCGAGCGGCTCGCGCTTGCCGGCCCGGTGTACGACCAGCGCTACTTCGATTCGGTCGTCGCGCCGCAGCTCGACGAGCGGATACGCTACGTCGGCGTCGCCGACCACGAGACGAAGCTGCGCCTGCTCGGGGCGGCGGACTGCGTGCTCGTGCCTTCGCGCATCGCCGAAGCTTTCGGGATGGTGTGTGTCGAGGCGGGCGCGTGCGGCACCCCCGTGGTCGCGCTTGCCAACGGAGCGCTGCCGGAAGTCGTCGCCGCGGGAATCACGGGCTTCGTGACCGCGGACGAGGGCGAGCTCGCCGCGCTGGTCGTTCGCGCGCGCGGCCTGAACCGCAGCAGGATCCGCGAGCACGTGAGCCGTTTCGACATCGCGCGATCGGCTCAAGCCTACGGGCGTCTTTACGCCGACATGCTGGAGGCGCCATGACGAACGTAGTGGTGGTGGCGCCGCATCCCGATGACGAGTCGATCGGCTGCGGAGGCACGATACTCCTGCATACCGGGCGCGGCGATCGCGTTCATATCGTCTTTCTCAGCTCGGGCGAGCTTGGCGTGAAAAGCATGCCTCCCGGGGACGCGGGACGCGCCCGGGAGCGCGAAGCGCAGAGCGCAGCGCGATCCCTCGACGCTTCAGGGGTGGATTTCCTGCGCTATCCGGACGGCAAGCTTTCGAGCCATATCGAAGGCGCCGGCGCGGCGCTCGCCCGCATCGTCGGTCGCGAGACCCCTGAGCTGATCTATCTGCCGCACGAGCACGACGCGCACCCGGACCACCAGTCCGGGCTGCCGATCGTGCGTTCCGCGCTGCGTGCATGCGCCGGCTTGAAGCCGACTCTGCTCACTTATGAAATCTGGACGCCGCTGGCGACTCATTACCACGTCGAGGACGTGACCCGCGTCATGGGCAGAAAAATAGAAGCCATACGGTGTCATCGGTCGCAGGTATCGCAATTCGCATACGACCGCGCGATACGCGGACTGAATCTCTACCGCGGGGTCACCGCAGGCGCCTGCAGATATGCCGAGATCTTTCAGACCGCCGATCCGCACTGCGCCGAACACCCGCAGGCGCGGTAATTCCCGGGTTCCGCACCTACCATGCCCGCACGCACCGCCAGTATCGTCGTCAACAACTACAACTATGCGTCCTATCTGCGCGAGGCGATCGACAGCGCGCTCGCGCAGACCTACGCACACACCGAGGTGATCGTCGTCGACGACGGGTCGACCGATACCTCGAGACAGATCATCGAATCGTATGGTGGCCGTATCCGGCCGACGTTCAAGCCAAATGGCGGACAGGCATCGGCTTTCAACGCGGGCTTTGCGGCGGCGAACGGCGATGTCGTTCTTTTTCTCGATTCCGACGATGTGCTCGAGCCCGACGCGATCGCCGGGGTCATGCGGCATTTCGAGCAGGACGAGTGCGTCAAAGTGCAGTGGCCCCTCGTCGTCGTCGACGCGGCGGGGCGCCGGACCGGACAGCTGTTCCCCGCAGCCGCGCTCGCCGAAGGCGATCTGCGCGAGCACGTCTTCGAGCGCGGCCCCGACATTTACCTGTGGCCGCCCACGAGCGGAAATGTATGGAGGAGGGCGTACCTCGAACAGATCTTTCCGGTGCCGGAAGCGATTTACAAACGAGGGGCCGACACGTATCTGATGATGCTTGCGCCTTTTTACGGCACGATCCGCAATGCTTCGCGGCCTTTGAGCTTCTATCGAAGACACGGCAGCGGCGGGTGGTGGAGCATGGATTTCGACGCACGCATGCGGCGGGAGCTCTGGTTCTACGACAACTACGCGTCGAAGGCGCTGGAATACTGCGCGAGCCGCGGGATAGCTGCCGATGCGCTCGTCTGGCAGGCCAATTCGTGGCTGCACAAGCTCGAGCATGCGACTGCGGATCTCGCTCGAGTCGTACCGACGGGTTCGCGCTTCGTCCTCATCGACGACGCCACATGGGGCATGCGCGCCTGGGCAGGGCGGGAAGCGATTCCTTTCACCGAGCGCGATGGTGAATACTTCGGGCCCCCGGCCGATGACGCGCAGGCCGTCGCGGAGCTCGAAAGACTGACGGCAAGCGGGGCGGCTCACGTCGTGGTGGCATGGCCGTGCTTCTGGTGGCTCGACCACTACCGGGAGTTTTCGGCGCATCTCGACTGCCGTTTTCAGAGTGTCATGAGCAACGAGCGCGTGGTCGTCTACGTCCAGCGCGCGCGTTCCTGATCAGAGCCGCCTGCCGTGCGCATTGCCGTGTTCGTCGATCGTTTCCCGGCGGTTTCGGAGACGTTCATCCTCAACCAGATCACCGGCCTTCTCGATCTGGGGCACGACGTGCATATCTATGCGCAGTCACGGCCCGATCCGGACGCTCCTTTGCACAAGACGGTTCAGGACTACGGTCTGGGCAGACGAACGACGTATATCGACATACCGCCGGAGTCGGGTTACTGGGAGTTGCCGGCGTACCCGGTGCTCACGCGCACGTGGATTCCGGGAACTGCCGAATCCATTCCGAATACCCTCCGTCTTGCTCGTGCCGCGCCGAAGATCCTGCGATGCCTGCTGACAGCGCCGCGCGTCACTTGCGACGTGCTTCGTCCTTCGCGCTACGGTTACCAGGCGTCGAGCCTGTCGAGCCTGTATAGACTGGCTGCCTTGCGCGCCGCACCGGACAATTACGACGTCGTACACGCTCATTTCGGACCGGTCGGAGACAATTTCAGGCTCGCAGCACGCCTGTGGCGAGTGCCGTTCGTCGTCAGCTTTCATGGCTACGACGTCTCGATGTGGCCGCAGGGGCATGGCAGGGCGGTCTATGAGGCTTTGTTCGCGGCCGTCGATGTGACGACGGTCAACAGCGCGTACGCCGCGGACAAAGTCATCGCGCTGGGCTGCGCCGCACAGAAGGTGCGCACGCTGCACTACGGCGTCAATCCCGACGATTTTCGGTATCGGCCGCGCCTGCCCGCGCGCGGCGATACCGTTCGCTTATTGACTGTCGGCCGCCTGGTCGAAAAAAAAGGCCTCGAATATACGATTCGCGCGGTCGCGGAGGTGCGATCGAGGCATCCGGACATCCATTACGACATCATCGGCGAAGGCCCGTTGCGGCCGCTGCTCGAGGCCCTTGTCGGAGCGCTCGGTCTGAGCAGTGTCGTGACCCTGCACGGCGCCAAGCCTGAAAGCGTGGTCCGCGACATGATGGATCGGGCGCATGTTTTCCTGCTTTGCAGCGTAACCGCAGGGGACGGCGACGAAGAAGGGACCCCCGTCTCCCTGATGGAAGCGCAAGCGTGCGGGTTGCCGGTCATCTCGAGCTGGCACAGCGGCATTGCCGAAATCGTGGCCGACGGCGAGTCGGGGTTCCTGTGCGAACCGCGCGACGTGAGCGGAATCGCCGCGCGCCTTGCCTCCTTGCTCGATAATCCGGGCAGCTGGCCCGATATCGGCAGGCGGGGTCGGAATCGCATGTGCCGGGAATTCAACCTTGCCGCGGTGAACCGCGAGCTGGCGCAGATGTACGAAGGACTGGTCGCTCGTCACGTGCGAGCGCACGAGGCGTGAACCGACGGTGACTCACGACGAAAGGCGGATAGACATGGCCCGCGCACCTGCACAAGCCGAGACAGCCGATGCCGCATCGGTTCGCGCTTTCTACGACGAGTTCTCGAGCTCTCGCATGCAGAGCTATCTGCTGGAGACGAACCTGCGGATCGAGAAGGCGATCGAGAGAGTGCTGCCTTTCGTTGCTGCCGATTCGAGAGTCCTGGAGATCGGATGCGGTCTCGGGCTGATCACCGAGCGCATGGCCCAAGTCGCGGTGCGCGGCGGGATCTGGGCGTGTGACCTGAGCGAAAAGAATGTCGAGAGCGCGAAGCAACGACTGTGCGGCGAAAACGTTCATTTCAGGACCGCCGATGTCCTGCGCGAGTTCGACGAGCTCCGCGCATGGATTGCGCAACCCGTCGATCTCGTCGTGATGGTCGACGTGCTCGAGCACCTTCCGATCGGTACCCACCCGGCGGTGTTTCGAAATCTGCGCAGCGTCATGGGAGAGCGTGCGACGCTCGTAATCACGTATCCGAGCCCGCAGTATCAGCAGTACCTCAGA
>JAQGMS010000114.1 GCA_028292245.1 Ramlibacter sp.
GGCATCCAGCGCGCCCTCCACCTTCACGTCGAACCAGCTTTCGATCGAGCGCGAAACGAACTGGTAGGACACCACGTAGATCAGCACGCCCGGCAGGAAACCCACCAGCGCGAAGATCGCGGCGAGCTTCACCAGCAGGCGGCTGCCGAACTTGCCGCGGCGCAGCCGGGAGGCCAGCCGCACGGCGACCCAGATGATGACCAGCAGCAGCACCCCCGCCACCACCATGTTGAGGACGAACAGGCGCCCGTAATTTCGTTCGTACAGTTCGCGGTTGCCGGTGGCCTGGGTCAGCAGGAACATGAGGACGATGCCGATGGCCACGATCATCGCCACGGCCACGCCCACGCCCCAGCGGAAGGCCGACGAGCTGCTCAGCGGGAACCTTGACGTTGCCGCGGTGGCCGGCTCGGTGCTCACCGCGCGCTTTCGATGGCCAGCCGTTGGTTGCGCATCACGGCGATGTTCCAGTCGGCATGGCCCACCGCGCCGATCTGAAACGGACGCGGCAATTGCGAGACGTCGAGCCGGAAGCGGAAGTCGACGTTGTAGCGCGCGTCCGGATCGACGTCACCGACGTCGGCGATCTTCCAGTGCGAGGTGTGCTGCACCGCCGCCATCGCCTCTTCCCGGGTCTCGAAAGTCTGGCCCAGGGCCAAGCCGGAATTGCCGATGGGGTTGGGCGAGACCGTGAGGCGCCAGCGCCGCGTCAGCGGCTGGTACGACAGGCGCATGTGGCGAGCGGCCGCAACCACCTGCTTGTCGTACCAGTACCAGCGGTCGCGAAACAGCGAGGCTTCGGCGACGAAGAACATCGGGATGCCCTTGGCCAGCGCGTCATCGATCACCGCCGGCAGTTCGAACTTGACGCTCGCCGACAGCATCACGCCCTCATCGGTGCGTTCCAGGCGCAATTGCGTGATCTCGGTGATCGGCGGCTCCGCCCGCGCGCCCAGCGCCAGCAGGCAGCAGGCCAGCAGGGCCGCGCACACGCGCGCGATGGCCAAGCGCGGCAGACACCTAGCCTGCACGCTTTTCCAGTAGCGCGTAATAAAAACCGTCGTGATCACCTTCCAGATTGTCCGGGACGGCATCGGCGTTTGCCCCGCTTTGGGGCAGTAAATGGCCGGGCGCGGGCCGCAAAACAGCCCCTGTGTTGTGCGCAAGAAACGTTTGCGCCTGGGCCTCGCCCTCGGCACGGAACACCGAGCAGGTGCAGTACAACAAGCGTCCGCCCGGCTTCAGCAACGGCCACAGCACCGCGAGCAGCCTGGCTTGCAACGCGGCCAGTTGCGCGATGTCGGTTTCGCGCCGCAGCCAGCGCACATCCGGCTGCCTGCGCACGATGCCGGAGGCGGTACACGGCGCGTCCAGCAGGATCGCATCGAATGCCTGGCCGTCCCACCAGTCGGTCGGCCGGGCTGCATCGCCAGCGATCACCTTCGCCCGCAGGCCCAGGCGTTGCAGGTTCTCCTGGATGCGCTCGCAACGCGCGGAGTCGATGTCCAGCGCCGTCACTTGCGCATCGGCCAGTTCCAGCAGGTGCGCCGTCTTGCCACCCGGCGCGGCGCAGGCATCGAGCACACGCAGCGCTGTCGTGCCAAGATTCCCCAACAGCAACGGCGCGGCCAGCTGCGCGGCCGCGTCCTGCACGGACACCACGCCGTCATCGAAGCCCGGCACCTCATGCACCGGTCGCGGCCGGGCCAGCACAACGCCGTGTTGGCCGACGGCCGATGCCGCGATATCAGCCGCCGCAAGCTGGGCCAGGTACTGGGCTGCGGTCGACTTGCGCGCATTGACGCGCAAGGTCATCGGTGCCTGGCTGTTGTTGGCTTCGAGAATCTGCTGCCAGTGTTGGGGATGGTCCTGCTTCAGGCGTGCGATCCACCAGCGTGGGTGATTCCATTGCGCCTGCGGGTTCGTATCCGTGGCCGCCACCAGTGCGTCGCGCTCGCGCAGGAAGCGGCGCAGGCACGCATTGATGAAACTCGCCTGGCCCTTGGCGCCCGCGCTGCGCTTGGCCGCTTCCACCGCCTGGTCGACCAGCGTGAACACTTCATAGGGCGCATCGGCCTCGCGCCAGCACAGGGCCAGCGCGGTGCACAGCAGCGCATCCGCTTGTTCGGGTGGGGCGCGGCTGGCCAGCAGGCGGCGCAAGGCTTCGGCGCGCCCGAGCTGGCGCAGCGCCTGGAACGCCAGCGACTGCGCGCCGGGCCGCAAGGGCGCTTCCACGCTGGCGATTGCCGCGGTGGCGGATTGGCCCCCGCGCACAGCGGCCACCACGCCCGCGGCGGCTTGCAGCAGCCGCCACAGCGGCGGCGACGACGAAGGATGGTTCAGGGCAATGCCCCCGCCGCCATGGCACGCACGCCGCGGCCCCGCTTGAAGCCGAACAGCCACGCCAGCAGCACCGCCGGGAACTGCGCGATGCCGTCGTTGTAACGCGCCACGGCCTGGTCGAACTGTTCGATCGCGGCGTGCGTTTGCATCACGATCTGCGCGCGCCGGCTGGTCAGTGTTTCAGGCAGGCGCGGGCCGGCCAGGTCGTGCGCATCGTCGCGCTCCGCGCGCTCCCACGCCATGGCCAGGACGTCCTGCGCCGCGCTCAAGGCAGCGATGCCGTCGGGTTCAAGCGGGCGGCTGCGCGCCACAGCCAGCGACACGGCGAATTGCGTGGCCGCGCCGTGCAACCCGGCCCAGAACGCGCCTTCGTCATCGAGCGGTGCGGGCTGCGTCGCTTCCGGCGGCGGCAGGCATTCGCGCACCAGCGCAACCTGCTTTGAGAGCTCGGACTCCAGCGCGGCGAAAGCGGTGTTGGCTTCGGCCCGCAGCCGCATCAGCCGGTTGTAGGCCCCCACGCCCCAGAACAGCAGCACGGCGGCAACACTCCAGAGAACGACGGAAGACGGCATCGTGGTCGGCCAACCCAAAAAAAGAAAACGCCCCAACCCGGGTGGGCTGGGGCGTTCAGTTTACGGTGAAACCGTGTGCCTACTCGGCTTGCGCGCCTTCGCTGGCCTCGGGCGCCGCGGCACCTTCGGTTGCACTGGCGAGTTCCGCCGCTTCGGAGTCGGCGATGGCGCGGCGCTCGGCCTCGTCCATCTGGTCCTTGGCCTTGCGTGCCTGGTGGTACGCCATGCCGGTGCCCGCGGGAATCAGGCGGCCGACGATGACGTTTTCCTTCAGGCCGCGCAGCTCGTCGCGCTTGCCCATGATCGCCGCTTCGGTCAGCACCCGCGTGGTTTCCTGGAACGAAGCCGCGGAGATGAACGAGTCGGTCGACAGCGAGGCCTTGGTGATGCCCAGCAGCAGGTTGCTGAAGGTCGGCGGGATCTTGCCCTCGGCGCGCAGCGCGTCGACGGTGTCCAGGATTTCCGAACGCTCGACCTGTTCGCCGGCGATGTAGTTCGCGTCCCCGACGTTATCGACGACCACGCGACGCAGCATCTGGCGAACGATCACCTCGATGTGCTTGTCGTTGATCTTCACGCCCTGCAAGCGGTACACGTCCTGCACTTCGTCGACGATGTAGCGCGCCAGTTCCTCGGCGCCCAGCAGGCGCAGGATGTCCTGCGGATCGGCCGGGCCGTCGACCACCGACTCGCCCTTGTTGACCACCTGGCCTTCGTGCACCAGGATGTTCTTTTCCTTCGGGACGAGCTCTTCGTAGACCTTGCCTTCGGGATCGGTGATCTGCAGGCGAACCTTGCCCTTGGTCTCCTTGCCGAACGACACGGTA
>JAQGMS010000130.1 GCA_028292245.1 Ramlibacter sp.
ATGCCTTGCGGGCCAAGCTCGCGGCTGAGACCGACCGGCGGCAGCGGTTCCGGTACTACGACGAATTGCGGGACATCGGCAACGCCCTGGTGCCCTTGGAACGCGAATTGCGGGACGCCGGCATACCAGCCAGGACCGTGCCGCCACAGCCAGCTGCCTGAAAGGCTGCAATTGCTTACTTTTGCCCGGTTTGGACCTTCAGCCGAATTGAGTTAACCTGCCACCCCCGGGCGCACAGATGAGCTACTAGAGCAGGGATCACCTGCCTCAATTTTGCGGCCGCGGCGTTGCTGTCCACCAGCAGGCACCAGGCGGGCCCGTCGATCGGCCCGGCCCTGACGGCGGAACGCAATGGGGCAGGGATCAACAATTTGACCGCGTCGAGCCGCTCGCCCGATTCACGTGCGAGCTGCGCCAGCCTCGCCAATGTCGGGGAGTCTTCGGCAGCCTGCTGCAAAGTCACGGGATGCAGCCGCCGGGGAATTGAAGGCGTGGTCATGAGGGGATAAGAGTGCATTTCATTATCACGGATGCGTGGCTGGCCAAAAGCCGCGCCGTACACCTCAGCGGTACCAAGCTGGTACTGGCATTTCTGGGGCTTTCCCTGGGGTTGATGATGTTGGCCGCCGTGCTGTACCACTGGGTGTTCCTCAAGGGCGCGCGGGAAGGCTGGCCGGTGATCGGCACACTGGTCAAGCTGGTGGTCAAGGATGAATTCGAGCAGCGCGACCGGTTCATGCGCGAAAACCTCGACGCGATGGCGCGCCGGCTGGGCGAAATGCAGGCCAAGATTGTCCAGCTCGAAGCCCTCGGCGAGCGGGTGTCTGGCTTGGCCGGCGTGAACCCGGCCGAAATCAAGGTGATCCCGGGACGCGGCGGTGCTTTGGTGTCGGGCCGTCCCCTGTCGATGGAAGAGTTGCAAGCCACCTTGGCCGACCTCGACCAACTCACCGACCAGCGCACCGACTTGTTGACCGTGGTGGAATCCCGGCTGTTCGACCAGAAGATGAAGAACATGATGATTCCGACGCAGCAACCGGTGCAATTGGGCCATGTGGGGTCGTCGTTTGGCTGGCGCATCGACCCTTTCACCGGCCGCTCCGCCCTGCACACCGGCCTGGATTTCCAAGCCGATCCCGGCACGCCCATCCTGGCTGCGGCCGGTGGCGTCGTGGTGACCCAGGAAGTGCACCCCGCCTACGGCAACATGGTCGAGATCGATCATGGCAACAACCTCATCACTCGCTACGCCCACGCCTCCCGGGTCTGGGTCAAGAAGGGCGACCTGGTCAAGCGCGGCCAGAAGGTTGCGGAAGTCGGCACCACCGGCCGCTCCACCGGCCCGCACCTGCATTTCGAGGTGATGGTCCAGGGGGTGCCCCAGGATCCGCAGAAATTCCTGGCTGCCGGCCGGGACCTCCCGATGCTGCAATTGGCCAAGGCCACGGTAGACGGGGCCGTGCCGGGTGCGCTGCGCAAAGCCGCCCGCAGGTAAAATCCCTGGTTTTGCCGCTGTTTCCAGCTATTGCTTTGGGCGGCGGCAGCCCCATTTCATCCTGACAACACAAGGGATTGCGCTGCCCTGCTGGCCCTCGAGGCCCGGCAGGGCAGCATCGCATTCATGGCCAAGAACTTCCTGACCCAAATTTTCGGTTCGCGCAACGACCGCCTGCTCAAACAATATCGCCGCGGCGTGGAGCGGATCAACGCGCTGGAGCCGCAGCTCGAAAAGCTCAGCGATGACCAGCTGCGTGGCAAGACGCAGGAGTTCAAGGACCGCGTCGCCAAGGGCGAGTCGCTGGACGACATGCTTCCCGAAGCGTTCGCGGTGGTGCGCGAGGGCTCCAAGCGCGTGATGAAGATGCGGCACTTCGACGTCCAGCTGCTGGGCGGCATGGCGTTGCACAACACCAAGATCGCCGAGATGGGCACCGGCGAAGGCAAGACGCTGACGGCGACACTGCCGGTGTACCTGAACGCGCTGACCGGCAAGGGCGTGCACGTGGTCACCGTCAACGACTACTTGGCCAATCGCGACGCGCAGTGGATGGGCAAGCTCTACAACTTCCTGGGCCTGTCGGTGGGCGTCAACCTGCCCAACATGCCGCGCGAGGAAAAGCAGACCGCCTACCGCGCCGACATCACTTACGGCACCAACAACGAATTCGGCTTCGACTACCTGCGCGACAACATGGTGTACGAGGTCGCCGACCGCGTGCAGCGCGGGCTGAACTACGCGATCGTCGACGAGGTCGACTCGATCCTGATCGACGAGGCCCGCACCCCGTTGATCATCAGCGGCCAGGCTGAAGACCACACCGACCTCTATATCGCGATCAACAAGGTCGTGCCCCTGCTGTCAAAGCAGGAAGGCGAGGCCGACCCGCGCACCGGCGAGGGCATCATCAAGGCCGGCGACTTCACGGTCGACGAAAAGAGCCACCAGGTGTTCCTCACCGAGCAGGGTCATGAGAACGCGGAGCGCATCCTGTTCAACCTGGGCCTGATCCCCGAGGGCGCGTCGCTGTATGACCCGGCCAACATCACGCTGATGCACCACCTGAACGCAGCGCTGCGGGCCAACCACCTGTACCACCGCGACCAGCACTATGTGAACCAGGAAGGCGAAATCGTCATCGTCGACGAGTTCACCGGCCGTCTGATGTCGGGCCGCCGCTGGAGCGATGGACTGCACCAGGCGGTGGAAGCCAAAGAGGGCGTGCAGATCCAGGCCGAGAACCAGACGCTGGCTTCGATCACCTTCCAGAACTATTTCCGCCTCTACGGGAAGCTCGCCGGCATGACCGGTACGGCCGACACCGAGGCATATGAATTCCAGGAAATCTACGGCCTGGAGACGGTGGTGATCGTCGACGAGTTCACCGGACGCCTGATGCCCGGACGCCGCTGGAGCGACGGCCTGCACCAGGCCGTGGAAGCCAAGGAACACAACACGAATCATCCGGAAGTGAAGATCGAGCGCGAGAACCAGACGCTCGCCACGGTC
>JAQGMS010000404.1 GCA_028292245.1 Ramlibacter sp.
ACCTATTCAAAACTCACCGACGGCACCTCGACCAGCAACGACGACCGCAACTTCAACCAGTTCGGCGGCGTCGGCCGCGTCAGCTACGATCTGATGCCGGGGCTAAAACCGTTCGGCGAGATCCAGGGCGACAGCCGCGTGCACGACGTCAGGCTCGACCGATCAGGTTTTGCGCGCGACTCTTCCGGCGGCTACGTCAAGGCCGGTACCTCCTTCGAATTCTCACGGCTGTTGATCGGCGAAATCGCGATCGGCTATGCCGCGCGCGACTATATCGACACCAGGCTCAACCGCCTGGAAGGCCTGTTGACCTCGTCCTCTTTGATTTGGGCGGTGACGCCGCTGACCACGGCAAAATTCAACTCCAACACCTCGATCGACGAGACCACGCTCCCCGGCGTCTCCGGCGTGCTGACGCATACCTACACCGTCGAGGTCGATCACGATTTCCGCCGCTGGCTGACCGCGATCGGAAAATTCAGCTGGGGCTCGCTCGACTACCAGGGCGACAACCGCAACGACAAAACCTACTCGGTCTCGGGCGATCTGATCTACAAGATGAACCGCAACCTCTGGGTCAAGGGCACGCTGCGCCGCGACTGGCTCGACTCCAACATCCCCGGCAACAGTACCAACTCCACCGTGGTGATGCTCGGGGCAAGGCTGCAGCATTAGAGTTCGCTTCTTATTCCTCCCCTTGCAGGTAGGGCAGGGTGGCCGCGACGCGGCGACGCATCGGGGCGGGCTTGAACCGTGCCGGCGGCGATCTACCTGATTCCGCGCATACCGGCGGCTATCGCCGCCGGCGTCGGGAGACAACGATGAATTACGTCAAGACGGCGATCCTGCTGGCGGGGATGGCCGCCCTGTTCATGGGCGTCGGCTATCTGATCGGCGGCGCCGGCGGCGCGACGCTCGCGCTGCTGATTGCGACCGCGACCAACCTCTTCGCCTACTGGAACTCGGACCGCATGGTGCTGTCGATGTACGGCGCCCACGAGGTCGATGCGCGCACCGCGCCCGACCTCGTCAACCTGGTCGCCACGCTGGCCGGACGCGCCGGGCTGCCGATGCCACGCGTGTTCCTGATGGACAATCCGCAGCCCAATGCGTTCGCGACCGGCCGCAATCCGGAGAATGCAGCGGTGGCCGTGACGACCGGGCTGGTGCGCTCGCTCAGCCGCGAGGAACTCTCTGGCGTGATCGCCCATGAGCTCGCGCATGTGAAGAATCACGACACGCTGCTGATGACCATCACCGCGACCATCGCCGGCGCAATCTCGATGGTAGCGCAGTTCGGCATGTTCTTCGGCGGCAACCGCGACAACAACAACGGCCCCGGCATCATCGGGTCGATCGCGATGATGATCCTGGCTCCGCTCGGCGCCATGCTGGTGCAGACCGCGATCAGCCGCACCCGTGAATATGCCGCCGACAATCTCGGCGCGCGCATCGCAGGAGAGCCGATGTGGCTGGCCTCCGCGCTGCTCAAGATCGAGAATGCCGCGCATCAGGTCCCGAACTACGAGGCGGAACGCAATCCGGCGACGGCGCATTTGTTCATCATCAATCCGCTGTCCGGACACGGCGTCGACAATTTGTTTTCGACCCATCCCTCGACCGAGAACCGCGTCGCTGAACTGCAGCGGCTCGCCGCTGAACTCGGTAGCCGCCGCGCCGCGGCGGCCCGCGCGCAGCCCGAACCGTCCTACCCCCGACGTGGTCCGTGGGGTGCAAGCCGCAATCGCGCCACCCGCGGGCCGTGGGGCTGAGGCAACGGCGCGCAGCGATGTCGTCCCCGTGAAGGGCGGGGATTACAGGCATTATGAGGTGACGCCCGCGCAACATTGCGCTCACCTGGTGCCAGCCCTATAAAAAAGAAAAATACGTGGGGAGACCAAGGATGCGCGCCAGCCGGTTGCTAGCCAGTTCCATCGCGGCGCTTGGTCTCTCGCTATCGCTCGCCGCGACCCCTGCGGCCGCGCAGAAGCGCGGCGGCACGCTGCGGCTGTATCACAACGACAATCCACCCAGCGCCTCGCTGCACGAGGAATCCACCATCGCCTCGGTGACGCCGTTCATGGCGGTGTTCAACAACCTCGTGATGTTCGATCCCCTCAAGCCGCATGAGAGCCTCGAGACCGTGGTTCCCGATTTGGCGGAGAGCTGGTCCTGGGATTCCAGCAACACCAAACTCACCTTCAAGCTGCGGCGCGGCGTGGCCTGGCACGACGGCAAGCCGTTCACGGCGAAAGACGTGCAATGCACCTGGCGAATGCTGATCGGCAAGACCGAGGTCGCCGAATTCCACCGCAACCCGCGCCGGGTCTGGTATTCGAAGCTGCAGGACGTCAGCATCAATGGCGATGACGAGGCGACGTTCGAATTGAGCGAGCCGCAGCCGAGCCTGCCGGTGCTGCTGGCGAGTGCGTTCTCGCCGGTCTATCCCTGCCACGTGCCGCAGTCGGTGATGCGCACCAAGCCTGTCGGTACCGGGCCGTTCAAATTCGTCGAATTCAGGCGCGGCAATTCGATCAAGCTTGCGCGCAATCCGGATTACTGGAAGAAGGACCGGCCCTATCTCGACGAGATCACGTTCCGGATGATCGACAGCCGCGCCACGCGGATACTGGCGTTCGCGACCGGCGAATACGACATCACCTTTCCGGCCGATGTCAGCCTAGCCTTGATGAAGGACGTCAAGTCGCGGGCGCCGAAGGCGGTGTGCGAGACGGTCACGACCGGCACGCAATCCAACCTGATGGTAAACCGCGTCAATCCGCCGTTCGATAGTCCGGACATCCGCAAGGCCATGTCGCTGGCGCTGGATCGCAAGGCGTTCAATTCGATCCTGATGGAAGGCCAGGCGCTGACCGGCGGGGCGATGCTGCCAAAACCGGCGGGCGAATGGGGCATGCCGCCCGATATGGTGACCTCGCTGATGGGCTACGGCCCCGACACCGCGAAAAATGTCGCCGAAGCGCAAGGCATCATGCAGAAGCTCGGCTACAGCGATTCAAAACCGCTGCCGATCAAGATACAGACCCGAAACCTGCCGACCTATCGGGACGCCGCTGTGATTGTCATGGACCAGCTGCGAAAAATCTATATCGCGGGCGAGCTCGATATTCTGGAGACCCCGCAATGGTACACCCGGCTGGCGAAGAAGGATTACACCATCGGGCTGAACGTCACCGGCGTCAGCGTCGACGATCCCGACGGCAACATCGTGGAAAACTATTCCTGCAAATCCGAGCGCAACTACACCCAATATTGCAACGCCGATGTGGACAGACTGCTCGCGGCGCAATCGCGCGAACTCGACAAGGAAAAACGCAGGAAAATCGTCTGGGATATCGAGCGCCTGCTGGTCGACGACGCCGCGCGCCCGATCATCATCCACGGCATCGCCGCCAATTGCTGGCAGCCTTATGTCAGGAACTATGTCCCGCACGACAACAGCCAGTACAACAGCCTGCGCTTCGAGGAAGTCTGGCTGGATAAGTGAGGGTGTGAAGCGCTGCGACTCTTATCCCTCCCCCTCGTGGGGAGGGTAGGGTGGGGGGAGCCACAAGCTCA
>JAQGMS010000021.1 GCA_028292245.1 Ramlibacter sp.
CACCAGCCACAGCGAGATGCCGGGGACAAACAGCAGCAGCAGGGTGCGCAACGTATCGCTTACCAGGAACGGCATCACGCCGCGATAACTCTCGGCGATGGGTCCATCGCGCGCCATGCCGTTGACCACGTACACGTTCAGGCCCACCGGCGGGGCCAGCAGGCCGAACTCCACGACCATCAGCACCATGATGCCGAACCAGATCGCGACCGATTCCTTGGGCATGCCGAAGTCCAGGCCCATGACCATCGGAAAGAAGATCGGGATGGTCAGCAGGATCATGCTCAATTCGTCCATCACGGCGCCGAGCACCACGTAGAACAGCAGGATCGCGGACACCACCATCAGGGGCGACAGGCCCCAGCCGCCGACCACCGACGCCAGCTGGTTCGGCACCTGCGTCAGCGCGAGGGCGGAGTTCATCAGGTCGGCGCCCAGGAAGATCATGAAGATCATCGCGGAGCTTTCGGCCGTGGCGTAGAAGCAATCCAGGAACCCTTGCCAGCTCAATTCGCGCTTGAGCAGGGCCGCCAGCAGCGCGGCGCCGGCCCCCATGGCGGCGCCTTCGGTGGGCGAGAAGAAGCCGCCGTAGATGCCGCCGAATACCAGCAGGAACACCAGCGCGACCGGCAGCAATCCCCAGATGACCTGGGGGTCGAAGGGCGGCGGATTGGGGTCGACTTCAGGGGCGTGGCCGGGAGCGATCCGCACATAGACCGCGATCACGATCATGTAGCCGATCATCGCAAGAATGCCCGGAATGGTCGCGGCGAGGAACAGCTTCGCGATGTTCTGTTCGGTCAGGATGGCGTAGATGACCAGCGGCACCGAAGGGGGGATCAAGATGCCCAGCGTGCCCGCCGTCGCGAGCGTGCCGGTGGCCAGGCGGCCCGAGTAGCCGTGACGCTTCATTTCCGGCAGCGCGACGCCGGTGATCGTCGCCGCCGTGGCGACCGACGAGCCGCAGATGGCACCAAAAGCGGCGCTGGCCATCACGGCCGCCATCGCCAGCCCGCCGCGCAAGCGGCCCACGATCGCCGCGGTGAATTCGAAGAGCGACTTGCTGATCCCGCCACGGGTAGCGAACTGGCCCATCAGGATGAACAGCGGGATCACCGACAGGTCATAACTGGCGAAGCGCGCGAAGGCCATGCTGTTCATGAAGTTCGCGTACGGCATCCAGCCGGTCTGCAGGACGTAGCCGGCCGATCCGGAGACGAACATGGCGATGGCGATGGGCGTGCGCAACGCCATCAGCGCGAACATCAGGACGATGGTCAGCGCCGCGAGTGTGAGGCCGCTCAAGCCGTGTCTCCGCCGTGATGGGCCCGGGTCTTGAAGCCGAACAACGCCTGTTGCGCCGCGATCACGGCGGTCAGGCCGAAGCCGGGCACCATGGGCGCATAGGCCCACCACTCCGGCACGCCCAGCAGCATGGTGGTCGATCCGGCTCGCCATGAGCTCAAGCCGCCCAACCCGGCGCGCCAGGCGAGCAGGGCGCAGGTCAGGGCCAGCAACAGTGCGCCGATGCGGTCCAGGGTGGCATTGAAGGAGGCAGGCGCGCGCGAAGTGAAGAAGTCGACCACGATGTTGCCCCGATGCAGCTGGCATAGCGGCATGAACAGGCCGACCGCCGCACCGGTGGCCAGCCCGACGAGTTCGAAATCGCCGGTCACCGTCCTGCCGACGGTTTCGCGGCCCACGATGCTCATCGCCGTCAGCAGCACCATGAATGAGATCAGCGCCCCTGCCAGGAGGGCGCTCAAGCGCGCGAGCCGTTCAAGCATGGTGCGGAGCCGTTCAGGCGATGCGCACGCGCAGTTCGGTCAGCCCCGCCACGCCTCCGACCAGGGTGTCGCCGGCGACGACCGCTGCCACGCCCTCGGGCGTACCCGAGTAGATCAGGTCGCCGGGCTGCAGGTCCCACGCGGCCGACAAGTGCTCGATGGTTTCGCCGATGTTCCAGATCAACTTGGACACGTTGCTGCGCTGGCGGTCCTTGCCGTTGACCTGCAGGTAGATCTCGGCCTTCGTCACGTCGCCTGCTTGCGCGGCCGGGGTGATCGGCCCGATCGGCGCCGATTGCTCGAATGCCTTGCCGATGCACCAGGGGCGCCCCTGCTTCTTCATGTCGCCTTGCAGGTCCCGGCGCGTCATGTCCAGGCCGACCGCGTAGCCGTAGATGTGCTTTTGCGCATCCGCCGCCTTGATGTTCCTGCCGCCGGTGCCGATTGCCACCACCAGTTCGATCTCGTGGTGCAGGTTGCTGGTGAGGCTGGGGTAGGCCATCGTGCCGGTTTCACCGGCGTTCACCACCACGGCGGTGTCGGCGGGCTTGATGAAGAAGAACGGCGGTTCGCGGCCGGTGAAGCCCATCTCCTTGGCGTGCTCCTCATAGTTGCGGCCGACGCAATAGATGCGGTGGATGGGGAAGCGCTCCGCCTTGCCGACGACGGGCACGGAAGGAACGGCGGGAGGGGTGAAAACATAGCTCATGACAGCCTTTCTTCTTTGTGGATGCCCAGCGCCTGGTGCACGGGCCGGTCGGAGAAACTGAACAGCACGCAGCCGGGCGCCGACTTGAAGCGCGCAGTGTGCCATGACGGAATCACGAAATGGTCGCGCGGGCCGAACGGGAAACTGTTTTTTCCGCCGGCGCCCTCGACGACGACCTCGCCATGCCCTTCGACCACGCTGTAGACGGCGCCGTCAGTCTGGCGCCAGGGCCTGCCGGCAAAGCCCGCCGGCAATTTCTGCATGAACGTCGCCATCGTGGGCATGGGCGAGCCGCCGGTCAGCGGATTGAGGTATCGCAATTTCACGCCATCCCATTCGTCGGCCGGGGCGTCGCGCTCCAGCCGCTCCAGCGCCTCCCGGCTGCGCTCGTACGGATAGCTGAAGATCGGCGAAGTGCCGCCGAACGGTGCGTCGTGGCGCACTGGCGCCATGTTGTGGCCGTAGCGCGCGAAGCTGGTCCCCTCGGTTCGCGTCACGACCTGCGACTTCGCGGCGTCGTTTTCGGCGAAGCCGGCGTCGAAGAAGCGGATCATCGGGATGTCCAGGCCATCCAGCCAGACCACCGGGTCGGTGCCGTCGTGGCCATGGTCGTGCCAGGTCCAGCTGGGCGTGATGATGAAATCGCCCGGCCGCATGGTCGTGCGTTCGCCGTCCACCGCGGTGTAGGCGCCCGAGCCTTCGACGATGAAGCGCAGGGCGCTTTGCGTGTGGCGGTGGCTGGCGGCGACTTCCCCGGGCAGGATCAATTGCAGGCCGGCGTAGAGCGACTGCGTGACGGCGGATTGCCCGCGCAAGGCCGGGTTCTCCAGGATCAGCACGCGTCGCACCGCTTCCTCGGCGGTGATGGCTTCGCCGGCACGCATGAGGAAGGGCCGCACCTCATCGTATTTCCACAGCGCGGAAACGCAGGGGCTGGCGGGCTGCTGTGGCACCAAGGCGTGCAGCACCTCCCACAACGGAGTCAGGTTGTGCGGCGCCATGTCGCGATACAGGTGTTCGCGCAGCAAGGCGGTGGGGTGGGGTGCGTTCATCGATGTCTCCTTCAGGGCGGCGGCTACCAGGTGCGGCCCAGATAAGCGCCTTCGGATTCGAGGCGAGTCTGCAGCGCGCCGATATCGACCTCCGCAGCAGTTTGCCCGCCTTTCAGGGCCAGGTGGGCCGCCGTGCCCGCCGCCTGCCCCATGACGAAACAGGCGCCGGTCACGCGCGCCGCCGACTGCGCTTCGTGCGTCATCGAGGCGCAGCGTCCGGCGACCCACAGGTTGTCCAGGCCCACGGGCACGGTCATGCGGTAGGGCAGGTGGTTGAAGCCGCGGCTTTCGGGAATTTTCGGCCAGCGGAATTCGACATCGCCCTTCAGGTGCAGCTCCAGCGGCCAGCCATTGACGCCCACCGTGTCGTCGAAGCTGGCGCATTCCAGCACGTCGGCCTCGGTCAGCATGTAGCGGCCTTGCACCCGCCGTGTTTCGCGGATGCCGACCTGCGGCGCGATGTCGACGATGTACGAGTTCTCGAAGCCTGGCACTTCCTTCAGGAAGCCTGCGACGCTGGCGATCTGCCGGCGTCCCAGCATCTCGGCGTCGCTGAGCTCCTGCGCGTTCGTGCCGTCCATCGCGTTGCCTAGCGCGTTGGCCAGTTGGGTGAGGTTGACGCGCCATTCGATGCCGCTCTTTTGCGGCCGCACGATCGGTGTCTTGCGGGGAAACTTGTAGCGGCCCGCCGCTTCGGCCTCCAGCATCAGCCCGGGAATGATTTCCCAGGCCTTGCCCGCGCGCTGCGGGTCGATCCCGTTGATGCGGAACATGGTCGAGGGATACAGCATGTTGCCCTGGCCGTCGCCCTTTTCATACGGTGCGCCGGCCCAGGCGGCCAGGTCGCCGTCGCCCGAGCAGTCGATGAAGGTGCGGGCTATCACCGCGCGCCGCCCGGACTTGGTTTCGATCAACAGGGCACTCACGCGTGTCGGGGATTCCATCAGCACGCCGGCCGCCAGCGCGTGGAACAGCACGTTGACGCCCGCCGAGAGCATCAGGTCGTCCGCCGCGATCTTGTAGGCGGCTGTGTCGTAGGCCTGGGCCACGGTCTTGCCGAACAGGCTGTGCGGCTCGTTCAGGCCGCCGAGCCGGTCGATGCGCGACAACAGGTCCTGCGCAACGCCGTGCACAACCTGGCGAATGTCGCCATGAACATTGGCGTGCAGGCCGCAGAAGTTGGTCACGCCCGCGGCGGTGCCCATGCCGCCGAGGAAGCCGTAGCGCTCGATGAGAAGCGTCGAGCGCCCCGCGCGCGCCGCCGCGACCGCCGCGGCGATGCCGGCCGGGCCGCCGCCGAGCACGACCACGTCGTATTCGCCCAGCACCGGTGTCTGGCGGCTGGGTTCGGTCAGGCTGGCTTGCATGGCGCCTTCATTTGAAAAGATTGTGGGGCTCGATGCCGTCGTACATCCACTTCAAGCCGGCGAATCCCGCCGACTCGTTGCCGCTCTGGAACATCTGGTTGCGCAGCTCGCGCTGCACGCCGGCGGCGTGATAGATGTCGCCGTAGAAACGGGCGGTGAGCTGCACGCGGCCGGTGCGCAGGTAGCGGGCTTGCTGGTACTTGCCGAACGCTGCCTGGACATCGCCCTTGGCAAAGCGCAGCGCTTCTCCAATGACCACCGCGTCCTCGATTGCCTGGCCGGCGCCCTGGGCGAGGTATTGCAGCATGGGGTGCGCGGCGTCTCCCAGCAGCGTCACGCGCCGGTCGGTCCAGTTCTTGACCGGCTCGCGGTCGCACAGCACCCACATCTTCCAGGTCTCGATCTTGCCGAGCAGTTCGCGAACTTGCGGAACGGCCTGCGCGAAGCGTTCATTCAGTTCGGCCGTGTCGCCGAAGGTGTTCCAGCCTTCGTCGTACTTGTCGCTGTGGAACACGGCGACCAGGTTGAACAGCTCGCCGCGGCGCAGCGGGTAGTGCACCAGGTGGGTCTTCTCGCCGCCCCACAGCAGCACGTCGTCGCTCCACAGGTGGCTGGGCACGTCCTCGCGCTTGAGCACCGCGCGGTAGGCGATGTGACCCGAGACTCGCGGCTTGCCGTCACCAACCACCGCCTCCCGGATGCGGCTCCACAAGCCGTCGGCGCCGATCAAGGCGTCGCCATTCAGTGTTTCACCGCCAGCGAGCCGGACGCGCACACCGGTGGCGTCCTGCGAGAAAGACTCGACCTTGCTCGATGTGCGCAGCGTGGCGTTCGGCTGGTCCTTGACGGCGTCGAGGAAGACCTGGTGCAGGTCGGCGCGGTAGATGACGCCGTACGGGTATCCGTAGGCCGCGCACGCCGTTTCGCCCAGCGGCACGCGCACCACTTTCTCGCCGGTGCGCACGTCGTTCATCCCCAGGCCCGGCGGAAAGAAGGCAACACGGTTCACCGCCTCGGTCAGGCCCAGGTACTCGAACATCTTGAAGATGTTGGGCCCGAGCTGGATGCCGGCGCCGATTTCCCCGAACGCGGC
>JAQGMS010000198.1 GCA_028292245.1 Ramlibacter sp.
CGGCCTTGTCGCCCATGGCCAGAATCGCTTCGGGCGAGGGGCCGATGAACACCAGGCCCGCATCGCGGCAGGCCGCGGCGAAGTTCTCGTTTTCCGCCAGAAACCCATAACCGGGGTGGACGGCGTCGGCGCCGCTGGCGCGCGCGGCCTCGATCACGGCCGGAATGTTCAGGTAGGACTGCATTGGCGCCGCCGCGCCAATGCAGATGGCCTGGTCCGCGCCATCGACATGCGGAGAGCGCGAATCCACGTCCGAGTGCACAGCCACAGTCCGGTATCCCATCCTGCGCGCGGTTCGCATCACGCGCAGGGCGATCTCGCCACGGTTGGCGATGAGGATCTTGCGAAAGGACGTACCTGGGTTCACGGCTCTCTTGGGCTATTGCAAGGCTAGCGGGCCGTGGGTCAGTCGTCTTGTGTGGAGTGGCTGCACTGCTCAGCCACATACCGCAAGACCGCGAGCCAGCCGTATTTCCAGAATGATGCCCAACCCCTGGCAGGCCAATGACTTCCAACTCCTCCCCTTCCGACACCCCGCCCGCGACACTGCCCTTGGCCCTGGCCGCCGCAGCCAGCCGTCATCCGGCCGCTCCCTTCATCCTGCATGGCGGCCACATCACTTCCTACGGCGAACTCGAAGCCGAATCGCAACGAGTCGCCGCCGACCTGCTGGATCTGGGATTGGGCCCCGGCGACCGCCTGGGCCTGCTGTCGCTGAACCGCATCGAATGGCTGGTGCTGTTCTTCGCGTGCACGCGCATCGGCGCCGTCGCCGTTGCGATGAGTCCGCGCTACCGCGAGGCCGAGCTTGGGTACATATTGAAGGACAGCGAAGTGAAGGCGGTCGCCACGGTGGGCGAACACGAGGGATTCGACTTTGCGGCATTGTTCGAGCGGCTCGCAGCCGACACGCCGTCGTTTCGGCATCTCATCCTGATGCCGGGGTCCAGGCCGGCGAGCGCGCCGCAGCGGCTCCGGAGCGTCTCCTATGGGCAGCTGCGCAATTCCGCCGGGGATCTGCAGAGCGTCGCCACGGCGCAGGCATCGATTACCGCTGACCACCCCGCGATCATCATCTACACCTCGGGGACCACAGGCCGCCCCAAGGGAGCGGCCCTGACGCATGGCAGCATGCTTGCGTCGGCCTGGGCGCAGGCGAAGCACATGCGCATTTGCCGGACCGATCTCCTGACCTTGGCCAACCCCCTCAACCATGTCGGCGGAATCACCTGCGGCATCCTGAGCATGCTCGCGGGCGGCGGGCGCGTCGACCTTATCCCGGAATTCAAGGCGTCGCAGGTGCTGGAACGCATCCAGGCGCACAAGCCCACGATCCTGGTTGGCGTACCGACCATGATGACGCTGCTCCTGATGAAGTCCGAGGGCCTGGACATCGACTTTTCGTCGGTGCGGCTGGCGTTCATCGGCGGCTCCAGTGTCGACCCGGCGCTGCTCTCACAGTTGCAGCAACGCATGCCGGCGGCCACGCTGATGAACCTGTACGGGCTGTCGGAGACTTCGGGCGCCATCGTCATCACGCCCTGGAATGCCTCCGGCGAAGACCTCATGCGGACCATCGGCGTTCCGATCGGCGATGCCCGCGTGCGGGTGGTCGCTCCTGCGGGCGAAGACGAGTTGCCGCCCGGCGAAATTGGTGAACTGTGTTTCCGGGGCTGTGGCGTGGTGCCCGGCTATGCCGGCGCCGCACGTGCCGCTGCGGCCTTCCTGCCGGGCGGCTGGCTGCGCACCGGCGACCTGGGCCAGGTGGACGCGCGCGGCGTGATCACGTTGAGGGGACGCGCCAAGGACATGTACATCCAGGGCGGCTTCAATGTCTACCCGGCCGAGGTGGAAGCGCACATCGCGCGGCACCCCGACGTCCTGCTGGTGGCCGGCATCGGCTTGCCCGATCCCGTCCTTGGCGAGATCGGGTGCTACTTCGTCGTGTGCAAGCCAGGTCGGGCGGTGACGGAAGCGGCGCTGCGCGCCTGGTGCGCCGACGGGCTTGCGGACTACAAGGTCCCGCGCCAGTTCGAATTCCGCGATGAATTGCCGCTCACGCCCGCCGGCAAGATTCACAAGGCGGCGCTGCGCGCGCCGCGACAGGGCGCCTAGGAACGCTTGATCCAGGCGCCGCGCCGCACTGGCGCCGAGTCGCCTAGCTGCTTCGAGTGGGGACCACCAGGTAGCTGGGCGCCACGCCCCCGGTGTGCAACGTAACGTCGCTCGGCGCCGGTTGACCGTTGTCGATGGCGTTCGTTCCGTCCGGTTTCCATGGACCGGCGGCGGGATGGGTGAAAGTGACCATTCCGCGCTGTTCGGTGCCCCCGATCTCCACGACCAGGGTGTTGCCACGCTCGATGATCCAGGCGGTCGGCCAGATATTGACGTCGAGTTCGACCGTCGCGTTCGGCGTGAGGGGGCGGGCCTCGTCGTAGGGATGCCAGACGCGAAAGTCGGTGGACCTGGCGGCGTCCGCCTTGCGCATCGAGGCGCGCAGCCATCCCATTGCCACCGGGATGGCCGGGTCGTTCGCGCCTTGTGCCGTCACCTCGGTTCCGTCGGGCCGGATCTCGCGCAGCGCGACGAACACGTCGGCATCCGTGCCCGAGCAGCTCAGCGCGAGGTGCAGGCGCAGCGGCCCGATGATCTCGTAGTCCCGCGGCAACGGCGCGGTCGCGAATCGCACGGCACCGGTCGCCAGCCCGTATTGCGAGCGATAGGTCCTGGCGGCGAGCGTGCCCGGCGCCACCAGACCCAGGGACATCGATGCTGCGTCGAGGAACATCTTCTGTGCAACGGTGCCCGGCAGCGGATAGTCCTCGCCGGTGCGGGTCACGAAGCCGGCGCCCTTGCGCACTTCGATCTCGACCCTGGGTCTCCGGTCGAAGCCGTTGTCGATGCCCTTGAGGAAGCGATCGAAAAACGCCTTCTGTTTCGCGACGTCGGCGCGCGAGTACATCTTGTCCGGATCCATGCCGTTGTCGATCACCAGGTGCCGGAAGGCGGCTTGCGTCGACTTGCTGAAGCCTTCGATCGTGCCACGCGAATGCAGGCCGATGCCGCCGTTGTTCGCGTGGGCGTAGACCGCGGCCTTGACTTTCGACAGGTCCGGTATCCGGTCGGTGAAGAAGGCGCTGCTCGCCAGCTTGTGGTCGCGCAGCATCTGGCGAAAGTCCACCGGGAAGGCTGTGTTGGCTGCGAGCTCGGCGGGCGAGAGTTTGGTCGGGGCGATGCTTCGTTTGCCGCCGTATTGCGCGTCCGCGGCACTGCTGACGTACCAGAGGTCCGGAAAGTTGGCAGACAGGATTCCACCCTGCCGTATCGCATCGCGGTAGAAGTCCGTGAAGCCGGACATCGGCATCATCGCCACCAGATGGGGCGGCTGCAGCTGCGCCACCAGCCATTGGGAAGAGGCGAAGTAGGAGTCGCCGAGCAGGCCGACCTTGCCGTTGCTCCAGGGCTGCGCGGCGGCCCATTCGATGGCGTCGTAGAAGTCCTGTTGCGTTTGCGGACCAAATACGTCGAGCTTGCCCGGCGACGCACCTGAGCCGCGCTGGTCGCATCGCACCAGCACATAGCCTTCGGGCACCCAGAAGTCCGGCAACGGTGTTTCCCAGTGCATGTAATCCGCATCGCCGGTGCCGCTCTTCATTTCCTGGCGTTCATAGCTGGGGGGACTCCATGCCTTGAAAGGGATGTCCTTTGGATAGGGTCCCATCGTCATGATCACCGGGAACTTGCCGGAGCCGTCGGGGCGGAAGATGTCGGCCACCACGTGCCCGCCGTCCCGGGTCGGAATCGAGACATGTTTCTCGACCTTCATTGCAAAAGGACCGTTTGGAACATTGTTACTGCCCGCGCTGGCGCAGGCCGTCAGCACGGCGGGGGCGGCGGCGAGAGTCGTGAGGCCGATTCCCAGCAATTTGCGTCGTTGCATGAAGTCTCCTTGAGTAGTGGAATGGGTGCCATGGCGATTTGCTCAGGCGACTTCGAACAGGCCCGCCGCGCCCATGCCTCCGCCGACGCACATCGTGACAACCACATAACGGGCGCCGCGGCGCTTGCCCTCGATCAGCGCGTGGCCTACCAGGCGGGCGCCCGTCATGCCGTAGGGGTGGCCGATGGAAATGGCGCCGCCGTTGACGTTGTAGAGCGCCGGATCGATGCCCAGGTGATCGCGGCAGTACAGCACCTGGCAGGCGAAGGCCTCGTTGAGCTCCCACAGCCCGATGTCCTTGACCGCCAGGCCATGCCGCTTCAGCAGCTTCGGGATCGCGTAGACCGGGCCGATGCCCATCTCCTCCGGCGCGCAGCCTGCCACTGCCATGCCGCGGTAGACGCCCAGCGGCTGCAGCCCGCGTTTCTCTGCCAGGGAGCGTTCCATCAGCACACAGGCCGAGGCGCCGTCGGACAGCTGGCTGGAGTTGCCGGCGGTGACCACGCCGCCCTCGATCACCGGCTTCAGGCCGGCCAGGCCTTCCAGCTTCGTGTCGGCGCGGTTCCCCTCGTCGTGGGAGAGCGTGACCTCCTTGTGCGAAATCTGTTCGGTCGCCTTGTCCAGGACGGCCATGGTCGCGCGAATCGGCACGATCTCGGCGTCGAACCGCCCCGCCTCCTGGGCAGCCGCCGTGCGGCGCTGCGACTCCAGCGCGTAGGCGTCCTGCGCGGCCCGCAAGATGCCGTACTTCTTCGCGACAAACTCTGCCGTCTGCAGCATCGGCATGTAGGCATGCGCCGCCTTGGCGATCACATTCGGATCCGCCTCCTGCGCCACCCACTTCATGTACGAGTTCTGCACGGCGCTGATGTTCTCGTGGCCGGCCGCCACCACCACGTCCATTCCATCCACCATGATCTGCTTGGCCGCCGTAGCCACCGCCATCAGGCCTGAAGCACATTGGCGGTCCAGCGTCTGGCCGGCCACCGACAGCGGCAATCCACCGGCGATCAGCGCATTGCGCGCCAGGTTCATGCCCGCCGTGCCGGCGCCGAGCACCGTGCCAACCACTACGTCCTCGATCTCGCCGGCGTCCACCTTCGCCCGTTCCACGGCATGGGCGAGGACATGGCCCAGCAGCGTGGGCGATTTGATGTTATTCAGCGAACCGCGGAAGGCACGGCCGATGGGCGTGCGCGCGGTGGAAACAATGACGGCTTCTTTCAACGAGGGCTCCGGTGAGGCTTGGGGGGACGCGCAATCGCCGGGCGCGTCCAGCCAGAGTAGCGCCGCCGCGCCGGTCCATCTTGCGCGAACTGGTCGCCCTGGTTGAGACCGAAGGGCATCGCGCAACAGCCAATATCCGCAAGACAGCACGGGCAGTGCCCTTCATCCTCGAAGCCTTTCCGCTTCCAATGACGCGCTCCCCCTATCCCACACTGCTCTCGCCCTTGAAACTTGCTCATGCCGAGCCGGGAACACCTGAGCTGCGTTGCCGGGTGCTGATGGGGTCCATGCACACGGGGCTGGAAGAGACGCCGGACGGCTTTCGCCGGATGGCCGCGTTCTATGCGGCCCGAGCCCGTGGCGGCGCCGCACTGATCGTCGTGGGAGGCCTGTCGCCTAACGCCGAGGGCAATACGTGGGAGGGCATGCGCACGCTCTCCACGACAGCGGACGCGGCGCCCCACCGCGAGATCACCGAGGCTGTTCACGCCCACGGCGCGCTGATTGCGATGCAGCTGCTGCACGCGGGCCGATATGCCCGGCACGCGCAAGGTGTCGCGCCGTCGGCCCTCAAGTCTCCGATCTCGCCGGCCACGCCGCGCGAAATGAGCGTCGAAGACATCGAACGCACGCTGGATGACTATGCGCGCGCCGCGCGGTTGGCCCAGGACGTGGGCTATGACGGCGTGGAAGTTATGGGGGCCGAGGGCTACCTGATCAACCAGTTCGCCGCGCCGCGAACCAACCAGCGAACCGACGAGTGGGGTGGATCGGCCGAGAAACGGATGCGCTTTGCCGTCGAGGCGGTGCGGCGCGTGAAGAAAGCCACGCGACCGGGATTCATCATCATCTACCGCATCTCGATGCTGGACCTGGTCGACGGCGGCAGTACCTGGGACGAGGTAGTGCTGCAGGCGCGTGCCGTCGAGGCCGAGGGCGTGTCCATCATGAACCCCTACGTCGGCTGGCATGAGGCGCGAATTCCCACCATCGCCACGGTCGTCCCCAGAGCCGCGTTCGTCTCGCTGACCGCACGGTTGAAATCCGTTCTGCGCGTGCCTGTCGTCGCCAGCAACCGGATCAACGATCCGGCATTGGCGGAGGAAATTCTTGCGCGCGGCGATGCTGACCTGGTCTCCATGGCCCGCCCCCTGCTGTCCGACCCGGACTTCGTCCAGAAGGCGAGCGACGGGAACGCGGCCGGGATCAACACCTGCATCGCCTGCAATCAGGGTTGCCTGGACGAAGCCTTCGCCGGTCGATTGACCGGCTGCATGGTCAACCCGGCGGCATGCCGGGAAACTGAATTGGTGGTGGCGCCGACAAGCCGGCCGCGTCGCATCGCCGTGGTCGGCGCAGGCCCTGGCGGCCTGGCATGCGCCGCGACAGCCGCGGAGCGCGGTCACGATGTGACCCTGTTCGAGGCGGGACCGGCGCTCGGCGGACAGTTCAACCTGGCCCGTCGCATACCCGGCAAGGAAGAGTACGCGTCGACCGTGCGGCACTTCGGCACCCGGCTGGAACGCGCCGGCGTGCGAGTCCAGCTCGGACGTATGGTGGATGCCGCCCAGTTGCGAAGCGGCAAATTCGATCATGTGGTGCTGGCGACAGGCGCCACGCCCAGGCTCCCCGACATTCCCGGTATCGGGCATCCCATGGTTGCGACTTATGCCGATGTGATCGAGGGACGCCGTACAGCGGGGACCCGCGTGGCCATCATCGGCGCCGGCGGGATCGGGTTCGACGTCGCCGAGTTGCTCACGCACGAAGAAGTGCCCGGCGACAACGACGTCGAGCGCTTCTGCGCCGTCTGGGGCATCGATCGAAGCGTCAGCCATCGCGGCGGACTCGTGCCTCCCATCGCATCCCGGTCGCCCCGCGAAGTGTGGCTGCTGCAGCGCAAGGACGAGCCGCTCGGCAAAGGGCTGGCCAAGACGACAGGCTGGATCCGGCGCGCGTTGATGGCGCGCCGTGGTGTCCACCAGCTAGCCGGGGTGAGCTACGAGGGCATCGACGACGCGGGCCTTCACGTGCGCGTGCGTGGCGAGTCGCGCACGTTGCCGGTCGACACCGTCGTGGTGTGCGCGGGACAGGAGCCCCAACGCGCGCTGCTGGGCATCCTGCAGTCGCAAGGCCTGGAAGTGAGCCTGATTGGCGGGGCGCGCCACGCCGCTGAACTCGATGCCACGAGAGCGATCGCCGAGGGCGTGCACGTGGCGGCCGCGCTTTAGCCCCTAGCCATTCCACACAAGACGCGCCCCGTGTTTCCATCAAGAATGCCGGTGACCACCTGGACCCTTTCATGAGCACACTGAAGGACAAGACCCTGTTCATCACCGGTGCCAGCCGCGGCATCGGCAAGGCGATCGCGCTGCGCGCCGCGCGCGACGGGGCGAGTATCGTCATCGCCGCCAAGACCGCCGAACCGGACCCGCGGCTTCCCGGCACGATTCACACAGCAGCGGCGGAGATCGAAGGCGCCGGCGGCCAGGCGCTGGCTGTGGTGGTGGATGTGCGGGACGACGCGCAGGTGGCCTGGGCGGTGGCGCAGGCAGTGGAGCGCTTCGGTGGCATCGACATTCTGGTGAACAACGCCAGCGCCATCCATCCATTCGGCACGCTGGAAACGCCGCTGAAGCGCTACGACCTGATGATGGACATCAACGTCCGGGGCAGCTTCGCCTGCACCCAGGCCTGTCTGCCGCACCTGCTGAAATCCGGCAACCCCCACGTCCTGAACCTCTCGCCGCCGTTGAACATGAACCCGCGCTGGCTCGGCATCCATCCGGCGTACACGATGTCCAAGTACGGCATGAGCCTGCTGGCCTTGGGCGTGGCGCAGGAGTTCCGCCAGCTGGGCGTAGCCGCCAACACGCTCTGGCCGCGCACCTTGATCGCGACCTCCGCGCTGAACGTGGCCGCCCCCGGCCTCGTGGAACGCGCGCGCAGGCCCGAGATCATGGCCGACGCGGCCTACTGGATCCTCACGCAAGACAGCCGCCAGGTCAGCGGCCGCAGCTTCCTGGACGAGGAAGTGCTGCGCGGTGCCGGCCAGGCCGACTTCACCGTGTATGCCGTGAATCCCGGTGTCGATCTCGAGCTCGACTACTTCGTGGAGGCCTGACCATGGCGCGGAAGATCGTACGCATCGGCGGCGCATCGGGCTTCTGGGGAGACAGCTCGGTGGGGGCGCCGCAGCTGGTGGCTTCCGGGATGATCGACTACCTGGTCTTCGACTATCTCGCCGAGACCACCATGGCCATCCTCGCAGCGGCGCGGTCGAAGAAACCGGAGCTCGGCTACGCGACCGACTTTGTCGACGGCGCCATGCGCGAGGTGCTGCCTGAGGTGATGAAGCGCGGCATCAAGGTGATAGCCAATGCTGGGGGCATCAATCCCCAGGGTTGCGCGGATGCCTTGAAGCTGCTCGCCGGGTCGCTGGGTCTTTCGCCGCGCATCGCAGTCGTCGAAGGCGATGACGTGAGCGCGCTGATGCCCGCGTTGCGGGACGAAGGCGCACGCGACATGTTCACGGGCGAGCCGCTTCCTCCTCAGGTACTCAGCGCAAATGCCTACCTCGGCGCCATTCCCGTCGCGCTGGCGCTCGCCGGTGGCGCTGACATCGTGATCACCGGGCGTGGTGTTGACAGCGCCGTGACACTGGGTGCCCTGATTCACGAATTCGGCTGGTCGCCGCAGGACTATGACCGCCTGGCCGGCGGCAGCCTGGCCGGGCACATCATCGAATGCGGTTGCCAGGCAACCGGCGGCCTTTTCACCGACTGGAACCAGGTGCCGGACTGGGCGAACATCGGCTACCCGATCATCGAGTGCAAAGAGGACGGCAGCTTCGAACTGGTGAAGGCCCCCGGCACCGGCGGCCTCATCGATCGCGCCTGCGTGACCGAACAGATGCTGTACGAGATCGGCGACCCGGGCTCCTATTTGCTTCCCGACGTGAGCTGCGATTTCCGCCAGGTGCTGATCGAGCAGGTTTCAGATGATCGGGTTCGCGTGTCAGGCGCACGGGGCCGCTCGCCGACCTCCAGCTACAAGGTGTCGGCGACGCAGCTGGATGGCTATCGCTGCGCCGGCATGATGGTGATCGTGGGCATCGATGCCGCGAGCAAGGCGCGCCGGACCGGCGAGGCAATCGTCGAGCGCACGCGCAGCCTCCTGCGCGCTGCGGGCTTTGCGGACTACACCAACGTGCAGATCGAGCTGTTCGGCTGCGAATCGCTTTATGGCGCCAATGCGCGCACCCAGGCCTCGCGCGAGGTCATGGTGCGGGTGGTCGTGGATCACCCGCAGAAGAAGGCCCTGGAACTCTTCGCGCGTGAGATCGCTCCCTCGGGCACGTCCTGGTCGCCCGGCACCACCACGCCCTCGATGGGCCGGCCCTCCCCCTCGCCGCTGATCAAGCCGTTTTCCTTCCTCCTGGACAAGGCGAAGGCCCCCGCTCGGGTGCGCGTCGGTGCTGACAGCGTGCCGGTAGTGATCGCAGGCGGCGAACGAGTCACCGCCGACGTGGTGGAACTGCCATTGCCAGCCGATTGGGTAGATCCCGCCGGCGAGCCGCAACTTGAGGTACGCCTGATTCAACTGGCGTGGGCGCGCAGCGGCGACAAGGGCAACATATCCAACATCGGCGTCATCGCCCGCCGCCCCGAGTGGCTGCCGCTGCTGTGGAGTCGCCTCACGCCGGAGGCGTTGAAGGCGTATTTCGCACACATGGTGAAAGGCCGGGTGGAGCGGTTTCATCTGCCCGGCTCGAATGCGATGAACTTGTTGCTGCATGACGCGCTTGCGGGCGGTGGCCCGGCCTCGGCGCGTTTCGACCCACTCGGCAAGGGCAACGCGCAGATCCTGTTGGACATGCCGGTGAAAGTTCCCGCCTCGCTGGCGGCGCGAATCTGGGAGGGAGACATGGATGGACTATGGTGACCGCACACTCATCGAAACTCTGCAGAGACAGGCAAGCACGCGTCCGGAGGCGCCCGCCTACCAAAGCGGCGACCAGACCCTGACGTTCGCGGATCTGGAGCGGGAAACGAACCGCATCGCCAACGCACTATCGGCACTTGGCGTGCGCGCCGGCGACCGGGTTGCGTGTCTCACGAAGCACCATGTGCCATGTATCCAGCTCATGCTGGCCGCTTGCAAGGTGCGCGCGGTCTGCATGCCTGTGAACTGGCGGCTGGCGCCCTCCGAGGCGGAGTACGTCATCAGGCACGGCGAGGCGAAGCTTCTGCTGGTCGACGAATCCTTGGCGGCTCCGTTCGTTGCCGGCTCTGGAACAGAGCACGTGCCAGGCGGCTGCCGCGTCCTCTGCACGGAGAGGGACGTCGGGACGTTGCGGGGCTTTCACTCCTGGTATGCCGCGCGGTCTCCGGAGTTCTCGCCCGTCTCTGCGGACCCGGACGACAGCGCCCTGCAGCTCTACTCCTCTGGAACCACTGGCTTGCCCAAAGGCGTGGTGCTGACGCATCGCGGATTGCTGTCGACATGCAGTGTGGTCAGCGAAGAGTGGCAGTTCGGGCCCGGCGACGTGCTGGGCAATCCCTTGCCGACCTTCCACGTCGCCGGCATGACCATGCTGCTGCTGACGCTCTACGCGGGCGGGCTGACATGCGCTCATTCGGAGTTCGACCCCACCGCGTTCATCGCCAGTATCGGACGGCAGCGCATCACGCATTCGTTCCTCGTGCCCGCCATGTTGCTGTTCATGCTCCAGTCTCCGGCGGCGCAGGAGGGAGACTACGCCAGCTTGCGGCTGATCGCGTATGGCGGCTCGCCCATCTCCGAGACCGTGTTGCAGCATGCCATCGACGTGTTTCGGTGCGACTTCCTGCAGGTCTACGGCCTGACCGAGGTTTCCGGCCCGGCGACATTTCTGATGCCCACGGACCACCGGCAGGCGGCTGCGCACCCGCACCGCCTGCGGTCGGCAGGGCGGCCCATCGGCGGCTGCAGGCTGCGCATTGTCGACCCGGTGTCGGGCAGCGATATGCCGGAGGGCGGAACCGGTGAGGTCTGGCTCGAGACGGTCCGCAACCTCAAGGAGTATTGGCGCGATCCGGATGCGACTCGACACGCCTTTCCGGAAGGCCGCAATGAACGTGGAGGCTGGTTTCGAACAGGCGACGGCGGCTATGTCGAGGACGGCTACCTCTACATCAACGACCGCATCAAGGACATGATCATCTCGGGCGGCGAAAACATTTACCCGGCCGAGATCGAAAACGTCCTGATGAAGCACCCGGCTGTCGCGGACGGCGCGATCATCGGTGTTCCGGACACGAAATGGGGCGAAGCCGTGAAGGCCTGTGTGGTCCTGCGGCCGGGTTCGATCGCGACCGGGCAGGAGATCATGGACTGGATGCGCGAGCGCCTCGCCCACTACAAGTGCCCCAAGACCGTCGAGTTCGTGGAGGCCTTGCCGCGCAATCCGAGCGGCAAGATCCTGAAGCGCGTCTTGCGCGAACCCTTCTGGAAAGGCCATGAACGACGCGTGCATTGACGGCCTGCGGCTCCTCCCGTAGCCAGTACATGCAATCTTTTTGCCGCGCTCCCTACTAGGCTGTGAGCCTTAGCACCACCTGAGAAGCACGAACATGCGGGACACCGAAA
The DNA here is from genome assembly GCA_028292245.1 of Ramlibacter sp. GTDB lineage: Bacteria > Pseudomonadota > Gammaproteobacteria > Burkholderiales > Burkholderiaceae_C > Ramlibacter. The sequence continues at coordinate 11,798 of JAQGMS010000198.1, forward strand.
TCGACCGTCAGCCGACGTTGACCAACTTGGTCCGCAGGCGTGCCGCAAGCCTGCCCCAGGGCGAAGCCTTTCGCACGCCATCTCGTGTGTGGACCTTCGCGGACATCCACTCTGCTTCGAACCGGATGGCCCGGGGATTGCAGGCCTTGGGCGTCGCCAAGGGGGACAGGATCGCTTGCTTCACCAAGCAGAGCGTCGAATGCGTGGTGACGCTGCTGGCGGCGGCAAAGATAGGTGCCGTGTGCGCGATTTTCAACTGGCGGCTGACCGGAAGCGAGTTGCAGTACGTCGCCCAGCAGAGCGAAGCCAAATTGCTGGTCACGGACGCCGCGCTGCTTCCGGTGGTGCAGCAGATCGAGGCTCCTCTGCTGAAGCACACGTTCCTGGCGGATCAGGCCGAAGGGGAGAAGTCCCTGACGGCCTGGCGCCTGCAACACGCCGATGCCGACCCGGGGCATGAGCCGCAGGCGCGGGACACCGTGCTCCAACTCAACTCGTCAGGCACCACCGGTCTGCCCAAAGCGATTGAAATCTCGCACTTCGGGCTGCTGGAACAATGCCGGCGGCTCGGCGACGCGGCGGACTACCCGGAGTCGCCGCGGTTTGTCATGTTGAACGCCCTGCCAAATTTCCACGTGGCGGGCATCGTGACGATGATCTCGACGATGTACGAGGGAGGCACCACCGTGTGTTATCCCGACTTCGTGCCCGCGGTCGTCGTCCAGGGGCTGCAGGAACTGAAGATCACCCACACGTTCCTGGTGCCCGCGATGCTGCAATTCCTGCTCGGCGTGCCTGGCGTGGAACAGGCCGATTTCTCCTCCCTCAAAGGCATCGTCTACGGCGGCTCGCCGATCGCCGAATCCGTGTTGGTGAAGGCCATGAACGTCTTCCGCTGCAACTTCTACCAGGTCTACGGCATGACGGAGATTTCGGGCGGCCTCACCTTCCTGCGGCCCGAGGACCATGCTCCGCTGGGACCCCGGGCGCACCTGATGCGGTCCGCCGGCCAACCGACGCCTGGATTCGAAATCAAGGTAGTCGATCCCGCCACGGGCCAAGCGGTGCCCGCAGGCACGACGGGCGAAATCTGGGCGCGCAGCTCCACGATCATGAACGGCTACTTCCGCAACCCCGATGCGACCGCCGCCGTGTTCCCGGAAGGAAAGGGTGCCGACGGCGTGCCGTGGTACCGCACCGGTGACGCCGGCGCCATGAAAGAGGGCTACCTCTACATCCAGGACAGGGTGAAGGACATGATCATCTCCGGCGGCGAGAACATCTACCCCGCAGAGATCGAGAACGTGCTGGCGGCGCATCCCGGCCTGGCGGAGGTTGCCGTGATCGGGGTGCCCGACGCAACCTGGGGCGAGTCGGTCAAGGCCGTGGTGGTACTCAAGCCGGGGCAGCAGCCAACTGCGGAGGAGATCGTTGCCTTCTGCCGGGAGAAGCTCGCCGGCTACAAGTGTCCGAAATCGGTGGACTTCGCGACCACGCTGCCGCGCAACCCGACCGGCAAACTGCTCAAGCGGGTTTTGCGGGAGCCTTATTGGGCGAACCACGACCGGCAGGTTGTCTGATGTCCTCCGTCCTTGCACGACCCGTCACCCTGCATCGTCCGCCGCACCGCGAAGCGCCGGCCGGCAGCACGCAACGCTGGACGGCCGCGGCGGTGCAGACCCTGTTCGAGCTGTCGTTTCCAGACCTGATGCACCGCGCCCAGACGGTGCATCGCGAGAACTTCGATCCGGCAATGATCGAATTCGCCACCCTGCTTTCGATCAAGACCGGCGGCTGTCCCGAGGACTGCAGCTACTGCCCGCAAGCGGCGCGTTACGACACCGGTGTCGAGGCCTCCAAGCTCATGGAACCCGCCGAAGTGCTGCAGGCCGCGCAACGGGCCAAGGCGGCCGGTGCCACCCGCTTCTGCATGGGCGCGGCCTGGCGCTCGCCGAAGGACCGCGACATCGAGAAGGTGGCCGAACTGGTCGCCACGGTGAAGTCGCTGGGCCTGGAAACCTGCGCCACGCTGGGCATGCTGGAAGATGGCCATGCGCAGACGCTACGTGAAGCCGGGCTGGACTACTACAACCACAACCTGGACAGCGCGCCAGACTTCTACGGTGACATCATCACCACCCGCGAGTACCAGGACCGGCTCGACACCCTCGCCCGTGTGCGCGGCGCCGGCGTGAAAGTCTGCTGCGGCGGCATCGTCGGCATGGGCGAGTCGCGGCTGCAGCGCGCCGGCCTGATCGCGCAACTGGCCAACCTCGATCCCTACCCTGAGTCGGTGCCGATCAACCACCTGGTGCGCGTGAAAGGCACGCCCCTCGCGGACCAGGCACCGCTGGATCCGTTCGAGTTCGTACGCACCATCGCCGTCGCACGCATCACGATGCCGCGGGCGCGCGTGCGCCTGTCGGCCGGCCGCCAGCAGATGGGCGACGCGGTGCAGGCGCTATGCTTTCTCGCGGGAGCCAATTCGATCTTCTACGGCGACAAGCTGCTGACCACCGGCAACCCCGACACGCAGGCCGACTTGGACTTGCTGGCGCGGTTGGACCTGAAGCAGGGCCAGCCGAGCTTGATTTCGTCCGGCCGCTAGGTCTCGCGTACCCTCATCCCGGTGCGCGCAGACAGTTCATGGACAACAAGTCCCTCGAGCGGATCGACCGGCTTGTTCCAGGGCGCGCTCTCGATCATCTGCTGCGCATCCCGCAGCCCTGCCTTCCATCGCTCCGAGATGCCTGCGCTACTGAAGTCGATGTCCTTGAGAAAGTCCTCGGTATCAAGCGTTGGAGCAAGAAGCCGAACGATTTGCATGGTGGTGCCGCACCCGTAGGCCGCCAGTTCGCGACAGTCGGTACGTTCCCTTTTCGATTCGGGCAGATGCTTCGCCAGCTCACGGATCACGTGACGCAACTGGTGCAGTTCCTTCTGCCGCGCGATGTGCGTGTCAGCGCGGCTCGCGTACTGAATGTCCTTCTGCCGGCCCATGACTTCCCATATGGACTTCGGCTCGGCGCCTGTCGGCTGCCAGACGTTCACCGCGAAGACCACCGAGCTGCGCCGGGGCTGATCGTCCAGGACCGCCTCGATGGGTGTGTTCGAGTAAACACCGCCATCCCAATACGCTTCGCCATCAATGCGGACGGCGGCAAACGCGGGCGGCAGCGCCGCGGACGCCATCACATGGTCGATGCCAAGTGGAGCGTCGCGGCTGTCGAAGTACTTCAACTCGCCGGTGCGCACGGAGACAGCGCCCATCGTCAATCGCATCTTCGCATCCCCAAGGACCTTCAAATCCACCAGCGACTCGAGCGTCTGCTTCAGCGGCTCAGTGGAATAGTGGAATAGTAGGAAGCCTCGTCAAGCCCGACGGGGGCGTGCGGCCCCGCCCATGCAGCTGGACGCGGACGAAAGAAGCTCGGGATGCCTTGGAACAAGGTGGCCCAGTTTCCGCTGGTCGGCGCCTTCTCCAGGCGGTGCCAGAAATCGCGAAGCCGCGCAAGGCGATCACCAGGCGCGTTACCGGCGATCAGCGCACCGTTGATCGCACCGATCGACGTGCCAATGACCCAATCCGGCTCGATCCTCGCATTCGAGAGCGCTTCATATACACCGGCCTGGTACGCGCCCAAGGCGCCACCACCCTGCAAGACCAGGACGATTTGCCCGGGCAGCTTGTGCCGTTTAGTTTTCATGTGCGGACCGCTCTCGAATTCGTATCGATGCCCGTGTTGGTTGACAGCGCAAGGGGTCCGCTGACGCGGACCCCTTGATGCGACAGTTCATCTCTACAGGCCCACGTGCTCGCCGGAGGCGATTTGGCCCAGGCGCACTGCTTCTACCGCGGCGGCGTGAACCTGGCCGCGATCGGTACCCGATTGTGGGGTCGCTATCACTCGCGAGCCGGCCGGTTCGGTGCTGCGATTGATGGAAACCTGTGCCGCCTCGGCGTTCACTTCGGCGCGGGTGCGCTGGCTGACAACCTTGACAGCGTACTGGGATGCGTCGGCCTCGTCGGCGTGGACGGCGGAAGCTGCCAACGTGGCGAGCGCCAGGGCAAGGATGGAGATGGCTTTCATGATGATTCCTTTCGGTGGGGTCTGGTTACTGGGTGACGGAGGAGTGGGCGAGCAGGATCGCGGTGGGACGCGCGGCGGTCTTGGCCAAGTACGCAGACCCACTGTCTTCGCCGTTCAACGCCGAGACCGCTTCACGGCTGGCGATGTAGTCCGACGCAACTTCCAGGCGGCTCTTGGCGCTGGCGAAGCCTGCCAATTGGTTGTAGCTGGTTGCCCAGGGGTTGACGCCCGCTGCCTTGAATTGAGCCAATTCGGCCTGTACCTCGGCACGGCTCTTTTGCGCAATGAAAGGCGTGTGGTCGACAGTGATGTCGTCGGCGAAGGCGTTGCCGGTCATAGCGGCGGCGAGGACGAGAGCGGAAGCGATGTTGCGGTTCATGATGATTTCCTTAAAAAAAATGGTTGAGGTCTGTTCGTCACGGCCTGTCCTGTTGTGTTCGGACCTACCGTGAATGAACTGTAGGACGCCGCTATGTATCTGAATAGCCGGTGTCTCTGGATAAGATTCATCCATCCTCAGGATCAATCGGCGTTGCTTTGCGGCCACCTTCGATACGACGTGAAACTGGGGTTGCGCCGGCCCTTCAGTGTCGCGAGTCAGTTCGATCACTGCTCTGCTAATGGCGCAAATACAGTAAGGGATGCGAAGGATGCAAGCTATTACTCGGCGGGAGAGCGGTTACGCGGAGCCCGCAGCCGATGTATTCTCGATTGTCAGAATCTTGCACATCTCATCCAATGTCGAACCAAGTGTGAGTCCGTCAGGACGATCGGAGATTGGAATGAAATTTTTCGCCGAAGGATATTTTTGAGGACAGTTTCGAGCTGCTTATTCAGGGACAGAGGATCAGCACAACGCCTGGGGAGGGCTGTGGCGTCCGTAGGCAAGGTCCACGACCTCGACCCGTCGCTAGATCAGCGATTGCACGATGATCTGAACTACAGATTGGCCGAGGTACAGTCACTCGCATGGCCCGGGACGGAATCAAACCAGTGACCCTGCGTCGACTCTGAAAAGGAACGCTCCGGGTACGAAGAATTTGGACCGAGCTCGCCGTGCTGCGACTGGGGCGGAATCGAACCACTGATACGCAATTTCTCATCCAGTCCGTCATTCAGCGTTGCACCCAGGCGGGAGCCCAGGGCCAATCGGCGAAAGTGCCTAGTCAGTGGCTAGGAGTCAGCAGCATCAGTCAGGTAAACACCGTGTGGCGCATGGGACGTGGCTTATGCCCGCAGCTCTCTGCCCCGATACCCCCCGACAGTACCCCAATACCGCCATACCTAGTTCCATCTTCGATGCAATAACGTCGGGCGATGACGGTCATATGATGATCGGTCCGCGGCCAAACCACGTTGCGTGCGGCGGGACGCAAGGAGTCTCGAAACGCCACGGCACTAACAAACGTTTTGACATCAGGCTCTGCACCCGCCTGCTTCGAGTACGAGGGGTCCTGCGGCACTTTCGTGTTCGAGTCTGCGTGGTACCTAGGAATCGCGGAGGGCCGCTATCCGGCCGGGCTTAGCTGACAACACGAGCGGTTGCGTGGCGCAAGGCCGATATCGACGCGCTGATCGCGTCACTGCGCACGCACAACTAGCTACGCGCGCCGATGTTGGCTTGGCGCAGCACCAACCGACGCCACCTCGCAAGCGACGGCTCGCGCCCAAACCACCCAAGTGGATAGTCGCCTCTCACCGACCTACCCCGCCCCACCCCACCCCGCCCCGTCGCAGCCACCTCAACTCACTATAAGACAAGGTTTACGTGAGCCAGATTGAGACAGGAAAGGCTACAAGCGTCTGGGGGCGCTGTATTCGCGCGAAGCACGTCTCAATGTGCGGTATCGGGTTGGGCGAGACAGAGGTCGGTCTGTGACCACGACCGCGCGGCAGCGCACTTATCTGGTCGGAAGTAACTCAGCGAGCGTGCGCTGCCGGTGATGCGACGACGACGCCGTCTCCCACTAGTTTGTCGATCTCGGCGTCACCCACGCCGTACTCGGCCAGAATCTCGCGGGTGTGCTCACCCAGCAGCGGAGGCGCGCGCCGCACGGGCGGGGCGCTCCCGTCATATCGCACGGGGTGATTCAGCAGCCGCACCTTGCCCGCTTCGGGATGGTCGACTTCGGCGATCACGTTGTTCCATTCGACCTGCGGGTCACGCTCCACTTCGGCGTAGGTGTTCACCGGGGCGTACCAGATGCCGTGCTCCGCGAAGATCGCGAACCACTCATTCGTGGTCCTGTTTCGGACCTCCTGCACCACCATGCGATTGATTTCCTCGCGCCGGTGGAACTGGTCTTTGGGTGTGAACGCCGCTAGTTCGTTGTTCCCGAGGGCCTTCGCCAGCTTGTCCGCGGGACTCATCGAAAGCGTGATCCAGCCGTCCAGCGTCTGATACACGCCGTAGGGTGCCTGGTGGAAGGTGCTGGCAAGTCCCGAGCCACTTCGCTCCCAGAGCGGACCCTTGTTCAGGTAGTAAGTGAACGGCTCGATCTGCATGTCCAGCGCCGCATTGAGCAGGTTACTCTCGACCTTGCAGCCCACGCCGGTCTTCGCGCGACGCACCAGCGCGGCAAGCACTCCCATCGCGGCCAGCACCGCGGCGTGCTGGTCGACCGCTGCGGTGCCGAGCGGCGTGGGCGGCGCGTCCTTGCCGCCGGTGAGCATCGTCATGCCGCTCATCGACTGCAGCAGCAGGTCCTGCCCCGGGCGGTCGCGGTACGGGCCGTCGGAGCCGTAGCCCGTGCAGGAGCAGTAGACAAGATCCGGCCGTACCTGCTTCAACCGCTCGTACCCAAATCCCAGGCGATCCATCACGCCGGGGCGGAAATTCTCGACCACCACGTCGGTATCCTTCACGAACCTGTAGATGAGGTCCTTGCCCGCCTCGGTGCGCAAGTCGATTGCGATGCTCCTGGAATTGCGGTTCCCGAGCATGAAGAAAACGCTGACACCGTTCATGTAGGCGTCGAATCCCGACCAATGCCGTTCGAAATTGCCGCCGGGCGACTCGATCTTTTTTACGTCGGCGCCGAGGTCCGCCAGCATCTGAGCCGTCGAAGGCCCTTGCAGGTAGTGGGTGAAACTGAGGATCTTGACGCCTTCGAGCATGGGTGGGTTCATGGTGACTGTTGATGGATGCGCGGTCACAGCCGCGGAATGAGCAGGCCGCCGTCGATGTCGATGGCCAGCCCGGTGGCGAAAGGCAGCCGGCCCGAAACCAGCGTTGCGACGGTCCTGCCGATATCGTCAGGCTCGCCCCACCGCCGCATCGGGGACAGCCCCCGGGCAATCTGCTCGCCGTACTTGTCGCGCACCTCGACGGTCATGTCCGTGCGGATCAGGCCCGGGCGGATCTCGAACACAGGGATCTCGGCTTCGGCCAGACGCAGCGCGAACAGTTTCGCCACCATCGACAACGCGCTCTTCGAAACGCAGTACTCCGCCTTCTCCACGGAGACCAAGTGCGCATTCGACGAGGTGACCAGCACGATGGCGCGCGCGCAATCCGGCGGTGGATCGGCCAACATGCGCCGGGCCGCCTCCTGTGTCAGGAAGAAGGTCCCGCGCAGGTTGATCGCGAGCAGTTCGTCGAACCGCTCGGGCGAGACGTCGAGCAGGTCGCCGCGCTTGCGCACCTGCATTCCGGCGTTGTTGACCAGAACGTCCAAGCGGCCGAACCTGCGGTAGGCGGTCTCGACGAGCGCGGCGTGCGACCCGAGGTCGGCAAGGTCGCTCCCCACGAACTCCACGCCCGCGCCGCGGGCAAGGAGGTCGCGCACGGTATCGGCAGTGCTCTCATCTTCCACGATGTCGTTCACGACCAGGTCGAATCCCTCATCGGCCAGGTGGCAGGCGATGGCCCGTCCGATGCCCCGCCGTGCCCCGGTGACAAGGGCGACGCGACGCTCGGCTGGCTGTTGCAAGTCAGACGCGGTCATTGGTATCCGAACAGGCGCGGAAGCCCGAGCACCAGGTCTGGGACGAACACGAGCAGGACGACGACCGCGACCTCGACCGCCAGCAGCGGAATGAGCGCGATCGCCACGCCGCCGATACTCGCGTTGCCCACCTTGGCGCCGACGTAGAGGCACAAACCGACCGGCGGGGTGATGAGGCCGAGCGCAATGGTCGTGATGCAGATGATCGCGAAGTGCACGGGGGCGATGCCGACCTGCACGGCCAGGGGCGCGAGGATGGGGACCATGATGAGCAGCGCCGCGGTCGCCTCCAGGAAACTCCCGACAAAGAGCAGCACCACGATCACGAGAATCATCAGCATCTCGGGGTCCTGGGTGATCCCCAGCACCAGCGAGATGAGGTATTGCGGCATTTGCTGGCTGGCAAGCACCCATGAGAACGCGTTGGAAACGGCAATGATCACGAACACGGTTCCCGAGGTGATGCTGGAACGCACCAGCACGTCGGGGATGTCGCTCAGCTTGAGCTGCTTTGTCACAAAAAGACCGATGAACAGCGCATACAGCACCGCGATCACGGAGGCTTCGGTTGGCGTAAAGACTCCCGACAGCGTGCCGCCCACGATGATGAACGGCATGACGATCGCAACGATCGCTTCGCGAGCCGCCCGGAACAACCGCGCGAACGAGAACTCATGCTCGCCCTTGGGATACTTCTTGTACGAAGCCGTGACCGCCACCACTGCCATCAGCCCGGCGCCCATCAGCAGACCCGGCACCACGCCGCCCGCGAACAGAGCGGCGATGGAGATGCCCGGCGCGGCGGCCGCGTACACGATCATGAGGATGCTGGGCGGAATGATCGCCCCCAGCACCGAAGACGCGACCGTCATCGCGGTGGCGAACGTGCGGTCGTAGCCCGCGCGCACCATCATGCGGATTTCGATAGAGCCGACCGCGGCGACGTCCGCCGTGGCGGAGCCGCTGATGCCGGCGAAGAGCGCACTGGCCAGCACGTTCATGTGCGCCAGCCCGCCGCGGATGCGGCCCACCAGCGCGTCCGCCAGATTCACCAGCGAGTCGATGATCCCGACGCGCATCATCAGCTCGCCCGCGAGCAGGAAGAACGGCACGGCCAGCAGCGTGAAGGAATCGATGCCCGTGAACATTCGCTGCACGACCAGATGCATGGGCGGCACGTCCCAGAACCCGACGGCGGCGAAGACGCTCAAGCCGATGGCCACCGCCAGAGGCACGGACAGGATGGCGCAGCCGATGAACACGGCGAACATGATCATCACAATGGTGTTCATTGCAGTTCCCTGGGGACGCGCCGCGGCGCTCAGCTGAAATGGGCCTGGGCGTCCGCAGGCTGTTCCTGCGGCACCGTCTCGCCGTCGACGAGCTGCTGGATCAGGTGCAGCGCCATCAGCGCGAAGGACACGGGAATCGCCGCGTACATGGCGTACATCGGGACTCCGAGCAGCGGCGACTCCTGGCCAAGCTCGTGGAGCTGGGCGACGAGCTTCATTCCAATGAAGGCGACGAGCAGCGAGAAGCCCAACGTGATGACGAGCTGCAGCCGGTCGACCATCTTCCAGGCACGCTGCGGCATCAGTGGCTGCAGCATTTCCATGCGCACATGCGCGGCGCGAGCCGTGGCCACACTCGCACCCAGGTACACCGCCCAGATCATGGAATAGCGGGCGAGCTCCTCGGTCCACGAGTAGGAGATGCCGAAAGCGCGCGTCATGACACCCAGGGCCACGGACCCGATACCGACAAGCGTCAGGAAGGCGATTAGCCCTCCGCAGACAACATCCACGGTACGGGACAGACGCTTCAACAGCCCTGTCACTTGGTGTCCTGCACGCGCTTGATCAGGTCCGCACCGATGCGGGTTTCGAACTTGGCGTAGACGGGCTTGGTTGCGGCCACCCACGCGTCGCGGTCGGTGATGGCGTTGAACTTCATGCCGAGGCTGGACAGTGCGTCCACGGCCATCGCCTCCTGCCCCTGGAACGCGCCATGCGCGAACGTCTCCATACCCTTGCCGGCGTCCACGATCGTCTTTTGAAGGTCGGGCGACAAGCCTTTGAACCACTTCGCGTTCACCACGATCAGCGCCGGCAGGCGCCAGTGCTCGGTGTACGAGAAGAATTTCGTGACCTCGTAGTGTTTCGCGTTAAGCACGAAGCCGGCGTTGACCTCGGCCCCATCGACGGTGCCCGTCTGCAGGGCCATGTAGCGTTCGGTCGCGGCGATAGGGGTCGCTATCGCGCCAACGCTGTTGAAAGTGCCGACCGCCAGCTCGCTTTCGATGGTGCGGATCCTCATGCCCTTGATGTCCGCGAGGTTGCGCACGGGCCGCTTGGAGTTGTAGACGCTGCGCGCAGGAGTTGGGATCCACGCGATGATCTTCAGCCCCTTCTTTTGCTCCAGTTCGTCGTTGAAAGCCTTGCCGATCGGGCCCTGCATCACCTTGATCAGGTGCGCCTCGTCGCGAAAGAGGAACGGAAGGTCAAACAGTGCGAATTTCGGCTCGAAGTTGGTGAAGATCGACGAGGCGGCCATGCCCATCTGCACGGTTCCGAGCTGCGTGGCCTCGATCACTTCACGTTCGCCGCCCATCACGCCGCTGTGGTGCAGCTCGCCGGCCAGAGCGCCCCGGGTCAACTCGGGGAGCTTTTTCAGGTAGACATCCATCGCCAGCACCGGCGGATAGGAGAGGTTGACGCCCGTGGCCGCGATGAACTTCTGCTTTGCGGCCTGCGCCGCGGCGGGCTGCGCTCCGGCGGCAAGCGCGGCCACGACGAAGAGCGTGGCCGCGGGTGCGCGCCAGGCGAGAATGCTGCGAGTAATGGACTTCATGGATTTGGCTCCGGTTTTTGTTTCGGGGGAACTGTCATCCCCGCGCGGGGATGATCTTGAGGATGTGGCGGGCAACGCAGACCAGCTTGCCGTGCTGGTTGGATACTTCGACGTCACCGAAAAGCTTGGCTTCCGCCTCGCTGGCCGAAGTGACCCGGTAGCGCAGCTCGATCGTGTCGCCGAGTAGGACCGGGGCCGTGAAGCGGATCCGGTCGTAGCCGTACGTGACGACAGCGGCGTCCAGCGACTTCTGGATCATCGTGGCGATTTCACCGGAGGCACGCGAGGCGTAGCCCAGGAGCAGCGCGGCATGGGCGATCCGCGCGCCGTAGACCGTACCGCGCATGTACTGCTCGTCCACGTGGTTCGGGTGGTGGTCGCCGGTGATGCCGGCGAATGCATACACGTCGCTTTCGCCGACGGTCCTGCGGAACGAGGTCGACAGGCCTACGTATTTCTCGATGGATTGAACAGTCATCAGTGTCTCGCGGGATTATGAAATCGATCCCATAAATCGAATACTAGTCGTGGTTCATCGATTTGTCAACGAGGGAGCGTTGGTGCATAATCTCTTCTCATTGCATCTCAGAGGCGAACCGGAACTGCAAGACCATGAGCTATGAGATCGTTGTCATAAATCTGATTGGGTACGCTGTGCGAGGCCGCAGATGCGAACATGTGATCCAAGCCTTATGAAGCCCTCCGCACCTCCTCGCGCACCGGGCCGGCTGGCCAGGTCGGCCCCACGCCTGATGGACGTCGCGAAAGCTGCGAACGTGTCGAAGAGCACGGCGTCGCGCGCGCTGTCCGATCCAGCCAAGGTGAACAGCGGAACCCTCGTGCGCGTGCAGGCGGCGATGGCGAAGCTGGACTACCGGCCCAATGGCGTTGCGCGCGCGCTGCGTTCGCGCAGCACGCACCTGATCGGCGCGGTGCTGCCGACGCTTGACTACGCGATCTACATCAAGCAGGTCGAGGCGCTGCAACGCGAGCTGGACCAGCACGGATATTCGCTCCTCCTGACCTCGTCGGGCTTTTCACTCGCGGAGGAGCTGAAGCAGACGCGCACGCTCCTGGAACGCGGCGTCGAGGGCCTGGTGCTCGTGGGTTCGGTTCACCACCCGGACCTCGTTGCGCTGCTCGAGGAGCAAATGATTCCGACAGTGGAGACCTACGTCTACGGCAACACGGGCGGGCGCTCGTGCATCGGGTTCAACAACTCTGAAGTCGTGGCGGCGGCAATCGACCACCTGGTGGATCTGGGGCACACACGCATCGCGATGATTTCCGGCATCACGCGCGACAACGACCGGGCGGCGGCGCGGGTAGAGGGCGTTCGCGCACGCCTCACCAGTCGAGGGCTCGCGTTTCCCCCGGAGTACCTGATAGAGAAGCCCTACACGATCTCCGCGGGGCGCGATGCGATGCGCGTCCTCCTCTCGCGCGATCCTGCCCCCACAGCGGTGTTCTGCGGCTCCGACGTCCTGGCGTTCGGTGTCCTTGCCGAATGCGCGAAGCACGGCGTCGACGTGCCCGGCCGCATGTCGGTGATCGGCTTCGACAACCTTGACTTCTGTGCTCACCTACCGCCGGGCATGACAACCATCGAAGTGCCCGCGGCCGAGATGGGCGCGGGCGCCGCCCGGCATCTCATCGCTCGCCTTTCCGGCAGCATCGAGCCCGAATACGTGGAGCTCGAAGCAACGCTTATCCTGCGCGGCACCACCGCGCGCCCACCGAAGGCCTAGGCGCGGTGCGCCCACGCCAGATCCACGATCCTAAAGAGGACCACCATGCCCCGCTTTCCCGAATTCCGCCCCGCCGGCGTCATCCCGGCCACCCTGCTCGCTTTCCATGAGGATCTTTCCATCGACGAAGCACAGACCCGGCGTCACCTGCGTTTCGTCGCGCGCACGCGCGGTATCTCGGCGATCACGGTTAACGGTCACGCATCGGAAGTGCATGCGTGCACCTTCGAGGAGCAGCAGAAAATCCTGGCGTTCTCGCTGCAGGAAGTCGGCGACGCGGTGCCGCTCATCAACGGCATCTACGCAGACGGCAGCCTGGAGGGCGCGCGTCTCGCGCGTATGGCGGCTGCCGAAGGTGCCACTGCACTGCTTGTGTTCCCGCCCAATTCCATGTCCGCCGGCGGACATCTGCGGCCGGAAATGGCCCTCGCGCACTTCAAGCGGATCGCCGATGCGTGCGACCTGCCGATCATTCTTTTCCAGTACCCCGAAGTGACGGGGTTGGGCTATCCATTCCCGACGCTGCTGCGCCTGCTAGATGAAGTGCCGACCATCGTCGCAATCAAGGATTGGTGCGCCGACCCGATGGCGCACGAAAGAAACATTCGCTCGCTGCAGTCTCTGGCCAGGCCGGTCAACGTGCTTACGACGCACAGCGCGTGGCTGATGGCTTCGCTCACGATGGGCGCGAGCGGGCTTCTGTCCGGCGCCGGCAGCGTAGTGGCCGAGCAGCAGGTTGCGCTGTTTGAAGCCGTGGCAGCCAAGAACCTGGTGGCGGCGCAAGCAGTGAACGACCGCCTGTATCCGCTCCAGCAGGCATTCTATTCGGCGCCCGCGCTCGACATGCACAACCGGATGAAGGAATGCTTGGTCATGCTGGGCAGGATGGAGCGTGCTGTGGTCCGGCCACCGCTCATGAAGCTGCCTGCCGCGGAGATCGACGGGTTGCACCGGGCACTGCAGGCGGCTCATCTCCGGACCTAGCTGAGATGCCGCCAAGCCTCCTGCGCGCAAGTCAAGAATTCAGCTTCAACAGTTCCATCAACAGCGCGGCCGCTGGAGATGGTTTGCGCCCCACCCTCGTCAGCAATCCATACGGTCCCAGATGGATGCTGAAGTTTGTACGCAGCACGCGAACCAGCCGTTGCCCATAGACGGCCGCAACGGACTCACTCATCACCGCCAGCGCCGGCGTTGCCTGTAGCAGCGAAACCGTAAGCGTGTTCGAGATCGTCTCGACTTTCGGTGTCGGCGGCTGCAGGACGGCTTGCCTGAACGCCTCCTCGGTGGCCATCCGCAATGCGTTTTTCGGAGGCGGAAGTATCCACTGCTGCAAGGCCAGCGTGCTGGCCGGAATGTCCTTCTTGCTTCGCAAAGGGTGATCAGGGCCGGCAACGATCACAAAATCCACTTCGCTCAAAAACTCGAATTTCACCTCCCGTGCGGGCGCGCCCTGCGAGCGGCCGATGACGAAGTCCAGTTGACCGTCCAGGAGCAAATGAATCAGGCGTTCGCTTTCGTCGACCACGACCGCAACGCTAATCCCTGGATGACTTTCAGAGATGGACGCCACCGCCTGCGACAGCAGGGTTGACAACGGCGCCAGGATAGAACCGACGACCACTTTCCCAGACGCACCGGCCGCCAACGCTTCGACCTCGTCGCGCAGTCGCGAAAGATCCGCGATCACGGTCTTGGCATACGCAACGACTGCATTGCCCAAGTGTGTCAGCCGCATCCCTCTTGGCGTGCGGTCGAAGAGCGTGCCGCCAAATAGCCCCTCCGCTTCGCGCAGCATCTTCGTGCCGGCGGGCTGCGACACGTTCGACCGCTGGGCTCCAAGGTGCAGCGAACCGGTCTCGGCGGTTTCGACGATCAACGCGAGTTGCCGCAACCTCAGCTTGGCAAGGATGGAACCGTGAGGCCTCATCGATTCAGTATAACCACTGGTTATCGGTGCCGGCCTTCATTGGATTGGTGCGCACCGCCTTCCTGATGTCCACTGTCTTTCCAAATGACGGGGAAGCAATGAAGAGCGTTATCACTGACATCACGGTCGAAGTTGTGCGTTGGGACCATCCGGCGTACTCGTTTTCCCACAACGCGACGTACACCGCGCACGGAAAGTCCGAACTGGCGGTGATCCGAGTCACGACCAGCGAGGGGATCGAGGGCAACGCCTTCTGGGGCACGTTTCACCGCGACAACACCGGCACCGCGACGCTGGTGAAAGCGGTGCTGCCAGGCATCAAGGCGGCGTTGATAGGCGCGGACCCGTTTCAACGGGAGCAACTCTGGGCCCGCTTCGCTGGAATGGCGCGCTACAACGAACTCTCGTGGCGCTGGCTCAACGCCATCGACGTTGCGCTCTGGGACATCGCCGGCAAGGCAGCCGGCCTGCCCGTGTACCAGCTGCTTGGCGGCTACCGGGACAAGATACTCGCGTACGCCAGCGGTGCGGATTACGACGACGCAGGCGCCTACATCGAGGAGGCGCTGAAGTACAAGAGCCAGGGATTGAGGGCGTACAAGATCCACGGCGGCTCGCGCGGCCCCCTTGCGATGATCGCCCTCTGCGAGAAGGTGCGCAACGCAGTCGGCAGCGACATGGACCTTATGCTGGACACCGGTACCGATCCGTGCACGCTGGCCGCCGCCCTGGAAATCGGCCGCGCGCTGGAGCGCCTGCGCTTCCGCTGGTATGAGGAGCCGATGCCCTGGTGGCAGATAGACAACTATGCCGAGTTGTCCAGCCGCCTCGACATCCCAGTCGCACTGCACGATTCGGCCGAGCCGCGGGTCTTCCCCCTGTTGACGTACATCAAGGCTAAAGCCGGTAGCATCATCCGAAGCGACGCCCCCCGTGACGGTATTACCGGCCTCAAGAAACTGGCGAGCATTTGCGAAGCTCACGGACTGAATATCGAGATCCACCACGGCGGAAACTCACTCGGGAACGTCGCCAACCTGCACGTGATCATGGCGATACCGAATACGCATTTCTACGAGCACGTCGTTCCCGAAGCGTGGCACCAGTTCGGACTGAAGGTCGACATCAAGGTCGATCGCGAAGGGTATGTGCATGCGCCGGACAAGCCGGGACTGGGTTACGAGATCGATTGGGAGAAACTGCGTTCGCTAGACGCGCAAGTTGTCACGTGAACTCGCCATTGCCCCTCAGGCCAGGTCGAGTTAGGAACTACTGGAGACAAAAATGAAATCCTCGCTGCGTCTGCTTGTTGTAGCCTTGATCCTGCTCTGGGGCGGCGCAGGGGCTGCCTTTGCCGAAGACTTCCCAACCAAGCCGATCCGCGTGATCGTCTGCTTTCCCGCCGGCGGTCTCCACGACACCATAGCCCGCCTTATTGGCACGCAGTTGTCGGCGCGGCTTGGCCAGCCAGTAGTGGTTGATATCGTGCCCGGAGCCGGCGGAACGATCGGTGCGAGCGCCGTGGCGCGCGCGAAACCCGACGGTCATACCCTGCTGGTCGGCTCGATCAGCAACATTGCCATGGCGCCGGCGCAATATAAGAACCTGCCGTACGATCCGGTTTCGGGCTTCGTTCCCGTATCCCGCATCGGGGTCGTGACGAATATCCTAGCTGTCAATCCGACATTCCCGGCCCGTTCCTTCAGCGAATTCATCGCGCTGGCGAAGCAGAAGCCCGGGTCGATCAGCTTCGGCTCCCCGGGCATGGGCACATCCGGCCATCTGATGATCGAAATGCTCAAGAACATGGCCGGCGTCGACCTGGTGCAGGTGCCGTACAAGGGTGAAGCGCCTATCGCCATCGATCTGGTCGCCGGCCAGATCCCCGTCGCGTTTCTCACACCGCTCCAAGCGATGCCCTTCATCAAGGCGGACAGACTGCGCCCGATCGCATTGTCGACCGCACAGCGTTCTGCCCTCGTTCCCGGTGTGCCTTCGATTGCGGAGATGGGGCTGCCGGAGTTCGACGTCGGAATCTGGCTCGGCATTTTTGCTCCGGCTGGAACGCCTTCGGACGTCGTAGGCAAGCTCAATGCGCACATCGCCGAAATCGTCCAGATGCCTGCAATCCGCCAGAAACTGGCGGACTTCGGTGCGGAGCCGCCGGTGACCAGCACGCCGGAACAGTTCTCCGTCTTCATCAAGAGCGAGGTCGCCAAGTGGAACAAGCTGGCGAAAGAGGCCGGCATCACTCCCCAATAGCCGAAGAAGCAACATGCAAGGATTCCCATGGCCCTCAAGGGACAAGCTTTTCTAGCTCTCTGGAACGACATCGCACCGGCGCGAGAAGCCGAGTACGACCGGTGGCACACCGAGGAACACGTGCCTGAACGAGTCGCAGCCGCCGGTATCCACGAGGGCCGGCGCTATGTCAACCGGACACGCGCGAGCCATTGCTACTTCACGTTCTATGACGTGGAGCAGCCCGGGGTATTCGAGTCCCCCGAGTACGTGGAATTGCTGCAGAAGCCCACGCCGTGGTCGGAAGCCATGCGGCCTGACTTCAGCAATTTTGTGCGCTCGCCATGCCGCCTTGAGCGCTCGTCAGGCATCGGTGTCGGGGCGGCGATGGCATGCCTGTGCCTCGCCGAGACAGCGGTTGCAGACATTGCAAAGGCGATCGACGCCGCCCGCGAGATGCCGCGCATCACAGGCTGTCACTGGGGCAGCCGCCTAGGCGGGTTACCTGCACAAAACTTCAAGAAGACACCGGGGACAACGGTGGAGACGCGTGCGTTCAATACGGTCTTACTCATCGAAGCGCTCGACGGCGCGGCGGCGGGCGCTGCATTGATGGAAACGAAATCTGCACTGGGAATGGCCGGGTTGCCCGCTGATTTCGGGGCGGACGTGTACGACCTAGCCTTCGTATTTCCGGGCGCCGACCGCGCCGCACGAGGCAGGCACCGCCGCCTCTCATGGGGCAAGGAGCAAAACCCGCAATGACAGCGATCGCCATCGATCCGATTGAGCGACGCCCACTGGGCCGCACGAATCTCACAATTTCGAGGCTCGGTGTGGGCGGCGGTAGTTCCTTTGGCCGTGCGGGCGACGCCGGAGCGCAGCTGCTCAATACCTGCTGGGACGCCGGATTGCGCCACTTCGATACAGCACCTCTGTACGGCCGGGGCGAGAGCGAGCGACGCTATGGCCAAACGCTGCGGGACCGTCCCCGCAATGAGTTCGTACTGTCGACGAAGGTAGGCCGCAATGCGCCAGACAGCTACGACTACAGCGAGAGCGGAGTAAGGCGCTCGCTCGAGGGCAGCCTCGACCGGCTCAGACTAGGGCGCATCGACCTGGTTTCCATTCACGATCTTGACAGAGACAAGCACGGTGACCAGTTCGACGCACGCTATGAGCAAGCCTTGACTGGTGCCTATCCAGCGCTGCAGGCATTGCGCAGCTCCGGCGCAATCGGCGCTGTTGGTGTCGGTCTCAGCAGCCCGGATGTAGCGCTGCGGATTGCTCGCAACTGCGAGCTCGACTACATCATGCTGGCCGGTGCCTACACGCTCTTGGAGCATGCTGCGCTCGACGAGCTTCTGCCATGGTGCCAAGAAAACAAAGTGTCGGTCTTGCTTGCGGCGCCGTTCAACACCGGCATCCTCGCGACGGGCGCCGTTGACGGGGCACGCTATTACTACAGGCCAGCGCCACAATCGATCATCGATCGCACTCGCCGGCTCGAAGCGGTGTGCGGCCGCCATGGCGTGCCGCTTGCTGCCGCGGCCCTGCAGTTTCCGTTGTTGCATCCGGCCGTCACCAGCGTCGTGGTCGGCCACGAAAAGCCCGACGAAGCGATGCGCAATCTCGCGTTGCTGCGTCATCCAGTTCCCAGCACACTTTGGGTCGAAATGAAGGAAGAGGGATTGATACCCGAACTCGCGTCGACTGCGGGCGGATGACGCGAGAGTGGAAGCTCGCGTTCCTGCGTGAGAACCTGGGCTGAAAGAGCGAGGTCGCGATCGCCTTCGGAGTTGCTTCACCCTAACCCATCGTCCCGGGCGACTGTGAGTACCCCCCATACCGCCATGCTTAGTGCCATCTTGGATACCGCAACGTCGCGCGATCACGGTCATATGATGATCGGTCCGCAGCCAAAACAAGTTGCGAGCGACCAGACGCAAGTAGACTCGAAATGCCACTGCACCAACAAACCGCATTGACAGCAGGCTCTGCACCCGCCTGCTTCGAGTACGAGAGGTCCTGCGGCTCTTTCGTGTTCGCAGTCTTCGTGGTACCAAGGAATCGCGCAGGGCCGCTATCCGGCTGGGCTCAAGCTGACAACACGGACGGTTGCGTGGCGCAAGGCCGATATCGACGCGCTGATCGCGTCACTGCGCACACGCAACTAGCTACGCGCGCCGCCGTTGGTGTGCTTGACGCAGCGCTAAACGACGCACTTCGCAGGCGACGGCTCGCGTGCGCCCTAGCCCCCCGATGGATAGCGCCTCCCACCCGCCCCGCCCCGCCCCGCCCCGCCC
>JAQGMS010000423.1 GCA_028292245.1 Ramlibacter sp.
CCATGTCTGACCTGAAAAGCCTTGCCGGCCGCCGTTTTGCGGAAATTGATTCCGTTCATGATCTCGCCGACAGCGAGATAAGCACGTACCCAGGGTTCCCAGCGCTCCAACTGGGTCGTCTGGTCCAGCCCGGCCAATGCCGGTGGGTAGAAGTGATTGTCGGGTCCGGTTGTAGTGCCTTCGCGGCCAAGGATGAGCGCTTCCACCATGATCGGATTGGCGTAGACATCGGCCATTGTGCCGAAAAGCGCACCGCCCGCACCTCCGGCGCCACCCGCGCCTCCGGCCCCACCCGCGCCGCCGGCGCCACCAGCTCCACCAGCGCCACCGGCGCCGCCTGCTCCACCGAGTTGGCTCATCTTATCTCCTCCGAGTTAAGCGTTAGCTTTCCGGTAGCTATTCTGGCTGCGTCCACTCTGCGCCAGTCGTACTTGTTTCAAATGTGTCCTGTTTCACACGCCGTGGTATTTTTCTTCATCATTGCGGAAGATTGCTCCCGTTGCCCGACGGCAAGCCCGCCATGGCGAGGCAGCGTGCCCAATTCCGGCCAATTTCCAGTTGTGAATTTGGCATGCGCGCCAAATAGCGTTCTACAGTCAGGGCCGGCTCAAGTTCTCGCAACCTGGCGAGCGCGGCCCGCGCTTCATCCGTCCGATCCTGGCAAACCAGTGAGATGATCAGGACCCGCCAGGTCGACGGGTGCATCCGATTGAGCTTCAACGATGAGTGCGCAAGTTTTTCGGCATCGCCGTATTGATGCGCGGAAAGCAATGCCGTCCCGCCGAGGGATTCAAAATAGTAACGTTGCGGGTCGAGCGGCGACAACTCCATCCCGCGCTGGGTCGCTTCCACCGCCGCGCTCCCGTCGCCCATGAACGCTTTGACGGTGCCGAGATAGAGCCAGCCGAGGGCGTGACTTGGGTTGACTTCCACAGCCTCGTTGCAGCGCTTGTGCGCCGTGTCCAGGTCTTTCAACAAATGACAATAGACAAATCCTTCGGTCGCCAGCGCAAGGGCGTCCGATGGATCCCGGTCGAGTGCTGCATGGGTGGCGTTCAAGGCCTCGGCGGCCTCCCGCGTGCGGTCTTCGGACCAACCACGGGTTACTCTGAGGATGAACCAGTTTCCAAGCCACGCCCGCGGGGCCGCGATGCGGCTATGCCGGTTGATCAACTCGTCGAGGATGTTCCGCGTCTGGAGAAATTCATCTTTGCTCGATCGGTGCATCAATTTAATGCTGCCCAATAGCAGCGAGTAACTCGCTAGCGTGGGCAACGGCTGGGTGAGGATGTGCTCGACCTCGGCGTCGAACACTGCGAAATGCGCGCTCCTGGCGATGCGATCGGCTAGTTCGCTTTCAGGCCGCAGCAGATCGTCGACTTCCCCGCTCATCCGCTCGGTCCAGACGACCTGATTGTTGTGTGCGGCGGAGAGTTCGGCGGTCACCATGATCCGGTCATTATCGACGACATAGGCCCCACTAAGGACGTAGGTAGCGCCGAGAAGCGCAGAAACCTCTCCCACGTCGTTTGCGCGCCCACGGAAGACGGCGGTCGACAACCGCGAAATGACTTTCAGGTTCGCTGATTTCGACAACCGCCAGATCACGCTGTCGGCAATGAGGTTGCCGATATCAAGGAATGCAGGAGTATCGGTCCTTGCCGAGAAAGGGATCACGGCAATCGTTGGCTGCATCGACGCGCCGTAGTCGCGCCGTCCGGGTAAAGTTGGACGCGGGCTCGCTGGACCGACCCGGTACGCACGAACCGGCTTGTCAAAGTGCTTGAGAATGCAATTGCCGAGGTCTTCGCACGTTGCATCCACGCCATGCGTAAGTTCGTCGCGGGCCGCGGCGCTGCCGATGGTCTCGCCGGGATTTGCCAGGCTAGCCAGGCTGGCCGCCAGCTGTTCATGCGCGGATGCGCTGGCAATCGTCTCACCCGGGCCGGCCAGCGTGGCTAGGCGGGCAGCGAGGTTGACGCCCGTGCCGTAAATATCGATGCCGTCACTCCAGGTCATCGCGGCGTTGATGCCGGCCCGAAGATGAAAATGCTGCTCTTCCGGTATGCCAGCGTTCTTCTTGGCAAGCATCCGGTGCATCGCCGCAGCTGCGTCGACGGAATCAGGAACAGTCTCGAAGCGAGCGAGCAGACCGTCGCCGAGGCTTTTTAAGAGAATACCGCGATGACGCGGGAGTATATTGTTAACGACGATGTGGACAAAGTCGGCCCATCGCTGAACGCTGGCGGCCTCGTGCTCGCGCATGAGGCGTACCGACTCCACCAGGTCGACCAGCAGCACGACCGTCTCCTGGCGCACAAGGCTGACATCCGTCCCGCGTATGTCGGATCGCTCGGTCGGCCTTGCAGCCCTGTCTACCGCATCGTCGTTCATGCTGATCTGACTTTGCACCCAGTGCTTTGGCATCCTAGTGGGTATGCAACCACGTGCCAAGACCGGGTGAGGACATGGTGAAGCAATCGCTTCGCGCCATACGCACATGCCCCGCTGGTCTGTGGACCGGCCACGTGGCCGGCCTC
>JAQGMS010000231.1 GCA_028292245.1 Ramlibacter sp.
ACCAGCGGTGCGCGAGTTCGGAGAATTTGGCCAGTTCGGCCGGATCGGCGTTCAGGATCGGTTGCTGCATGTTGTTATTGTCCCGCAATCGGGGCGCCGCCGAACCGGCCCCAAGAAAAAGCCCCGCGAGCGTGAGCTGGCGGGGCTGGCAAGCAGGCCGAAGTCTGCTTCAATCCATGAAAGGCGGATTGGAAATCAGTTGGCGCGCGTGCCGACAACTTCGATTTCAACGCGGCGGTTCTTGGCGCGGCCTTCAGCGGTCTTGTTGTCAGCCACTGGTTGCTTCTCGCCCTTGCCTTCGGTGTACACGCGGTTCTTTTCGATGCCCTTGGACACCAGGTAAGCCTTGACGGCTTCAGCGCGGCGGACCGACAGCTTCTGGTTGTAGGTATCAGTGCCGACCGAGTCGGTGTGGCCGACGGCGATGATCACTTCCAGGTTAATGTCCTTGACCTTGCCGACCAGGTCGTCGAGCTTGGCCTTGCCTTCGGGCTTGAGCACAGCCTTGTCGAAGTCGAAGAACGCGTCCGCGGCGTAGGTCACCTTGGTAGCGGCGGGCGGCTGGGGAGCCGGTGCCGGTGCCGGAGCGGGAGCCGGGGCGGCGGCGCGCGGTGCAGCCGGAGCGGCGACAGGCGCTGCGACCGGAGCGGCCACAACCAGGGCGCCATCGCAACCCGTGGCGGCGGTGGCGGGGGTCCAGAAGGCATCGCGCCAGCACAGCTCGTTGGTGCCGTTCTTCCACACCAGTTCACCGGAGCCGTTTTGCCAGTTGTCGATGCGGTTACCGCCATCGGCAGCGGTCACCCGAGTTTGCGCACCGGCCGCTGTTGCCAGCGCAGCGACGGCAAACATCAGCGCCACTTTGTTCAGTTTCTTCATGGTTCTCCTCTTGGGGAAAAAGCCGCAGCCGCGCTGCGTGAATACGACGTTTAAGGTGACCATCACCAAAAGCGTGAAATCATTGTGCCACACGTCCTTACACAATCAACCGATAACCGGTTCGGGCCACGTAGGACAAAACCTCATTCCCCCGTTCTGTTGCGGCTTCGCGACAGGGCCCTTGACCGTAAAATCAGGGGCTCCGCGCCGCCTCCGACCTTCCGCTTGACCTTCCCCTCATGACCCAATTCGCCAAAGAAACCCTGCCCATCAGCCTTGAAGAGGAAATGCGGCGAAGCTACCTTGATTACGCCATGAGCGTGATCGTGGGCCGGGCCCTGCCGGACGCGCGCGACGGGCTCAAGCCGGTGCACCGGCGCGTGCTCTACGCGATGCACGAACTCAATAACGACTGGAACCGGCCGTACAAGAAGTCGGCCCGTATCGTCGGTGACGTGATCGGCAAATATCATCCGCACGGCGACCAGTCGGTGTACGACACGATCGTCCGGCTGGCGCAGGACTTCTCGATGCGCCACATGCTGGTGGACGGCCAGGGCAACTTCGGCTCGGTCGACGGCGACAACGCCGCGGCCATGCGTTACACGGAAATCCGGCTGGCCAAGATCGCCCACGAGATGCTGGCCGACATCGACAAGGAGACCGTCGATTTCGGGCCTAACTACGACGGCAGCGAGAAAGAGCCGCTGGTCCTGCCCAGCCGCTTGCCCAACCTGCTGGTCAACGGCTCCGGCGGCATCGCGGTGGGCATGGCCACCAACATCCCGCCGCACAACCTCAATGAAGTCGTCGACGCGTGCCTGCACCTGCTTCGCAACCCGGACGCCACCATCGACGAGCTGATGGAGATCATCCCGGCGCCCGACTTCCCCACCGCCGGCATCATCTACGGCATCAACGGCGTCAAAGAGGGGTATCGCACCGGCCGCGGCAAGGTCGTGATGCGCGCCAAGGTCCATTTCGAAGACATCGACAAGGGCCAGCGCCAGTCCATCATCGTCGACGAGCTGCCCTACCAGGTCAACAAGAAGACGCTGCAGGAGCGTATGGCCGAACTGGTCAATGAAAAGAAGATCGAGGGCATCAGCCACATCCAGGACGAGAGCGACAAGTCGGGCATGCGCCTGGTGATCGAG
The DNA here is from genome assembly GCA_028292245.1 of Ramlibacter sp. GTDB lineage: Bacteria > Pseudomonadota > Gammaproteobacteria > Burkholderiales > Burkholderiaceae_C > Ramlibacter. The sequence goes on from JAQGMS010000231.1 coordinate 2,037, forward strand.
CTCAAGCGCGGGGAAGTGCCGGAAGTCGTCCTGAACAATCTGTACAAGCAGACCCAGCTGCAGGACACGTTCGGCATCAACATGGTCGCGCTGATCGACGGCCAGCCGCGGCTGTGCAACCTGAAGGACCTGATCCGGGTCTTCCTGCAGCACCGCCGCGAAGTGGTGACGCGGCGCACCGTGTTTGCATTGCGCAAGGCCCGCGAGCGCGGCCACGTGCTCGAAGGCTTGGCCGTCGCCTTGGCCAACATCTACGAGTTCATCCGGATCATCCGCGAATCGCCCACGCCGCCGGTCGCCAAGACCGAGCTGATGAGCCGCTCCTGGGACAGCAAGCTGGTGCGCGAGATGCTCACCCGCGCGCGCGCCGACGGCGGCGTGATCAGCGCCGACGACTACCGCCCCGAGGGGCTGGAGCGCGAGTTCGGCATGGGCGGCGACGGCCTGTACCGGTTGTCGGACACGCAAGCCCAGGAAATCCTGCAGATGCGGCTGCAGCGCCTGACCGGGCTGGAGCAGGACAAGATCGTTGCCGAGTACAAGGAAGTGATGGCCGAGATCGACGACTTGCTCGATATCCTGGCCAAGCCGGCGCGGGTGTCGACGATCATCGGCGAGGAACTCGCCGCCCTGCGGCAGGAATTCGGCCAGACCAAGCTGGGCGCGCGCCGCAGCGTGGTGGAGCACAACGCCCAGGACCTGGCGACCGAAGACCTGATCACGCCCACCGACATGGTGGTGACGCTCTCGCACTCCGGCTACATCAAGAGCCAGCCGCTCTCGGAGTACCGCGCGCAAAAGCGCGGCGGCCGCGGCAAGCAGGCGACGGCGACCAAGGAAGACGACTGGGTCGACCAGCTCTTCATCGCCAATACGCACGACTGGATCCTGTGCTTTTCCAACCGCGGGCGCATGTACTGGCTCAAGGTCTGGGAGGTTCCTGCGGGGTCGCGCGGCTCCCGTGGCCGGCCCATCGTCAACATGTTCCCGCTGCAGGAAGGCGAGAAGATCAACGTCGTGCTGCCGGTCACCGGCGATGCCCGCGCTTTCCCGGCGGACCGCTTCGTCTTCATGGCCACCTCGATGGGCACGGTCAAGAAGACGGCCCTCGACGAATTCAGCAACCCCCGCAAGGGCGGCATCATCGCCGTCAACCTCGACGAAGGCGACTACCTGATCGGCGCGGCGCTCACCGATGGACAGCACGATGTGATGCTGTTCTCCGACGGCGGCAAGGCGGTGCGTTTCCACGAGGAAGACGTCCGGCCGCTGGGCCGCACCACCCGGGGCGTGCGCGGCATGTCGCTGGATCCCGGCCAGAGCGTCATCGCGATGCTGGTGGCCGAGGACGAGCAGCAGAGCGTGCTGACCGCCACCGAGAACGGCTACGGCAAGCGCACCGGCATCACCGAGTACACCCGCCACGGCCGCGGCACCAAGGGCATGATCGCCATCCAGCAGACCGAGCGCAACGGCAAGGTGGTGGCCGCCACCCTGGTGCACGCCGACGACGAGATCATGCTGATCACCGACAAGGGCGTCCTGGTGCGCACACGGGTCAGCGAGATTCGGGAACTGGGCCGTGCCACCCAGGGCGTGACCCTGATCGGCCTGGACGAGGGCTCCAAGCTCAGCGGACTGCAGCGGATCGTGGAAAACGATGCGGCCGCGGGCGAGACCGAGGACGACGCCACCGACGCTTCGGCTCCGGAGGGCGAAGCCTGATGGCCCAGGATCTGAGCGGGCTGCGGGCCGGCATCGACGCCGTCGATCGCGAACTGCTGGAAATGCTGAATCGCCGTGCCGCGCTGGCCAACGAAGTCGGCGAGATCAAGCGCGCCGAGGGTTCGCCCGCGTTCCGTCCCGAGCGCGAGGCCCAGGTGATCAACGGCCTCCAAGCCGCCAATCCGGGTCCGCTGAAGAACGCCAACGTCGCGACGATCTGGCGCGAGATCATGTCGGCCTGCCGGGCGCTGGAGTCGCCCCAGCGCGTGGCTTACCTGGGACCGGCCGGCACCTTCAGCGAACAGGCGGCGGTGCAGTTCTTCGGCTCCAGCATCGAGCACGTGCCCTGCGTCAATTTCGACGAAGTCTTCCACGCTGCCACCGCCGGCACCGCTGACTTCGGCGTGGTGCCGGTGGAGAACAACAGCGAGGGTGTCGTTACCCGCTCGCTCGACCTGCTGCTGCATTCGCCGCTGCACATCATCGGCGAGATCAGCCTGCTGGTACGGCATCACCTGCTGCGCCTGTCGGCATCGCTCGAAGGCATCGAGGTGGTGCTGGCGCATCCGCAGGCCCTGGCGCAGTGCCAGGGGTGGCTGAACAAGCACCTGCCGAAAGCGGAGCGCCGCGCCGTCTCCAGCAATGCCGAGGGTGCGCGCCTGGCCGCCACCAACCCCGCGTGGGCCGGTATAGCGAGCGAGCGGGCCGGCTCCGAATTCGGACTGCACGTGGCGGCCCACGCGATCCAGGACGACGCCTTCAACCGCACGCGTTTTGCCGTGGTCTGCCTGCCGCAGACCCTGGAAGCCCCGCAGGCCTCCGGCCGGGATTGCGTGAGCGTCGTGGTGTCGGTGCCGAACAAGCCGGGTGCCGTCCACGACATCCTGGTGCCGCTCAAGCAGCACGGCGTCTCGATGACACGATTCGAATCGCGCCCGGCCCGCTCGGGCCAATGGGAATACTATTTCTACATCGACGTGCAAGGCCATCCCTCGCAGCGCCACGTGGCGGCCGCGCTGGCCGACCTTCAGTCGTTGTGCGCTTTCTACAAGGTGCTGGGCACCTATCCCGTGACCGATTGAAGACAGCAGCAATATGTTCGAACAACTGGGATTGATCGGCTGCGGTCTGATGGGCGGGTCCTTCGCGCTTGCGCTAAAGCGCGCCGGCCTCGTCAAGCGGGTGGTCGGCTACAGCAAGTCGCCGTCGACCACACAGCGCGCCTTGTCGATGGGCGTCATCGACGTCGAAGCGCCCTCGGCGCTGCTCGCAGTGTCCGGCGCGGACATCGTGTTGCTGGCGGTTCCAGTGGCGGCAACCGAAGCCACCCTCAAGGCCATCAAGCACCTGGTCACCAAGGACATGCTGATCATGGACGTGGGCTCGACCAAGCGCGACGTGATCGACTCCGCCCGCCGCGTGCTGCGCGACCACATCGGTTCGTTCGTGCCCTGCCACCCGATAGCGGGCAAGGAAGTGTCCGGTGTCGAGCATGCCGACGCGGACCTGTATACGGGCAAGCAGGTCATCCTCACACCCATCGACCGCACCCATCCGGCCCAGGCCGAGAAAGCGGTGCAGGTGTGGGAGGCCCTGGGCTGCACGGTCACGAAGATGACGCCGGAGGCGCATGACGCGGCGTTCGCGGCCGTGAGCCACCTGCCGCACCTGATCGCGTTCGCGCTGATCAACGGCATCACCTCGCAAAATCAGGGCAAGGATTTCCTGGCGCTGGCCGGCCCCGGGTTTCGCGACTTCACGCGCATCGCCGCCGCCGAGCCCAAGATGTGGCGCGACATCCTGCTGGCCAATCGCCAGGAGCTGCTGGAGCAATCGAAGATTTTCCAGCGCACCTTGCTCGCGCTGGAGGTGATGATCGAAGGCGGCAACGCCGAGGCGCTGGAAGGGCTGATCGCGCAGGCCAGCCAGGCGCGCGCGAATTGGCGCATGGGCACGAACAAAAAATGACCGGCGTGCCGACGCCGGCGCGGGCCTGATGTTTTCCACCGCATTCCTCGACATCCCGCCGCTGGACAGCGCCGCGGGCACGGTGCGGCTGCCGGGCTCCAAGAGCATCTCCAACCGGGTCCTGCTGCTGGCGGCGCTGAGCGCCGGCACGACCATCGTGCAGGACCTGCTCGATTCCGACGACACCCGCGTCATGCTCGACGCCTTGCGTTCCCTGGGCTGCGGCGTGAAGCACAGCGGCCCCGACGTGGAGATCACCGGATTGGGCGGCCGCGCCCCGGCGAGCCATGCCCGGCTGTTCCTGGGCAACGCCGGGACCGCCATGCGGCCGCTGACGGCTGCATTGGCAGTTATCGGCGGAGAGTTCGAGCTGAGCGGCGTCGCCCGCATGCACGAGCGGCCGATCGGCGACCTGGTCGATGCGCTGCGGCAACTGGGCTGCGAGATAGCCTACCTGGGCATCGAGGGCTACCCGCCGCTGCGGATCGGGCGGCCGCGGTTGCAGCTCGGCGCGCCGATCCAGGTGCGCGGGGACGTGTCCAGCCAGTTTCTCACCGCCTTGCTGATGGCGTTGCCCGTAGTTGCTCACGATGACGTCGTGATCGAGGTGGTGGGTGAACTGATTTCCAAGCCCTACATCGCGATCACGCTCAATCTGCTGGCGCGCTTCGGCATCGAGGTGCGCCGGGAGGGCTGGCAGCGCTTCACCATCCCGGCGGGTAGCCACTACCGCTCGCCCGGCAGCATCCATGTGGAGGCCGACGCCTCGTCCGCCAGCTACTTCGTCGCGCTTGGCGCGATCGCGGCGCAGGCGGGCGACAGCGTTCGCATCGCCGGCGTGGGCGAGGATTCGATCCAGGGCGACATCCGTTTCATCGACGCTGCCCGCGCGATGGGCGCGCGCGTGGAAGGCGGCCCGAACTCGCTGACCGTCTCGCGCGGTGCCTGGCCGCTCAAGGCAATCGACCTGGACTGCAACCACATTCCCGACGCCGCGATGACGCTTGCCGTGATGGCGCTGTTCGCCGACGGCCCGAGCACGCTGCGCAACATCGCGAGCTGGCGGGTCAAGGAGACCGACCGCCTGGCCGCCATGGCGGCGGAGTTGCGCAAGCTCGGCGCGGAGGTAACCGAAGGAGCGGACTTCATCCGCGTCACGCCGCCGGCGCGGTGGCGGGCCGCGAGCATCCACACCTACGACGACCACCGGGTCGCGATGTGCTTTTCGCTGGCGGCGTTCAACCCGGCCGGCCTGCCGGTGCGAATCCAGGACCCGAAGTGCGTCGCCAAGACCTTCCCCGATTACTTCGAAGCCTTGTTCTCGGTCGCCCGGACGCCGGCATCGCGGATTCCGGCGATCTGCGTGGACGGCCCCACCGCTTCCGGCAAGGGCACGCTGGCCTCGCAGGTCGCGCATCAATTGGGCTACCACTACCTGGATTCCGGCGCCCTCTACCGCATCACGGCGTTGGCGGCCGTGCGGGCCGGCCTGACCTTGGACGTTGCCCATGAACACAGCATCGGGAAGATGGCGCAGACCCTGCCGGTGCGCTTCGCCGCGGGGCGGGTGATGCTGGCTGAACAGGACGTCACCGAGGCGATTCGCACCGAGGAAGCCGGCATGAACGCCTCCCGCGTTTCCGCACTCCCCGCCGTGAGAACGGCGCTGGTGGCGCTCCAGCAGGGCTTCCGGCGCCTGCCAGGGCTGGTGGCGGACGGGCGCGACATGGGCACCGTCATCTTTCCCGACGCCCAGCTGAAGGTCTACCTCACGGCCAGCGCCGCCCAGCGTGCCGAACGGCGCCATAAGCAGTTGATTTCAAAGGGAATTTCCACTATAATCGACAGTCTTCGCGCTGACCTGGAGGCGCGCGACGCAAGGGACTCGTCCCGCGCGGTTGCGCCCCTCAAGCCGGCAGAAGATGCCCTCCTCCTGGATAACTCGAGCCAAACGGTTGAAGAATCGGTGGCGCAAGTGCTCCGGTGGTGGGAAGAGAAACAGCCTTTCGCAAGCAGGAAAAGCAAAAGCTAGCCGCTTTTGCAGGCCCGCCAGGCTGCAAGGCCCGCACAGCCCCTCTCGCGCGACAGCGCCCAGGCCGTGCGGTTCATCAACTTAACCCGCGGCCCCAAGCCGCAACAACCGCCGTCCCAGTCATAACAACAGCCGCGTTGAAGCGATTTTGCTTTTGCGTCTGGAAACCTGTGCGACGTGCAAGGAAACCGAATGTCTGAATCCATGGAATCTTTTGCCTCGATGTTCGAGGAATCGCTGCAGCGCTCCGAAATGCGCACCGGCGAAGTGATCACCTCCGAAGTGGTCCGTATTGAGCACAGTTTTGTCGTCGTGAACGCCGGCCTCAAGTCCGAAGCGTATGTGCCGATCGACGAATTCAAGAATGACAAGGGCGAAATCGAAGTCCAGGTGGGCGATTTCGTCTCGGTGGCCATCGACGCCATCGAAAACGGTTACGGCGACACCATCCTGTCGCGCGACAAGGCCAAGCGCCTCGCGTCCTGGATGAGCCTCGAGAAGGCCCTGGAGTCCGGCGAGTTCGTCACCGGCACCACCAGCGGCAAGGTCAAGGGCGGCCTCACGGTGCTGGTCAATGGGATCCGCGCCTTCCTGCCGGGTTCGCTGATCGACACCCGTCCGATCAAGGACCTGACTCCGTACGAAAACAAGACGATGGAGTTCAAGGTCATCAAGCTGGACCGCAAGCGCAACAACGTGGTGCTG
>JAQGMS010000361.1 GCA_028292245.1 Ramlibacter sp.
ATCATGGACCCGCTGCTGAAGGCGAAGCGGCTTCACCTCGTCGCCAAGGCGCCGGAATTCTCGATGCCGGCCTATGTGGTCTATCCGCTCGATCGGGAGGGCGATCATTTTGCGAACGCGGTTGAGCTGATGCATCGCGTTGCCGATGCAAAGACCGCCGACAAAGGGCCCGCGCAGCGAACAAGAAAACGGCGCTGATCAAGTTTCGCCGCGCCCGTCACCATGAATTTTGTATCGATGTTTTCGATACCGGGCGCTGATATTCATCGCTTGCAAACCACCGGACGCTGGTCGAAACCATTGTGAGGATCGCACCTCGCGCCTGACGCCTGCGATTCCAGACAGCCCTTGGGACGAAGTGATGAATACCCCTTCCGGTCTTGGCGATGCGATCCTCGCGACGGCTTCGGATGCCATCATCGCCACCGACCGCAGCGGCGCGGTGACGTTCTGGAACGCCGGCGCGGAGCGGATTTTCGGCTTTACCGCCGAGGAGGCGCTCGGTCAGCCGCTCGATCTGATCATACCGGACAATCTACGCGACCGGCACTGGCGCGGATATCAGCGGGTGATGGCGAGCGGCGAAAGCCAGTACGGGCATGGCGACCTGCTGGCGGTGCCGGCCATGACCAAGGACGGACGCCGCATCTCCGTCGAGTTCACCATTGTGCTGCTCAAGGACGAGCAAAACCGTCCGACCGGAACCGCGGCGATCCTGCGCGACGTGACCAGGCGTTTCGAGGAAGCCCGCCAACTGAAACGCGATCTCGCCGAGGCGCTGCGGGTGAAGTAACAAGGGCGCCATGAGCACGCTGGAAAAGCTCGACCATGTCTCCGAGGAAAGCATTTGCCGCCTGGTCGATGCGTTCTACGCCAAGATCCGCATCGACCCCGAACTGGGGCCGATCTTTGCGCGCGCCATTCCCGGCGACTGGCAGCCGCATCTGACCAAGATGTATGCGTTCTGGTCGTCCGTGATGCTGACCAGCGGACGCTACAAGGGCAATCCGGTCGCCAAACATCTCGAAGTCGAAGGCATCAGGCTGGAATTGTTCCAACGCTGGCTGGCGTTATTCGACGAGACCTGCGGCGAATTGTTCGACGATCGGCTGCGCGGCGAGTTCGGCAGGAAGGCCGCGCGCATCGCCGAGAGCTTGAAGCTTGCGCTGTTCTATCGGCCGGACCGGCCCTGGCCGCCGGCGCAGCCGGCCTGAAGCCAGGGGCAGCTATTTCTTCGCGTGCAGCTTTCGCTCGGCCAGCGCGGTCGCGATGCCGAGAATGAGAAGCGGCGCGACAACCTCCGGCGTGGCGCCGAAGCCGAACGTCAGGATCGTGACAAAACCGACGACGGCCAGCATCGAAAGCGCAAAGCCGTCGTCGGTCACCAGTCGGTGCAGTTCCCTGAGAGATGCGGCCGCGTTTTGCATCCCTCAGGCCCTACTGGAACAGCTTCATGGCGTTGACGAGGGTCTGCGCCACACCCGCCAGCAGTGGAATGCCGGCAAAGCTCCAGGCCAGCACCAATTGCAAACGGGTGGTTTGTGCCGCTTCGGCTTGTTGCATGATCTTGCTCTATACGCCTGAGGGATTGCCGCTCTCGGCCACCGCGGCCGCGGCCTGACTGGCGCTGTGCTTCGGCTTCATCGAGGCGACGGCGCGTGCGACCAGATCTTCACCCCAGCTCAACAGCACCTGCAGCGTTGAAGTTTCCGTATGCGATAATGGTTTCATCGTGCGTTCCCTTATGCGCGACCGGAAGCTGCCTGCGCAGTTCCCGCCGCTGCCAGAGCGCTTGCCGGCTCAGCCTCGGCATCCACTTCGGATTTCATGTGATGGCGTTTGTCGACGGCCTTGACGCAGAGGTTTGCGATGAAGCCGATGACCAGCAGCCCCGCCATGATGTACATGGTGGTGTTGTAGGCCTGCGCCTTCGGCACGCCGTGGGTGACGTTGTATTCCCTGATGTAGTTGATCAGCACCGGACCGGCGATGCCGGCCACTGACCATGCGGTGAGCAGGATGCCGTGGATGGCGCCGACATAGCGGGTGCCGAACATGTCGCGCAGATAGGCCGGCACGGTGGAGAAACCGCCGCCATACATGCTGACGATGATCACGAAGCAGGCCACGAACAGCACGACGTTGCCGCTGCCGCCGGCATAGGGCACCGTGACATAGAGCAAGAAGCCCAGCGTCATGTAGACGAAGTATGTGTTCTTGCGCCCGATAAAGTCCGACAGCGAAGCCCAGCTGAAGCGGCCGCCCATGTTGAAGAGGCTCATCAGGCCGACGAGACCGGCGGCGGCGACCGCGGTGATCTGGCCGGGGAACATCTCCTGGCTCATCGCGGAGGCCTGTCCGAGCACGCCGATGCCTGCGGTGGTATTGCAGAACAATACGATCCAGATCAGCCAGAACTGCGGTGTCTTCACCGCCTGGTAAACGAAGACGTCATTCCGGGTCATCATCTTGGTGGCGACGGCCGGCGGCACATAGCCCTTCGGCTTCCAGCCGGGCGCCGGCACCCGCACGATCAGCGAGCCCACCATCATGAAGACGAAATAGACGCAGCCGAGAACGATGAAGGTTTTGAGCACACCGACATCCGCCGACGACGAGAACAGGCCCATCAGCCAGACCGACAGCGGCGAAGCGATCAGGGCGCCGCCGCCAAAGCCCATGATGGCCATGCCGGTGGCCATGCCCGGGCGATCCGGAAACCACTTCATCAATGTCGAGACCGGCGAGATGTAGCCGATGCCGAGCGCGCAGCCGCCGATCACGCCGTAGCCGAGATAGATAAGCCAGAGATTGTGCAGGTAGACGCCGAGCGCGGAGACCAGGAACGCGCTGGCCCAGCAGACGCCGGCGGTGAACATCGCCTTGCGCGGCCCCCCTTCCTCGACCCAGCGCCCGAATATCGCGGCTGACAATCCGAGGAAGACCATGGCAATGGAGAAGATCCAGCCGAGATCGGTCAGCTTCCAGTCGCCGGCCGCCGATTGTGAAACCCCGAGCAGCCGGGTCATCGGCAGGTTGAAGACGCTGAACGCATAGGCCTGGCCGATGCACAGATGCACGCAGAGTGCCGCCGGCGGCACCATCCAGCGGCTGTAGCCCGGCCGCGCAATCGTGTGCTCACGATCGAGAAAGGGCAGCCATGAGAGTGAGGGGCTTCGCAGGCCGTCGATCGTCGTCGTCATGCAGGGAGATCCTCCAGCGCATTATTTCTTGTCATGCGAAAGCGCATGCGCGCTACGCTACGCGGGCCTATCATTTTGACAAACGATAAATATTGACGGTTACTATCGGATATATCGATATCTGCGATTTTCCTTGAAAAGTGACATTTGGCGAACGCGGTTGTGCGACAGAGGGCCGCGGATCAGGCTACGGCCGCCGCCAAAATAAATATCCTGCACATGTCGTTTT
>JAQGMS010000510.1 GCA_028292245.1 Ramlibacter sp.
AAGGTACACGCCCGACACCTTGTGATCCGTGCCGTTCGGCTCTGTCATGTGGATGCGATACTTGCCGCCCGGGCGCAGGTCGATCTCCGCCAATGTGACGGTGAGTGGACCCGGTGCGTGCCACGCCTTCAGCTCTTCCGTTTTCGTCCACGCGTCGAAGACGCGCTGCCGCGGCGCGCGGATCGTGCGGCGGACTTCGAGGGTTGGTGGTGCTGCGGTTTTGTTGGCCATGGTGCATCCGCTGGTGAAGGGTTTTCGAGATAGGCAGCGAGCATGTCGAGCTCCGTCTCCCAGAACCTTCGGTAGTGCGCGATCCACGCGAGCGCGTCGCGCATGGGCACCGCGCTCAGCGTGGCGCGCCGCACGCGTCCTTCCCTCTCGACAGTCGCGAGCCCCGCGCGCTGTAGCACGCGCACGTGCTTGGAGACGGCGGGGAGCGACATCGTGAAGCGCGCGGCGAGCTCGCTGATGGTGCGATCCCCGGCAGCGAGGCGCGCGAGGATATCGCGGCGGGTGGGATCGGCGAGGGCGGCGAAGGTGTGGTCGAGGGACTGGGAATGGTAAACCATATGGTTTACCATGGATGCCGGGATGCGCGTTGTCAACAGGTGGCTGCCATATCGCGACGTACCGGGCGTCGCGCTACATTGGGCAGAATGCCGATCCGCACCGTTCCGCTGGCGCTGGCAATTGTCCTTGCGACGGGAGGCTCATCGCCACGCTCGCGCGTTCTCGAGGACGGCCCCTCACTCGAGCGTCGCCTTCACGTGCAGCTCACCGTTCTCCCTTCCACATGGAAGGTCGAGACGCAGGTGATGGACACGATCTGGCAACCGCTCGGCCTCCACGGCGTCAATTACCACGCGTATGGTGCGCCCGGGGCCGGTCGCCACTACGCCGCGCGATCGGATCCGTCGTCGGAGTTATACCAGGCGTCGTTCGGCGTGTACACCGTGACCGGCGACAGTGCATTTCGTCTGGCGACAGGCAGGAACTACGCGATCGAGTCCATGCGAAAGCTCGCGGATTACGATCAGCGTGCGTGGCTCGCGGCGATGGGCGACCCGCAGCCCTTCGCACGGTCCGATACGATCGTCGACATGCAGAAGATCACGATCGACGGCGTGGAGCGCACGCTCTGCCTCTTTCACATGCAGACGCACAGCGATCTCAATTCGGGCGCGACGCCGCTGACGGCGCACATGGGAATGCCGTCGAAGGCGATGCGTCAAATGCTGCCGCCATACCACCCACTGTCGCTGCACGAGTACTATGCGTTCTGGTACGACGCTCAACGCAGGGCGACGATCATCGTTTACGCGTCGTCGTCAGCGTACATCCCGGTTCAAGGCTGGGGTCGGCGCAGTCCGATGTATACTGACAACGGTGTGGGACTCGACAAACAACTCCACGACATGATTCGCGGCGTGCGCATTGTCGACGCGCCGGCCAGCCACTAGCCACCTTGTTACTGGAACTCACTTGAGCATCTGGCACCTCGAATGTTCGGCGTGCGACTTCCGCGCGCCTGGTACTGCGCTCGCCTCCGTCTGCCCGACGTGCGGACAACCGCTCCTTGTGCTCTACGACTCCGCGTTTCCGTCTCGCGAGTCGTTGGCGCCGCGCTGGGACATGTGGCGATATTCGCCCGTGCTCCCGCTGCTCGCCGATGAAGCGCCCGTCTCGCTCGGCGAAGGACTCACGCCGATGCACGATGCGCCTGCACTCGCACGCGAGATCGGCGTCGCGCGGCTGTGGGTGAAGGACGAGGGGCTCAATCCCACGGCCTCGTTCAAGGCGCGGGGAATGAGCGCCGCCGTCACTCGCGCGCGAGCGCTCGGCGTTCCGGGGTTCGTCACGCCGACCGCTGGAAACGCAGGCGCCGCGCTCGCCGCGTACGGTGCCGCCGCGCAGCTGCCCGTGCGCGTGTACGCGCCGGCGACCACGCCCAAGCCGATTCTCGACACGATTCGCGTGTTCGGGGCCGAGCTGGTATTGGTCGACGGACACATCGGCGATGCGGGAAAGCAGGCGCCCCGGCGGTCGAGCACCTCGCGCAGCCGGTCGTGCTCCGGGCCCGCCGGCCGCTCGGCCTGGGGCGGTGGCCGCAGCAGGGCCGCTTTGCCCCGCAGGAACAGCAGGACCTTGCCGTCGTCGCGCCCCAGGGGGCCGGCGCCGACCCACACCACCTCGCCCGCCGCGGCCAGCTCGTCGAGCATGCGGGGCGAGTAGTCGCCGACGCGGGCGGACAGGACGTCGCGCTCGAGCACCGAGGCCGGGACGGCCACCCCCTGGAGCTGGCCCACCACCTCGAACAGCCGGTCCAGGCCGCCAATCCGTTGCACGGAGCTGGGTCCGTCGCTGCCCACGCCCTGCCAGGCCGGCAGGAAGCCGGCCAGGGCGCCGGCGTCGACGGGCTCGACCTCCTTGCGCAGGGCGGCGAGGGAGCGCTGCCGCAGCTGGCGCAGGACTTCGGCGTCGCACCACTCCTGCCCCGACTCGCCAGGCCGGAACTCGCCCCGGAGGAGCACGCCGGCGTCGGCCCGGGCAGCCAGGAGGGCCTCGGCCACGCCCACGGGCAGGCCGAACCGCCGGGCCGGCTCGTCGGACCGGAAGGGGCCGTGGGTCCGGGCGAAGCGGCCCAGGAGCGAGCCGAGCGGGTCGGTGACCGGGGCCAGGAACACGTCGGGCAGGCCGGGCGGCGGGTGGACGCCGAGGGCGTCGCGGTAGCGGCCGGCGTCCTCCACGGCGATGAGGCGGGCTTCGCCGGCGACCCGGATCTCCACCGCCCTCCGGTCGGCCAGCAGGGCGCCGGCGAAGTCGCCGGTGGACCGGGCCCGCAGCTCCCCCGCAGTCAGGTCGCCCAGCCGGCGGAGCAGGTCGGAGGCCTCATCCGGGTCGCGGGCCCACCAGCGCTCGTCGAGGGCCTGGAGGTTGGCCTCGAGCGCGTCCAGCGCCTCCGGGTGGATCAGCTCCCGGAGCTCCTCGGTGCCGAGCAGCTCGGCCAGCATGTCCCGGTCGAGGGTGAGGGCCTGGGCCCGGCGCTCGGCCAGGGGGGCGTCGCCCTCGTACAGGAAGTTGGCCACGTACTGGAAGGCCAGCGACTGGGCAAACGGCGACGGGGAGGTGGTGTCGACCGACACCACCCGGACCGTCCTGGCCCGGACCGCGGTCATCAGCTCGATCAGGGCGGGCAGGTCGAAGACGTCGCGCAGGCACTCCCGGTAGGTCTCCAGCAGGATCGGGAAGTCGCCGTGTTTGGACGCCACCGCCAGCAGGTCGGCGGCCCGCTGGCGCTGCTGCCACAGCGGGG
>JAQGMS010000271.1 GCA_028292245.1 Ramlibacter sp.
GCCCGCTCCGCCTGCGCCGCCGCCGCCGCCTCCTCCTCCTGCCCCCGCGCCGGAGCCGCCGCCCCCGCCTCCTCCCCCACCGCCTCCGCCGTCATCCAGCGGACCGGTGGTCGACCAGATCATTGCGTTGCTCGGAACGGGCGACCGTGCGTTGGCCGCCGAGGTCATCTCCACCTTGGGCACGACGCCGGTGACGACCTTCGTCACGCTCCTGATCACGGAAGAAAGGAAGCAGGCCGAAGACGCCAACAAGGGCGTCGACAACGTCGTCTACGACAACCAGTGCAAGAAGTAGCGGCCGCAGCCTTCTAGAACCGCGGCAGGTCCGGATGCGATATCCGGCCGCCGCGCACCAGCATCTTTCCGTACTCCGCGCAGCGATTGAGCGTCGGAATCACCTTGCCGGGATTGAGCAGCCCCTTGGCATCGAAGGCGCGCTTCACGGCGAACATCTGCTCGCATTCGGCCGGGCTGAACTGCACGCACATCGAGTTGAGCTTTTCGACGCCGACGCCATGTTCGCCCGTTACCGTGCCGCCCATCGCCACGCTGGTCTCCAGGATGTCGGCGCCGAACAGTTCGGCGCGATGCAGCTGGCCGGGGTCATTGGCATCGAACAGGATCAGCGGGTGCAGGTTGCCGTCGCCGGCGTGGAACACGTTGGCGCAACGCAGGTTGTACTTCACTTCCATCTGCTGGATCGCCAGCAGGATGTCGGCCAGCCGCTTGCGCGGGATGGTCGAGTCCATGCACATGTAGTCGGGGCTCATGCGGCCCGACGCGGGGAATGCGTTCTTGCGGCCGCTCCAGAACTTCAGGCGTTCGGCCTCGTCCCGGCTGACGGCGATGGCGGTGGCGCCGGCGGCGCGCAGCACTTCACTCATGCGGCCGATCTCCTCTTCCACTTCTTCCGGGGTGCCGTCGCTTTCGCACAGCAGGATCGCCTGCGCCGTCAGGTCGTAGCCCGCATGCACAAAATCTTCCACAGCGGCGGTCATCGGCTTGTCCATCATCTCCAGGCCTGCGGGGATGATCCCCGCCGCGATCACCGAGGCCACCGCGTCCCCGGCTTTGCGCACGTCGTCGAAGCTGGCCATGATGCAGCGCGCCAGCATCGGCTTGGGAACCAGCTTGACGGTGACCTCGGTGGCCACGGCCAGCATTCCCTCACTGCCGATCACCACGCTCAGCAGGTCGTAGCCGGGGCCATCCAGCGCATCGCTGCCGAACTCGACCGGCTCGCCCGATGCGGTGAAGCCGCGTACCTTCAGGACGTTGTGCAGCGTCAACCCGTACTTCAGGCAATGCACACCGCCGGAGTTCTCGGCGACATTGCCGCCGATGGTGCAGGCGATCTGGCTGGAAGGGTCGGGCGCGTAGTACAACCCGTCAGGCGCAGCTGCTTCACTGATGCCGAGGTTGCGCACGCCGCATTGCACCAGCGCCACGCGCGCGAGCGGATCGATCTTGAGGATGCGGTTGAACTTGGCCAGGGACAGCGTGACGCCGAGCGCGTGCGGCATCGCGCCGCCGGACAGGCCGGTGCCCGCTCCCCGTGCGACGACGGGCACATCCAGCGCATGGCAGGCGCTCAGCACCGCTTGCACCTGATGTTCGGTTTCCGGAAGCGCAACTACCAGCGGCCGTTGCCGGTAGGCGGTCAAGCCGTCGCACTCGTAGGGCGTGGTTTCCTCGCTGTTCCACAGCAGTGCTTCGGGGGGCAGCAAGCCCTGGAGCGCATGGACCACGCGGGCCTGGCGCTCAGTCCGATCGCCGACCTGGTTGTCGATGGAAGCGTTCATCCCAAGATTCTGCCCACAAGCCCAGCAGGAGGGCGTGAAAGATTTTTCACGAGTTGGTGAGGGATCAAGCCAGGTATTTCTGGACGGCCTCTTCGTTGAACTCCACTCCGGTGCCGATCACGCCCTCGATACGGGCGAGGCCTTCCCGGATCTCCAACGGCCGTTGCAGGATCGGGTTCCACCAGTCGGCGTATTCGAGCCAAGAGGCCGTGGGGGTGACGGCCAGGAGCTGCGCGCTGATCTCGGGCCAGAGGTGGCTGGAAACCGGCGTGCCATAGACCTCGGCCATCGCGCTCACCCGTTGCCATCCGCTGACGCCGCCGCACTTCATCACGTCCGGCATCACGTGGTCACGCACCCCGGCGTTGAACGCGTGCCGGAAGTCCAGTGGCCCCCACCAGTTCTCGCCGGCTTGAAGCGGCGTGCGCGCTTGCTGCGCCAACTGGACCAGCGCCGCATAGTCATGCGCCAGCACGGGCTCCTCGATCCAGGTGAGGCCCTCGGCGTCCAGCGCCTGCAGCCGCCGCTGTGCCTCGGTCGGGTTCAGGCTCTGGTTGTAGTCGACCATGATCGGCAAATGCGGGCCGACGGCGCTGCGCATGGCGCGGATCACGGCCAGATCCTCGGTCAGTGTCGGATAGCCGATCTTGGCCTTGATCCCTCGCAGGCCTTCCCGCGCCCAGCGCTCGGCGGCCCGCGCCGATCCTTCCGCGCCGTCGTAGCCGATGCCGCCATAGCAGCGCGTCGGCCTGGCCGAGCCGCCCAGCAAGGCGTACAGCGGCAGTCCCTGGCTGCGTGCGAATGCATCCCACAGTGCCATGTCGATGCCGGCCAGCGCCATGCCCACCAGGCCCTGCGTGCCCAGCAGCTTGAAGCGCGCGTTCAACTGCTCCGACAGCGCCGCCGGCGCCAGCACCTGCCCGGCCACCAGCGGCTCGAGGTTGCGCATCAGGTCCGCGGTGGGCTTGAGGGCGGCGGGCGTGTAGGTGAAGACGATGCTGTGGCCCTGAATGCCTTCATCGGTCACGACCGTCAGCAGCACCAGCGGTGAGGCTTCGATGACGCCCGACGCGGTGCGATGGGGTTCGGGCAGCGGCACGTTGACGCAGCGAACCTGGAACGAGCTGATCTTCATGCGTCTAGATTAGGCTCTTTTTCAGCCACTCGGCAAAGGCCGCGCACTCCCACCGGTCCATGGCCCCGGTGCGCCAGCACAGGTAGTGCGCGTGCGGGCTGGGCACATTGCGCTCGGAGATGCGCTCCAGCGTGCCGTTGTCCAGCCAGGGCTGGCCCAATTTCAGGCGCACCAGGGCGATGCCCAGGCCCTGCGCCGCCGCGTCGCACATCAGGCCGATGTCGTTGAAGGACGACCCCTCGCCGGGTTCGCCCGCATCGACGCCATGCGCCAGGAACCAGGTGCGCCAGGGTTCCAGCGGGCTCTTGATCAATTTGGCGGCCAGCAGGTCCTCGATGGTGTCGAACGGCCCATTCGCGCGGATGTAGTTGGGTGAGGCGAGCGGCGTGACCTCGTCGGTCAGCAGGCAGACGTGCTCGACGTCGGCGTAGCGGCCGGTGCCGAAGCGGATCATCAGGTCCGCGTCCTCGGCCACTACGTCCAGCAACGGGATCGACACCTGCAAGGTCAGGTCGATCTCGGGATAGGCGTCGATGAAGCCGCGCAGGCGCGGCATCAGGATCGAACGCGAAAAGGTGGGCGTCACCGCGACCCGCAGCTTGCGCTTGCCCTGTGCGCCGTCCTTGCCCGGGAAGCGCTCCAGGATCGCGATGCCTTCGCGCACATGCGCCAGGTACTCGCTGCCTTCGGTGGTGAGCGAGAAGTCGGCCCGGCCGAACAGCTTGGCGCCGATGATCTGTTCCAGCTGCCGCACCCGGTGGCTGACGGCGCTGGGGGTCACGCACAGTTCCTCCGCCGCCTGCGTCACCGAGCGCAGGCGGGCCAGCGCTTCAAAGGTGAGCAGGCACTGGATCGGCGGAATGCGGGCGGTCATGGGCCCTACTTGAAGATCACCGTCTTGTGGCCGTCGATCAGCACGCGATGCTCGCTGTGCCACTTCACCGCGCGGGCCAGCACCTGGCTCTC
>JAQGMS010000504.1 GCA_028292245.1 Ramlibacter sp.
GCAGGCCAGAATCCACTTTGACGTTGAACCGCGTTGAAAAATGGATTCCGGATCACTTGCGCTCGCGCGCGTCCGGAATGACGAACAAGGCCCACCCCCGAATGTCTATGACCACGCTTTCAGAACCTGCCCCGCATCACGATCGATTCCCCCGAGCCGTCACCCTGCTGCTCAACGTCGCGCACGGCATCGATCACATGTTCCTGCTGATCTTCGCCACAGCGGTCGGCACGATCGCCGTCGAGTTCGGCTTCTCGAACTGGGCGGATCTCATGCCTTACCGCGTCGGCGCGTTCGCCCTGTTCGGCCTGGGGTCGCTGCCGGCCGGGCGCCTCGGCGACCGGTGGGGCCGGCGCGTCCTGATGATCATCTTCTTCATGGGCATCGGCGTCGCCGCCCTGCTCACCGCGCTGACGCAAAACGCGTGGCAGCTCGCGGTCGGTCTCGCGCTCATCGGCACGTTCGCGGCGATCTACCATCCCGTCGGCATCCCGATGCTCGTACAGAATGTGCCGAACCCCGGGGCGGTCATCGGCGTCAACGGACTCGCCGGCAATCTCGGTATCGCGGTCGCCGCGCTGGTCACGGGCTTCCTGATCAAGTGGATCGGCTGGCGCGCAGCGTTTGCCGTGCCGGGCATTCTCGCGATCGTCTGCGGAATCGCATTCGCGGTGGTGTGCCCGAAAGAGACCGAGGCGCCTTCGCAGCGGAAAGGGAAAGCGAAAGTGTCGCTGTCACCCGCGGCGCTGGTTCGCGCCTTCACCGTCATGACCGTGGCTGCCGTCGCGGGCAGTCTGGTCTTCAACTTCACGACCAACGGCAACGCGCAGCTCATGACCGAGCGCTTCCGCGGCGTGCTCGAAGATCCGGCCGTGCTCGGCATGCTGCTGGCGGCGATCTACACCGTCGCGTCCTTCGCGCAGGTCATCGTCGGCCGGCTCATCGACAGCATGCCGTTCAAGCCGCTGCAACTCTGGATGTCGATCATCCAGGTGCCGCTGCTCGTCTTCGCGGCGTACGCGAACGACTGGTGGCTGTTCGCGTCACTGCTCGCGGTGATGGTTTTCGTTTTCGGCTCGATCCCGTTCACCGACGCGATGATCGTCCGCTACGTCGACGATCGCCTGCGCTCGCGCGTCGCCGGCATGCGGCTGACGGTGGCGTTCGGCATCAGCTCGCTCGCGGTGTGGCTGCTCGGGCCGATGGTCAAAGGGATGGGCTTTGCGACCTTGCTCTGGGTCATGGCCGTGATCGCCGCGCTCAGGGCGGCGATCGTGCTGCTGCTCCCCGATGAACCGGAGCCGGCCGAGGCCGCGCAGACCTGACTGCGTGTCTCGCGCCATTCACGGCGGCGGCGGTTGCTGGCCGTCGAGGCGGAACGCGGTATTGACGAGCCCGACGTGCGACAACGCCTGTGGGAAGTTGCCGACGAGGCGGCCCAGGCGCGGCTCGTACTCTTCCGAGAGCAGACCGACATCGTTGCAAAGCGCGAGCACACGCTCGAATAGCACGCGCGCGTCATCGATGCGGCCGATCATGATGAGCGCGTTGGCGAGCCATAGCGTGCACGCGAGGAACACGCCTTCACCCGGCGGCAGGCCATCGACTTCAGGCGTCGTCGGGTAGCGCAGCACGAGACCGCCGACCATGAGCTCCCGCTCCACGGCCGCGATGGTGCCGAGCACGCGCGGGTCGCCCGGCGGCAGGAAACCGACCAACGGGATCATCACCAGGCTCGCATCGACCACCTTGCTGCCGTAGTACTGCACGAACGTGCCGCGCTCGGCGTCATAGCCGTTGCGGCACACGTCTTCGTGTATGGCCGCGCGAACGCGGCGCCACTGGTCCACCGGGCCTTCGAGCCCGAACTTCTCCGCCGACATGATCATTCGATCCATCGCGAGCCATGCCATGACTTTCGAATGCGTGAAGTGTCGGCGCGGTCCGCGCACTTCCCAGATGCCTTCGTCGGGCTGCTGCCACGCCGACTCCAGGAATCGCGCCATCTCGCGCTCGACGTTCCAGCTGATCGCGTTCGCTTCGAGGCCCGCCTCGCGGGCGAGATGCAGCGCCGCGGCGACTTCGCCGAAGACGTCTAGCTGGAACTGACTGTACGCCGCGTTGCCGATGCGCACCGGGCGGGAGTCTTCGTAGCCCGGCAGCCAGTCGAGCTCGAGCTCGGGCAGTCGCCGCTCGCCGGCGAGGCCGTACATGATGTTGACCTGCGAGGGCGTTCCGGCGACGGCGCGTA
The DNA here is from genome assembly GCA_028292245.1 of Ramlibacter sp. Lineage (GTDB taxonomy): Bacteria > Pseudomonadota > Gammaproteobacteria > Burkholderiales > Burkholderiaceae_C > Ramlibacter. Next base: position 2,252 of record JAQGMS010000504.1, read on the forward strand.
TCAGCCACTGGCGCCACGCGCGCGCCTCTTCGATATAGCCGCCGCGCATGAACGTATAGAGCGTGAACGTCGCATCGCGCAACCAGCAGATGCGGTAGTCCCAGTTGCGCACGCCGCCGATGTACTCCGGCAGCGACGTTGTCGGTGCCGCGACGATGCCGCCGGTAGGCGCGTAGGTGAGCGCTTTGAGCGTGATGAGCGAGCGCACGACCGCATCGCGCCACGCGCCGCCATACGAGCAACGGCTCGCCCACTCGTGCCACCATTTCTCGGTTTCGGTCACATACGCGGCTGCATCGATGCGCGCGGGCTCCGGTTCGTGTGATGGGTACCAGGTCATCACGAGCGGTATCGAGTCACCTGCGGAAACCGTGAAATCGGAGATCGTGGTCAGCCCTTCGCCGTGCAGCGCGACCGGCGTGTCGAGCACGAGGGTGTCAGGACCGGCGACCGCCTTCAAGCCGCTGGTGCTGCGGGAGACCCAGGGCACGACTGCGCCATAGTCGAAGCGCACGACGAGTTGCATCCGCATCGCGACCTGGCCCCTGCGTCCGATCACCATCCGGATGAGGCGAGGCGCTTCCATGCGCGGCGCCATGCAGTCAACGACCGTCACCGCGCCGCCGGGCGTCTCATACTCGGTCTCGAGGACCAGCGTGTCCGGCCGGTAGCGCCGCTTTACGGCCGTGATTTCACCTGCGGGCGCGAGCAGCCAGCGGCCGTGCTCGGGCGTGCCGAGGAGGGCCGCAAAACACGCGCCGGAATCGAAGCGCGGCAGGCACAGCCAGTCGATCGATCCAGTGCGTGCGACCAGCGCTGCCGAGTGGCAGTCACCGATCAGCGCGTAGTCTTCGAGTCGGGTGGACATGCGTGCTGTGGGTGGGAATTACGT
>JAQGMS010000360.1 GCA_028292245.1 Ramlibacter sp.
ACTGAACGTAACTCTGCGCGAACATGCAGGAAATGCAGGCGAGGCTCCACAGCACCGCCATGGCCACGATGCTTTTGACGCGGCTGAATCGGTCGGCGACCCATGCCACGGGAATGCCGAACAAGGCGACCGTAATGGAAATGATCGAGACGAGGAAGCCAAGCTCCTTGTCGGACAAATGCCATTCCCCCTTCAGGAACGGAAACATCGACACGATGACCTGACGATCGACATAGTCGACAATCATTAACGAGACCGTCATGCCATATGCAAACCACGCAGCTTTGCGTCCGAACAGAAAGCCGTTTGTGTTTGATCCGCGGGTATCAATGGTGTTCATCAGGGTTTCCTCGGCGATAATATGAATTGAAGGGATTAAGGCACCAGCACCGTTGCGCCCGTGGTACTGCGAGATTCCAGCGCCCGGTGGGCTTCCGCTGCGTCCGCAAGTGCGAAGGTTTGCCTGGGTTCGGCGGCGATCTTTCCAGCGCGGACCAGATCGAATAGCTCTTTCGCCATATCCAGCATGTGCGCTCGCGGGGTCGCGTAATGAACCATCGCCGGACGGGTCACCCAAAGCGAACCCTTGACCGCGAGTAACTGCGAGTCGATGACGACCGGACCGGACGTGGTGCCGTTGCTGACGAGCGTTCCGCGCGGTTGCAGGCTGTCCAGCGAGGCCATCAGCGTGTCCTTGCCCACCGAGTCGTAGACAACCGGAACGCCCTTGCCGCCGGTAATCTCGCGCACGCGTCGGGCAATGTCCTCGCGCGAGGTGACGATGGTGTGGGCGCAACCATTGGCCCTTGCGACCGCGGCCTTCTCGTCCGTGCTCACTGTGCCGATCATGGTGACACCGAGCGCGCGGGCCCATTGGCAGGCGATCAGGCCGACGCCGCCGGCCGCAGCGTGATAGAGAATGGTCTCGCCGCCCTTCAGCGGGTAGACCTGCCGGAACAGGTATTGCGCCGTCATGCCCTTCATCATCAGCGTCGAGGCGGCGCGGTCTGAAACGCCGTCAGGCAGCGGGATGAGCACGTTGGCCGGCATGACACGGACGTCCGAATAGGCGCCCTGCGGTCCGAGCAGATAGCCGACGCGATCGCCGGCCTTGATGTCGGTTACCCCCGGTCCAATCGCTTCGACGACGCCGACGGCGTCGGAGCCGAGGCCGTTCGGCAGCGGCAGCGGATAACGTCCAGTACGAAAGTAAATGTCGATGAAATTGACGGCGACATAGGTGTGACGCACCCTCGCTTCGCCCGGTCCGGGCTCACCGACCTCGACCTGCTCCAGGCGAATTACTTCGGGACCGCCGACTTGATTGAGGCGAACTGCTCGAGCCACGATGAAACCTCCTGCTACGCAGTGATAAGTTGCTTCAGCCAGCAGGGAGACGCCGAGATTTCGAGCTCCCTGATCAAGCTGTCGGCCTGAGGCCAGTCGCCATAGCCGGACGCGGGATTGAGATGTCCGACTTCACCGAGGTCGACCAGCTTGCTGCCCCAACTACGTGCAAATTCCGCTCCCCGCTCATAGCGGGCGAGTGGATCGTTGCGGCTTGCCGCTACGATACTGCGGAATGGCAGCGCATCGCGCGGCACCGGCAGCCAGCCGCCGGCGTCGAGCGCTGCCATCGAGGGATAGCCTTCCGGCATCGGCAGATCGAAATCGGCCGGCGTCGCCAACAGCGCGCCCTGCAGCTTGCGCTGCGTCTGCCGCGCCCAATGCAAAGTCGCGATCACGCCGCCAGAGTGCGCGACAACGGTGATCGGGCCGTCAATGCTGGCCGCAGCTTCCTCGATTGCCATGACCCGCTCCCGGCAATCGAGGTTGCTGCGTCCCATCGGCACGACCGTCCGGACCCGTGGCAGGCGCAAGGCCAGGAGCGTCTGCCAATGCTGCAAGACGTGGTCTCGCAACCCCGGTACGATCAGGACTGTGGCCTCGTGCGCTGACATTGTCACTCGGCCGCCTGCTGAAAGGCGGACGTGCTCTTGCGATTCGGCGCGAAGCCATTCTTCGCCAGCGTATCTTCGATGCTGTTGTAGAATGTGTCGATCTTGAGGATCTTCTTTGCTTCCTTGCCGTTGGCGACCTGACGGCCAACCTCGCGCGAGATGCGGACGAGCTGCTCGATCTGCTTCACCGTGCTCATCTTGCTCTTGCGGTCCTGGGTCCACAGATTGTCCTCGATGCCGCAGCGGACATGCAGGCCCATGGCAATCGCCATCATGTTGACGGGCAACACGTTCAGCATCGAGCTCTCAAGCGTGATCATGGCGCCGTCGGGCGCTGCGCGCAGGAAGTTCGCCAGGTTGTAGATGTTCGGCGCGTCCATGCCGCCGCCGATCGCGACCCAGTTCATCACGAGTGGTCCCTTGTAGACGCCACGGCGGATCATCCGCTCGACAGTCTCGAAGCTGTTGATGTTGTAGAACTGGAACGCGCTCTGGATGCCCTTGGCCGACAGCCGCTTGACATGCTCTTCGGCCCAGGTGGGGCCCCCCGGCACGATCATCTCGCGAAATGCATTGAACAAAGCCGGTTCTGCCAGCGAGGTCCCGGCATAGTCGGCAGCATCCATTAGTTCGAAAATGTTCATTTGGGCCGTGTTGACCGTGACCGTCACCT